>JAWUXW010000123.1:0-17367 GCA_034111125.1 Paraglaciecola sp.
GCAGCAGCCATCCAGTTGGCCGACAAATTAATACGTTTTAAGTCACCAATATCCGCAGCAGCAATGTTAGTCAGCGCTTCACCGACGGCCATTCGCCCAGATGCAGCGTAATTCAGCAATGCGATCGGCGTACGCTCGCCCAAAGACATGGCTTCACCCTGATAAGTATCAAAGGCAGCCGCGGTCACGGCGACATCGGCTACGGGCACCTGCCAGGGACCGACCATTTGATCCCGGCACACCATGCCGGTAACAGAGCGATCACCAATGGTGATCAAAAAAGTTTTCTCTGCCACCGTAGGCAAACGTAAAATTCGCTCGGCAGCCTCGGCCAGCACAATATCAGTGGTATCTAGCGGCGTGCCTTTGAGTTGTTTTGATGCAACATTTCGATGCATTTTAGGGGCTTTGCCCAAGAGCACATCCAGAGGCAGATCAATCGCTTTATTTTCAAAATGTTTGTCATTTATGCTTAGATGCTGTTCTTCGGTGGCTTCACCGACAACTGCAAACGGCGCTCGCTCCCGCTGGCAAATTTGAGCAAACAGTTCAAGGTTTTCCGGAGCTACCGACATAACGTAGCGCTCTTGTGACTCGTTGCACCAGACTTCAAGGGGGGTCATGCCCGGCTCGTCATTAGGCACGTCACGTAATTCGAAGTTACCCCCTCGTCCTCCATCATTTACTAGTTCCGGGAAGGCGTTAGATAAACCACCCGCTCCCACATCATGGATAAATTGAATGGGGTTGCTGTCACCCAGTTGCCAACATTTGTCGATCACTTCCTGACAACGACGCTCCATTTCTGGATTGCCCCGCTGTACAGACGCAAAGTCCAAATCTTCACTGCTTTGTCCAGAGGCCATAGATGAAGCTGCACCGCCGCCCAAACCAATATTCATCGCCGGGCCACCTAAGGCAATCAGCTTAGCGCCAACGGTAATTTCACCTTTTTGAATGTGAGATTTACGAATATTGCCCACACCACCCGCCAGCATAATCGGTTTGTGGTAGCCACGGACCTCAAGACCATTGAAACTAGTGACCTGTTGTTCATAGGTACGGAAGTAGCCCAAAATACTCGGACGACCAAATTCGTTATTAAATGCAGCCCCGCCTAATGGACCATTCATCATTATATCGAAGGCATTTACGATGCGATCGGGTTTTCCATAATCGGTTTCCCAGGGCTGTTCAAAACCGGGAATACGCAAATTAGAAACAGAAAAGCCAACTAAACCGGCCTTGGGCTTAGAACCTCTCCCCGTAGCGCCTTCGTCACGGATCTCGCCGCCGGAGCCAGTGGCAGCACCAGAGAACGGTGAAATAGCAGTAGGATGATTATGCGTTTCCACTTTCATCAAAATATCGATATCTTCGTGGTGGTAGCTATATTCATTATTACTATCTTGAGGAAAGAAGCGACCGGCAAAGTTCCCTTCCATCACGGCAGCGTTGTCTTTGTAGGCAGAATGTACGTTAGCACCACATAGTTCATAGGTGTTTTTGATCATTTTAAACAAAGACTTACTTTGTTCTTGCCCATCAATCGTCCAGTCGGCATTAAATATTTTGTGACGACAGTGCTCTGAATTCGCCTGGGCAAACATGTAGAGTTCTACATCATTTGGATTACGACCCAGAGCCTGGAAGCTCTCATACAGATAATCGATTTCGTCTTCAGCCAAGGCCAAGCCCAACTTGATATTGGCGTCCACCAGCGCTTGAGGACCTTGAGTGTGAATATCCACCGAGGTCAACGCTTTAGGCTGCTCTTCCTTGAACAAGACATTCGCCTCTTCAAACGCACTCAACACTGACTCAGTCATTCTATCGTGCAAAACAGCCTTGAGTTGAGTTAACTGTGCCTCTTCCAATTCCGATGTTTCAAGATAATAGGCAACCCCGCGCTCAAGGCGTTTTACTTTCTTCAAACCACAATTGCGGGCAATATCCGTGGCTTTCGATGACCAGGGCGAAATGGTACCCGGGCGCGGCACGACTAGCGATAAACGTCCCTGAGCCGGGTGTTCTTCGATGTTTGGCCCGTAGGTAAGCAATTTATCGAGCACGAGCTTTTCGTCATCTAATAAAGGCTCACTCAGCTCAGCAAAATGAACGACTTCTGCGTAAACCGCGCTCACCGGTAATTTGGCATCCGCCAATTGGCTTAATAATTTATTAATACGAAAATCAGATAGAGCGGGCGCACCACGAAGAACTAACATAAAGGCTATCACCAAGTTACGATACCCATCAGCATTACGGCTCCGGGGATCTATTATTGCGGAATTTTTTAAGGCGCGGATTATATACCCAATCGACCTGAAAATGCATGTTTCAGCGGGAATTAAAAACACTTTAGACAAGGCAACAGTTTGAAAGCATAGTGGTTCTATGTTGAGAACAGTTAACGCAGTATAAAGTGCTTTTAAACCCGCCGTCCCGGAGCGCCAAAGGCCCCCACTTCTTCTTTCCATCAAATGACAAGGGAGCGACTATTGCTGCATTGATGCACCTCGAATTAGACGCCCTGTGAATGTTTTGAAATACACATTTTCAGGTGGTTTGGGTATAATTTAAATCAGACGAATTGATAAGCGTCGAAGACACACAAATACAACTTTAATTCTCAGGGTCTGTTTACTTTTTCTGTATGATTTTACGGCTGTTTGCGCACCGTTTATACAATACAGAATGAACATGGTGTAGTTATCCTACATGATCGAGAGATAAAGCAGTGTAAATGACGCACGGGTGTTGTCCAAAGGCTTCTTTATACACGTGTCCCGCTCTTGATTTATGGCATCCTGCCTTGAGCCAATGCCAATGCAGTTCAAAACCACTCCTGATGATTTGTTGCTAATTCTTGACTTGATGATTTGTTGCTAATTCTTGACTTAATTAACAAGGTCCAAAACCAGCGCAGCTATCAAAATGCGTTGCTTTGACCAAAAATAGGCAGCAAGAGTAAATAAGCCCAAATACAAATGACTGGATGAAAGTTAATAATGTGTTCACAATAGACATTGGCATTTTTAGCGGGAGCACAAGTTATTCGATTTCATCTTCACTTAATTTTATTATCAACACTGCTGATTGGCGGATGTGATGATGTACAACAATCCAATAGTTTAAGTGAAGTATTGGATGTAGGCGTATTGAAAGTAGGTACGACCTATGGCTTAACTACCTATTACAATGGTCCTAGCGGTCCAGTGGGCTTTGAATATGAGTTAGCTGTGGGCTTTGCTGACTATCTGGGCGTGAAACTAGAAGTCTTTCCCTATTACAACTTAAACGAATTATTTCCCCAGCTTGAAAGCCAACATCTGGACGTCATTGCAGCAGGTATCAGCATCAGCCCTGAGCGCAATGCCCTATATAAATTTGGCCCTGCCTATCAAAATATCAGTCAAAAATTAGTCTTTAAGCAAGGTAAAATTTGGCCAAGAAAAATAAGCGACTTAAACGGTGACTTAACCATTATATCTGGCAGTAGCCATAGTGAGTCGTTGCGGAAATATAAACAACAATATCAAGAGCTAAACTGGCAAGAAACTGACGACAAAGATGCGGAAGAGCTAATGGAAATGGTTTTGAATGAAGAATTGGACTATACGGTTGCCGATTCAAACATTTTGGCCTTAATGCGTCGCCGTTATCCTGAACTGAGTATTGGTTTTTCCTTAAATCAATCCCAGGGGGTGGCTTGGGCAGTCAATAAAGAGCGAGACGACTCTTTGCTAGCAGCCTTACTCGAGTATTTCGGTCTTATCCAAACCGACGGAACGCTAGCCGCCTTAGAAGATAAATATTTTGGCCATGTTCGCACCTTCAACTATGTGGACACGCGGGAATTTATCCGTTCGGCAAAAGAAGTATTACCTAAATTTCGTCCCTGGTTTGAAGTTCACGCGGGAGACATGGACTGGCGCTTAGTGGCAGCGATGAGTTATCAGGAAAGCCACTGGCACCCAGAAGCCAGGTCAGTTACGGGCGTGAGAGGTATGATGATGCTCACTCTGAGAACTGCCAAAGAAATGGGTATCGTTTCCCGCCTTGACCCGGAGCAGAGTATTCGGGGTGGAGCCCAATATATTGCTAAGCTACTGGCGCGCATTCCGGCTCGTATTCTGCAGCCCGATCGCCTTTGGTTTGCAATGGCGGCATATAATATTGGTTTGGGTCATTTGGAGGACGCCAGGGTATTGACCGACAAACAAGGTGGTAATCAGGATATGTGGGTAGATGTCAAAAAACGTCTGCCGCAACTGCGTCAAAAAAAGCACTACAAAACTACACGTTATGGCTATGCTCGCGGCCATGAAGCAGTCAGTTACGTAGACAATATCCGCCGTTACTACGATACATTGGTTTGGCTGGATGAAGAACAGCCAGAAGCCCCCGAACAGTCCGTCTTGGGTTCTCAACCGACACTTTCGGACAAAATTCAAACAACTCCATAGTCAGTTCAACTAAGCGTCGTTTCCATTGACATAATTTATTCATAGATGAAACTAATGACGTATAACGGACTCTATTAAAAAATAGTTTATAAAGGAGAAATAATGAGAAAAAGAACAAGTGCAATTAACAAAAGTAGAATACAAAACAATGGCCGCCGCCGACAATTGCTAAAGCGTGTCCATCAAAAAATAGTGCTACGACGCCAACAATTTCAAGTAATGGAATTTAACCAAGGCTTGGAGGAAGCAAGTCCTGTTTAAGTCCTCTTTGTTTCGCTTCTTTCTTTTCGGCTCTGCGCATGCGAAAGAAGGATGACAATTTATCAGCGCATTGCTCTGCCAAGATTCCCGATACCACCTCAAGTTGATGATTCAATCGTTGATCACTCAATAAGTCCATCAAACTACCTGCTGCACCTGATTTTAAGTCAGACGCGCCAAACACCAGACGCTGAATACGGCTGTGCACCAGTAAACCCGCACACATGGGACAAGGCTCCAGTGTCACATATAAGGTAGTGTTAATCAGTCGATAATTAGCAGCTCGCTTACCGGCTTGACGAATTGCCTGCATTTCCGCATGAGCCGAGGGATCATTCAGCATTATCGATTGATTCCAGCCCTCCCCAAGTACATCATTGTCTCGCACCAAAATAGCGCCTACCGGGATCTCCCCCTGGGCAGATGCCTTGTCGGCTAATATTAAGGCACGCTGCATCCAAAGCTCATCTTGTTTTGTTGTCATATGACCTCTAGTGAAAACTACTTATGATATAAAAATTGGCGAAAAATATTACATACTTAGTCAAATTCACCAAATTAGTACTTGCAATTATTCTCTTAAAACATAAGCAATTGATTAATAAGATATTTTAATATTGGTCAACTATTTGCTAAACATATTGTATGCGAATACACTTTTATACATTAAATACCGAAAAAACGAGGGAGTATTATGAACATGACCGCCATCGCAATAGTAGCATTGGTTTGCTGGGCAATTGTAGAATTAGTCAACGGGCCACGGGCTAAAAAGAAAGACAAAAAAGAGACTCAGGTATCTGATCAGACCGCACAAAAAATTGCCGCACTAAAAGAACGTATCGAAACGTTAGAAAAAATTATTACCGATGAAAAATACGATCTTAACCGTCAATTTGATGATTTGAAAAAGGATAAAGTTGCCTAAGCCAAGCACTTATGCCATTGCGCCTTGATAGGTGATCAACTCAAAAAGCGTTGGCAAATTTCATAGCAAAGCGTAACGTCGAAGGAATGCTGGTTGCCTTCATAGACGTTGCAATGCCGCTAGGGCGGCTTGCCAGCCCTTCCCGAAGGCCGATAGCAAAGTTGCTGACGCTTTAGCCGTTATACAGCTTAAAACACGCAGTGATTACGCTACTTTTATTCATCGCTGAGTGAGCTGATATTTAGGTGGGTTGGTATTACATTTGGTACATTAAAAAGCGCTATCTGGCGTTTTTTAATGTCTTGAATTTCATTGTTAAGAAAGCTCGACGCCTGAGTGTTTATTGCTAAGTGGCGCAGCATACATATTTAATAATCTATTTTTTATTTCAGGGGTTAATCTAGCGGTTCTATCCAACAAATATTGTTTAGCCTCCAGCCTGCTTTGATTGTCGAAGTCTACGCCGATATCAATAATAGGCAACCCAAGCATATCTGCTGCCACAAATGCCGTGGCAAAACAATGATAACCGGCGACTATCTGCTTGTTCAAATAGTCCGCCACTTGCCTGGTACTAACAAAATCCTCATCTAACACCTTAGAAAAATGTACATGTACCCTACCTTTATTACCGACAATCCCAGCTGCAATACTATTAAGATCCTCACAATCGTTCTTGTCATAGGAGCCATTCATTTCGGTTTCATGTAATTCTTCTGCTTTATTAATATCACAGGGATCAAACTCGTAAGAAATGGACACCGGTACAATTCGCAAAGATTTAATGTAGGTAGAAATGTCCACATCCTTTGGTCTGTTTAATGCCAACATAGAGAGAATCGCCGGATTAGTCACGTCATTGCCATCCTTTGCCCGTCCTTCCCTTTGGGCTATCCAAATATGTTGCTTTTCAGTATGCAAACTATGTTGAATATATTCACTAAGCAGTTTGGCATCGGCCAACTTCTGTCGCTTGTCTTTAGCAGAGCGTCGCACAATAAAACATTTATTCAAACGTATAAGATCGGCCACCCAATCTTTATCCAGCAAATTGTCCCCTACCGCGATGCGTGCGGTGTCTTGATTATTAATATGTAATGCCCAGTTCACAAAACCAGGGTCCAGGGCAATATCCCGATGATTACTGACAAATAAGTAGGACTGAGTTAAATCCAGCTGCTCAAAACCACTCAAGCTGAAATCTGTAGTCGTACTGTCAATCGTGCGCTGCATATAAGGTTCTATTAACGCCTGAAAAGCCTCCACGGTAATAATTTTTCGAGTCTGTCGGTGTATATAATGTCTCATCAAGTAACGAAAAAAAGATCGGAGAAATGATGGCAAAGAAGAAAAGCGAAAGGCCACCAAAATATCAATTAACTCGTTATTATTAACAAGTTTGTTGAGAATTAACGGTAGATCACTATCGTCATAAGGACGGATGGCGTCGAACTTGGATATCATTTATCAAAGGCTTCCGTTAACTGTAAAACTTTCCACAGCACCTCTACTTCACCCTGCTCGGCGGCAATAAACGCAGAATCGCCGGTAATGGTCACTGACATATTCATACCACGCTGCACCAACTGAGCAAGGGATTGGATCGCCGTGGGATCAAACTGAAATACGGACACATCCAATTGACTAAATTGCTGCTGGCATTGACGCCACCAGGTATCGGATTTTGAATTGAAACTATATACCCTAAGGTTTTTGCTTAAACGGCTGGCCTTTTTAACTCGGTCAAAGGCGGGTTCTCCCAGCTCTATCCATAATAGTATTTGCTCATCCAAAGAACGCACCCACATGTCTGGCTCTTCTATTTCGCTGAGCCCTTTAGTGAAACTTAATTGTTCTTGTGTGCTAATGCTCCCATCAGCCCTCACGTTCAAGCAATAAGCCAGCACCCTGGCCATCATGCGCTCATTGGTTTCTGAGGGGTGCAGGGCAACGGTAAGATTCAAGCTGTCGTAATAATTACGATTAAGATCAGACAGAGAAATCGTAAATTTGTAGATGGTGGGTTTTATGGCCAAGGGTATTCCTAAAGATATTTATAATGGCTTATTTTACGCTTAACTTCATCTCGACTAATGATTGCTCAAAACCCATTTTTTCGTAGGCACGAATGGCTGAAGTATTGTCCGCATAGGCTTCAAGGTGAAAATCGCTCATGCCTTGCTCTTTCCCCCAGGCTATCAATGCCTGGATTATAAGTTGGTTGATGCCCTGGCCACGATGACTTGGCGCGACGAACATAAAACCCAGATAGGCATGAGTATTGTGATTTAAATACGCTTTCGATTGCTTGATACGAGCAAAACCAGAGCCAACTAGCAGCCCCTGGTCTTCGGCCACCATCACCACAGAACTATCTCCATCAATCAGCTCTGCAATATTGTAATAACAGATTTTCTCACTTTTTAAGCTACTATTGAATGGCCGCTCAGTGGCAATAATGCCCTGCTCAAACTTTTGTAAAGTGGACAGATCCGCGCGCTCTGCCACTCTAATCAAAATGTTTGTCTCACCTTGCAATGTTATTCCCACTCAATGGTGGCAGGAGGTTTGCCTGAAATGTCGTATACCACCCGGGAAATACCATCTATCTCGTTGATGATGCGATTCGACACCTTACCCAGGAAGTCATAGGGTAAATGCGCCCAATGGGCAGTCATAAAGTCGATGGTTTCTACCGCTCGAAGCGATACTACCCAGTCGTATTTGCGAGCATCACCCATTACGCCAACCGATTTAACCGGTAAAAATACGGTAAAGGCCTGGCTGACTTTTTGGTATAAATCTGCGACATGTAGTTCGTCAATAAAAATCGCATCGGCCCGGCGCAGCAAATCACAATATTCTTTTTTCACTTCACCCAGCACCCGCACGCCTAAACCAGGCCCTGGAAAAGGATGGCGATATAGCATGTCGTAATGCAGGCCAAGTTCAAGGCCTATTTTGCGAACCTCGTCTTTAAACAATTCACGCAAGGGCTCAACCAGGCCCATGGCCATATTGGCAGGCAGACCACCCACGTTGTGATGAGACTTGATGACATGGGCCTTGCCGGTGGCAGAGCCTGCAGATTCGATGACATCAGGATAAATAGTGCCCTGAGCCAGCCATTTTGCATTGACTAATTTCTTCGATTCCTCATCAAATACTTCAACAAATATCCGGCCGATGATCTTACGCTTGGCCTCCGGCTCGTCTTCACCTGCCAGAGCCGATAAGAAACGATCCTCAGCTTCGATCTTACGGATGTTCAGGCCAAAATGATCGCCAAACATATCCATCACTTGCTGACCTTCATTTAAGCGCAGCAAACCGTTATCGACAAAAACACAGGTAAGCTGTTTGCCAATGGCTCGATGCAGCAGCATGGCCACTACCGAAGAATCCACTCCGCCCGACAAACCAAGAATGACATCATCATCACCTATTTGTTTTTTCATCCGTGCGATCGCATCTTCGATGATGGCGCCCGGTGTCCACAATTTTTCGCAGCCGCAAATATCCAGTACGAAGTGGGACAAAATACGCTCCCCCTGGCGAGTGTGAGTCACTTCTGGGTGAAACTGCACACCATAGAACTGCTTTTCTTCGTTGACTATCGAGGCGAAGGGGCAACTATCTGTTTTTGCTGCGGTGACAAAGCCTTCAGGTAATGCAGAGACCTTATCCCCATGGCTCATCCACACATCTAACAAGGCGTTACCGTTAGCGCTGACATGATCTTCAATATTCTCTAGCAAGGCCATTTTGTTGACGACTTCAACCTGGGCGTAGCCAAACTCACGATCGCTTGAACCTTGCACTGAGCCACCCAACTGCTCGGCCATCACTTGCATACCGTAGCAAATACCAAACACTGGTACACCAGCTGTGTATACATATTCCGGTGCGCGAGGAGAGTTAGCCGCATGCACAGACTCTGGGCTTCCAGAAAGAATGATACCGTTTGGCTTAAATTCGCGAATTTGCGCTTCGCTTACATCACAGGCCCAAAGTTCACAGTACACCCCTATTTCACGCACACGGCGGGCAATTAGCTGAGTATATTGAGAGCCAAAATCAAGGATTAGAATACGTTGTTGATGAATGTCTGTTGTCATGTATTTACTCTTTAAAACTCTCTGCATAAAAAAGAAAGGCCGGTGTTCTGCCAGCCATCTTTTGACTCAAGGTATTAACCCAGTCGGTAGTTAGGTGCTTCTTTAGTGATACTCACATCATGTACGTGAGATTCTCCCATACCGGCAGCCGTAACTTTAACAAACTGCGGCTTGGTGCGAAGTTCTTCAATCGTAGCGCATCCAGTTAAGCCCATCGCTGATCGCAGTCCGCCCATTTGCTGATGAATAATATTAGAGATGGGCCCTTTGTATGCAACCCTACCTTCAATACCTTCTGGCACAAGCTTTTCAGCGTTTTTACTGTCCTGAAAATAACGATCAGAGGAGCCATCGGTCTGATTCATCGCACCTAGCGAGCCCATACCACGGTATGACTTAAAGTAACGACCTTGATACAGCTCTACTTCGCCTGGCGCTTCTTCTGTTCCCGCCAGCATACTGCCGACCATTACCGAGCTTGCGCCAGCGACCAAGGCCTTAGCAATGTCGCCTGAGAAGCGAATGCCACCATCGGCAATAACCGGTATATCCCGATCTTTTAAGGCTTCAACTGCATCAGATACGGCAGTAATTTGTGGTACACCACAGCCAGTCACTATACGAGTAGTACAAATTGAACCAGGGCCAATGCCCACTTTAACCGCATCAACGCCGGCATTGGCAAGAGCTAAGGCACCCTCGCCTGTCGCTACATTACCGGCTATAAGCTGTACATCAGGGAAATCAGCACGGACTTTTTTAACCCTGTCGATAACGCCTTGTGAGTGGCCATGTGAGGTATCGATAAGCAATACATCCACCCCAGCATCAACCAACAGTCTAATTCGCTCATCAGTACCTGGACCAACACTCACTGCAGCGCCAACGCGCAAACGACCGCGCTCGTCTTTGCAGGCATTGGGTTTACTTTCTGCTTTTTGGAAATCTTTAACCGTGATCATGCCTCTGAGTTTGAAGGCATCATCTACCACTAAAATTTTCTCGATGCGATGTTCATGCATCAGTTCAAGTACCTGCTCAGACTTAGCACCTTCTTTGATAGTAACCAGATCATCTTTAAGGGTCATAACCTTAGAAATAGGTTGATCAAAGCGTTTTTCAAAGCGTAAATCGCGACCGGTTACGATCCCGACCAAATTTTTATCTGCATCAACGACTGGAAAGCCGGAAAAACCATGATGCTTACTCAGCGCATTAATTTCGCCAATGGTCGCATCAGGGGACACCGTTACCGGATCCGAAACTACACCACTTTCGTATTTTTTTACCATACGTACATGATCGGCCTGAGCTTCCGCCGGCATGTTTTTATGAATAAAACCAATGCCGCCTTCTTGCGCTAAGGCAATAGCCAGACGCGCTTCGGATACAGTATCCATGGCAGCAGAAACAAGGGGAATATTTAGACTAACACCGCGGGTCAATCTAGTTTTCAGATTGGCGGTATGGGGCAGAACGGTTGAGTGACCAGGCACTAACAACACATCATCAAACGTAAGGGCTTCTTTAGTGATCCGCAACATGCAACTACACCTTTAAATGAGGTTTTAATTGCGCCGGGATTGTAGCCGCTTTGCTTATTCAGGTAAACTGTATTCCTGTTATTTCTTCAAGTTTTCCATAGTAGGTTCAGCAATATGTTCAACGCCCATCTTAGTGGATCAGGCACAACACGTAATATTTTCACTGTTAGCAAGTTAAACGGCCTTGCACGCTCAGTGTTGGAAAAGGAAATAGGTCAAATTTGGTTGTCGGCGGAAATATCCAATTTTGTCGCCGCCAGCTCCGGTCATTGGTACTTCACACTTAAAGATAGTCGGGCCCAGGTGAAAGCCGCCATGTTTAAAGGAGCCAATCGCCGGGTACAACAGAAACCTAAAGAGGGAGACAAGGTATTAGTGCGTGCCAACTTAAGCTTGTATGAAGCCCGTGGGGATTATCAGCTTATTGTTGAGCACCTGGAGCCCGAAGGTGAAGGCCAACTCAAACAACAATTCGAGTTGCTTAAAGTTAAACTGGCTGGCGAAGGCTTGTTTGCCCAGCAGTATAAACAAGTGTTGCCGGAAATTATTCTACGGGTGGGTATTATCACCTCAGCAACGGGGGCTGCCCTACATGACATATTATCGGTAATGAAGCGCCGTAACCCAGCCATTCAAGCGATTATCTATCCGTCTCAAGTGCAGGGAGATACGGCCTCAACACAAATATGCAGTGCCATTGAAGTAGCCAACAACAGAAAAGAAGTGGATGTGCTATTAGTCGGCCGTGGTGGAGGCTCTCTTGAAGATCTGTGGTGTTTTAATCAGGAGGATGTTGCCAGAGCGATATTTGCATCAAGACTACCCATCATTAGCGCAGTCGGTCATGAGATAGATGTGAGCATTGCCGATTTTGTTGCCGATATGCGGGCCCCTACTCCTTCGGCTGCTGCAGAGCTAGTCAGTCGCGAGCAAAGTGAGCTATTTAACAACATTGAATATTTGCAGGAAAAACTGCACAAACTTATTGCTACCAGCCTAAAAGAAGCGAGTTATCAGCAGCAAGTTATGGTTCAAAAGCTGCAACAACAGCACCCGCGCAATCAATTGCAGCAACAGTTTCAAAATGTAGATAGGTTGCATACCATTTTAAGCAACCGCTTTGAACGCCAACTTTATCTAGTTAAAAACACCAGCGAAAAACTTATTAATCGTCTGCATATGTTATCACCTAAGCATTTACTGCTAGAGCAACAACAAAAAGCGCAGACTTTGCAAGATCGACTTCAGCAGGGAGTGCAGCAATTGCTAAACGGCAAACAAACAATCCTTGCAAGCAATGCTCATCTGCTCGATACGGTCAGCCCACTTGGCACCCTCAGCCGGGGTTATAGCATTAGTTTCAAACAAGGTGAAATCGTCAAGAGTGCCTCGCAATTGAGCAAAGGTGACCAGCTGGTGAGTCGCTTTGTGGATGGCGAAGTGGTGAGTGAAGTGCTTAGTTGAATTCTGCTGTTGTCACAAGGTGTTGAATAGGCGAATGGAAGGCAGCGGCATAGCTGCCAAAAAGTTTAAAGTTATTGTACTACCAACCCCTTGTTGCCATGTTGACTGGGATTAGCCATAAGTGGCTTGTAAGCGGTTAACGGGTTCAAACACTTGTTTTCTCGCTTGCAGCTGCCGTCTATTTAATGTTGAAAACGCAACACCCAAAGAATCTGCAAGTTCTTTAATCGTTACATTATCAGCTCTACTTAATACTTTTTCTACAGCTTGAATTTTAAATGACCTAGAAAATCGTATACTCATTTTAATAACCTCTAACTAAAAATTAGAGGCGACAACTAGCCTGACACAGGGGGGTTGCGGGGAGTTGTAGTGCTAGAGCAAGCATGGCGAAAATACCTTTAAACAAACGTCGCTCTCGCTCGTCGAGTTGTTGCACAAGGCTCTGTTGTTCCAAATACTCGGTAAAACAATGGCGAATAGCTGCGTTTTTAGAGTGGTGTTTACAAGTGGCTCTTATGGGTGTAATGCGCCATGACTGACTCATCAATGTGTATAGGTGGGTGGTCAAATACGCCGTTTACTTGTTGCTCAATAAAATCAAACATCAACTGTACAGGAGGGTGTTGTGTTATCTCATTGAACGAGGTGGCTGGGTTGTGATGTCGTGCAGCGCGTACTGCGCGACTAACAAGGTTATAAATCGCATCGAACTCGGCCGATGGCATGTCAGGTAATATAGGGTCGTTTAACATAACGATATCCTCATAATGATAATTAAAAGTAAAAACATGAGTGATAGCGCTGAAGAAAACTGAAGTGAAGAGTGAAGTGTCACGTCCATGTCTCGCAAATCAGTTCTGCTTGCGTATCCTTATATTATATATCACACGAAACAAGCAAAGACTCTGGTCGACCAGTTAAAAGTGCACCTGTTCATTATGATAATAATATCGTGTACACAATATCGCTAAGTGTTATGACTTACACGTATGACATGTAATACAAAGGTGATTTATGCTCTCATTACGCTTATCAGATGATGTAGAAACGCGCTTAGCTCAATTGGCTGAGACGACAGGACGTACCAAAACGTTTTATGCGAAAGAAGCGATTATGAAATACCTGGATGAAATGGAAGATACCTATATCGCCATTAGTCGAGTAGAAAACCCAGGTAAACGGCTCTCAATGGCTGATGTGGATGCTGAGCTTGGGTTGGACGATTGAGTGGGATGTACGCGCTGTTAAAGAGTTAAAAAAGCTCGACAAGCAAACTTAGAAAGACATCATCCAATATCTGAAAACACGCATCGCCACAGATGAATCACCTCGGCGCTTCGGTAAAGCCCTAGTGGTTGACAAAGTCGGGCTGTGGCGTTACCGGGTGAAAGACTACCGTGTCATCTGTAATATCGAAGATGACAACTTGGTCGTATTGGTCTTACGTGCCAGTCACCGAAAGAAAGTCTACGATTAAAACTCAGGTCACTCCTTTATATGATGGCGCGTTATATGGTCAGAGCTTGCTGTGGCGGTTTAATGTGTCTACACGCGAAGTGTGTGAAGAAACTCTCAGAAAGTCAGGATAGTTGTGGCCAACCCTAACCTGATCAATATTATACCTGCTGGACTAAATAAAATTAGGCAGTACCAGCATGAAACACTCCCCCAAAATATTAGGCCGAAGATAAGGCTAAATAACACCGTAAGCGCATCATACGCATAGTGATCATGATTATATTATATTATGTTGTATGCTCACATCAGACAGTGATGAGCGGACTGAAAAACCGCGTCTAGGGCAAATTGCCAATACAGCCTCTAAATGTGAGGTAATAAGTTCTTTAAAAGATACGTGATATAAGGGCTGGGTGCATCTATAGCTGTGACTGCACGTCGGGGTCATTGCAATTGGCAATGCACTTGGGAACTCGATAGTTACTGCTGGCCAGCGAGAGGTCACAGCCCAAGCTCAAAGTAATGCTTACTTCCGTCAAGGGAATGTATTAGGCAGTCGCCATCTACAGCAAATGCAAGGTATACAAGAAAGTGTTAATAATGCATTTTCAGCGGGTAAGGCCAGAGGTGAAGCCGCTGTTGTAAATGCAACATCTAATCGCACGATCGGAACTAATATATTGGATGGTATTGATGTAGAGGCTGGTATTGCATTTGGTCAACAACGTAGAGATGGATTTAACAGTTTATATTCAGATTTATCTTTCAATGAAAAACAGTTGTTTAACAGTGGGGTAAACTTATTCGGGGCTGTGATTGATTATGGAAACACCATTGGTGATAGCGCTAAATACCTATTAGACGTTTCAGGCTTGCACGGTCAACAAGCTCAGTTACATAATATAAATGATGTTAAACAAAGAGTTAATGATTCCGAGTTTGTTGCCTCGCAACTACCTAGCGTCATTTCTGCAGGTGGTGTTGTTAGAGGATCTGTTGCTTATCAAGCCCCAACAAAAAATTATGAAGGGAAGCTATATTCGGTTCGGATTTATTAGGCTTACAAGGTAAATCACCTTTGTTAGGAAGTAGTGCTACAAATGTTTTTGCTAAAAGACTTGGTATTGATTTTGACGGATTCAAAAGTGATAACTTAAACGTATCTTATCGAGGTGCCTATGATTATGAGGTTGGGGGAAGATCTGACATTATCCTAGAAACCGATGTTGTAAAAAATAAGCTACCAATTTTTGGGATTGGAGATTTTAAATATTCGTTTGGCTTTAGAACTACACTAGATGGCGCAACTGTACCTGCTATCGAAGTAGTCTAAATCAAGCAGGTCGTTCTGAAATAGGTCGTTTGGGTAATGAAGCTCTAGATGCTATTGCAGGGTTTGATTACCCAAGTCTTTATAATGGTGACTTTAGTATCAACGATGCAGCGGCTAGGGAGTTGACAAACTACCATAGACGCGCAGCGTTAGATGCGAATATAACCTTCAACAGCTCAAGCTTTAATGATGGTGCATATAATATCAATTCGTATAGTGCATCGCTCAATGGACGATAGGTGTACCGGAATGAATCAGGTAGTGCATTGTTGGGAGACTTTCCTAGGCTTAATGGAGGGCTTGGAACTACATCACCTAATGGTATTGTTCAAGGTATTGCCAGTGTTGCGAAAGATTATGCGGGGGATATTGACTTTTTTGCTAACATAGCGGGTGACCTTTCAACGCCGATCATTTCAAGTCGGATAATTGCAAAATGATAAAAGCGAGTGTGTTCATTATGATAGTAATGTCGCGCACACGATATCACTTAGTGTTATAGTTGTACTTAGTGAAGGGGAATAAATGCGTATATATAAATCAAAATGGTTCAATAAATGGGCTGATAAAGAGGGGCTAACGGACATGGCCTTAAAAGACGCAGTGAAGGAAATGGAAGACGGTTTAATCGATGCAGACTTAGGAGGCCACGTTTTTAAAAAACGGGCAGCGATAGAAGGGCAAGGTAAAAGCGGTGGGTTGCGTACCATCTTAGCGTTTAAAGTGGGTAATAAAGCCTTCTTTATGTTCGGGTTCCCCAAAAATGAGCAAGACAATATCAACTCAAAAGAGTTGAAAGCGTTCAAACGCATGGCAAAAGAATTACTTGGTTACACTGCGCCACAGCTTAAAAAAGCCGTGAATGCGGGTAGCTTGATAGAGGTGAAATGAGATGAAAGACAGTATCTTAGATGTAATGCATGAAACAGCGAAGGATCTGACCGAAGCAGGCGTGATGGATATCACTACTATGCGTGAGTTCGATGCTCTGTGGTTACCTGAAGTGGAGCGCTATGACGCTGTACATATCAAAGCATTACGTGAAAAAGAACATGTAAGCCAAGCTGTGTTTGCGGCTTACTTAAACACCAGCCCATCAACGGTAAAGCAGTGGGAGCAAGGCGGCAAAAAACCGCGTGGCACATCACTCAAACTGCTTAACTTAGTGGCTCACAAAGGTCTGGGTGTACTGGTTTATTAATCGACGGCGCGTTAAGCGGTCAGAGCTTGCCGTGGCCGTTTAAGGTATCTACACGCGAAGTGTGTGAAGAAACTCTCAGAAAGTCAGAATAGTTGTGGCCAACCCTAACCTGATCAATATTATACCTGCTGGACTAAATAAAATTAGGCAGTACCAGCATGAAACACTCTCCAAAATCTCAGGCCGAAGATAAGGCTAAATACCACCGTAAGCGCATCATACGCGTAGTGATCATGATTATATTATGTTGTATGCTCACATCACACAGTGATGAGCGGACAAATCGATAGGGTCAGAGCGGTTGATTTTTATACGCTTTTGATTTTATATCCCCACCTTTGCACAAAATTGATGCTCGCCTACCAGCTTGCTGCTCAATTTGTTGTTTAACTCTATTCTCACCCAACACCGATGCTTTATTCGTGGCATCACGTATTTCTTCTAGAAAATCGATAGGGTCAGAGCGGTTGATTTTTATACGCTTTTGATTTTCTATCCCCACCTTTGCCCAAAATTGATGCTCGCCTACCAGCTTGCTGCTCAATTTGTTGTTTAAATCTATTCTCACCCAACACCCATGCTTTATTC
>JAWUXW010000124.1:0-12716 GCA_034111125.1 Paraglaciecola sp.
TTGTGCCTTGATATGAGATCAACTCAGAAGGCGTTGGCAAGTTTCATAACAAAGCGTAACGTCGAAGGAATGCTGGTTGCCTTCATAGACATTGCAATGCTGCTAAGGAGTTTGCCAGCCCTTATACAGCTTAAAACACGCTGTGATTACGCTACTTTTATTCATCGCTGAGTGAGCAGGTATTTAGGCGGATTGGTATTACATTAAATTTTTAGTCAAAACTTGCTGGCAAGCACTAGTATGATGAGTAAGCATAAGCTTTTTAACTACTGGGGCGGAGCCTGCTCGTTTTCCCATGCTCATTTTAAAACTTATTGCAGACATAGTTTTGTAAAGCCAAAGTCAAAAAGTTGTCATGCACCAATTGCTAGCCTTAATTAACTACATATACCATTGATTTACATAATAAATTCATCTTTGGCATAAACTCTGCTTTAGCTTTTTTTAATTAGATTTATTCACTACTGGAGTTATAGGTGTCACATCTTAGCTCGGCGAACATCGTCATTAATTCAGCACTTTCCGCGGGTATGCACAGCCCTACGGAAAGTATTTTGGCTAACAGTCCAGTACTTGATTACCTATTGCCTCAGTTATCTGTTTGGCAAAGTAATAGGCCTAAGCCACAGCAGCGCTTGAAGAATATTGATCCATATATGTTGCAAGAAACAGAGCAATTATTGCAACTAGTAGGTAAGTTTTGCTTGAAGCTAGGAATGTCTGACTCGACTACCTTTGATATCAAGCTAGCAAAGACCGCCCTGCTTATAAGCGGTCAGGTCGAGCAAAAAGAACGGCTTGCTGAATTAGTAAATCATGATCGTTGGATAGGCCCTGCGTTTGAGTGGTTGCATGCAAATTACAGCGCACTGGCCCATTCCCAGGAGTTGCTTAGTTTTTCTTACACCTATGAAAAAAATCGGCATCAGGCCTTAGCCGAATACCGGCATTTTGAGGAGCCCAACCAAGGGATGGACTGCTACGTAAACTGTCGCATCGAAGAAGGTAAAACCAAACTGAATTGGCTTGTAGAGTCACCAGTAGCGGTTTACCACCTCAAAAGTTGGGAAGAATGACCCTATGCATCTTATAGGCAAGGCTCAACAATATTACCCTTTATTTTTTTTGGCTTAGGGGTATGACCGGCATTAAGTGGCTAGGAATAGGAGGCCGACGGCTGGCTGCCACTGGACTGTAGTACCTCTCTAGATAATCCAAAATTTTAGATTCTTGTTCAGCCAATGACCAGAGACCTTGAGTCTTTTGCATCCAGCGAATGGTACTTAGCCAGTTCTCTCTGCTCATACGATTTTGCGTGACTAACTTTGCCGAATGACAAGCAGTGCATTGGGCTCTGACTAATTCATAATTAGGACCGATGGCAAAGCCGCTGATGGGATCGAAGCTTAGCGCTTCTTTGCCTTGAGCAACCAGATGAAACCCACCGACACTAATCAATAACAGTAGCTTGAAGCAGATAGACGATTGAGCTTTACCAAAAGGCATCTTACACCACCTGCACTGCTATTCGGTGACAGGCATTATTGAGATAACCTTTGGGATTCCATCCCGGTAACACCATAGGCTGGCTGATCCCCTCATTATCAATGGCGCGAGCCCAAACTTCATAGTAACCCTTTATCGGGAAGGTGGTTTCACCCTGCCAATGTTGCCAGGCATTGCGGTTAACAGCTTTAGTTAAGGTCGCTTTCTGCCAGGTTTGTCCAAAATCAATGGACAAATGCACTGCATCAACCCGCTTATCACCGGCCCAGGCATGACCTGAGATCTTGAGTTTTGAAGCTAAGGGCTGTAACGCTCCGGACTTAGGGGAGGTAATTAAAGACTTGACCGGCATCGCATGGATAATACACATATCTTCGTCTGCCACTTTTGCCCCAGGAGCAACGGGTTTACAAGGAACGCGATAGGCGGTTCCGACCATTTTTGCGCCATCATGAACTTGGTTGCGAATAACGATACGTTCAAGCCATTTGCCCGATGTGGATGCGGGCCAACCACCAAAGACCAAGCGTAAAGGGTGGCCGTTCATTAAGGGTAAATCTTCACCGTTGATTGACCAGGCAATTAACGATTCTTTCTCTAAGGCTTTGTGCATGGGTACGCCACGAGAAATGGGATCTTTTGTCGCATCACCACTGAGATGGGTATCTTTGCCATAGTAGCCGATGTACTCAGCGTCATCTTTTATGCCTACATCTTTTAATACATCCGCTAAACGCACGCCGGTCCATGTTGGACAACCTACTGCGCCGTTAGTCCACTGGTTGCCTTTGGCCGGAGGACTGAATTCTGAGCGACCGTTTCCACCGCATTCTAGTGTCAGCTGATAGCTGTGATGTTCAAAACGCGTCTTCAATTCGCCCAAGGTATAGGTCTTACTTTGCTTGGCTGACTCGCCTTCAATAGTTAAAGTCCAATTGTCGACATCTACTACTTGGGGAGGGATACCATTATTGCGTACAAATAAACGTGAGGCAGGTGTCACTGCATCATTAAGCAAGTGGGCAGGCGTTTCCGCATTGACCGGGCGGTCGTTTAATATCACCAGCCCAGAGTCTTTGCCAGCAATGGTAAATGGCTCTGCGGCTTGTGCGAGGGTGACAGGAATTAAACCTGCAGGCATAAAACCAGAAAAGACTATTCTGCTGCCAAGTAAAGTGCTCATGGTCGCCAGGCCAGATAAAAACCCTCGTCTCGTGACGGGGTCAGTAGTGCGACCAAACACACGCTGGTCAGCCTTTATTGGATCTTGCTGATATAACTTGTGTATGCCCTGAGATGGTTTATCAACAGCAGATTCATCAAGGTCATGTTTATTAAGGTCTGACAGCTCTTTTGAGAGCAACTTAGGATCTTTCACCACTAGACTCCTCTATACCCAAGTGAACGCTGCATTTTGCGGTCACTTGGGCATTAGTTTACAAATACGGCAGGCAAAGCAGTATCAAGCCGCCGATCCACAGGGTTTCGAGTACCAACAACAATATGGGTTTTATCCCCACGGTAAGCATTTGTGATAGGTTTGACTTCATGCCAATGGCAGCAATAGAAATCACTAAGGCGAAACGGGAGATATCCGTAGCGCCATCTTTAAGCGCCATGGGTAAGTCGACCACACTATTGATCGTCATCAGTATCACAAAGGCAATTAAGAAGCCCGGAATGCCCGGCGCTTTGGCACCTGCCGATGATTTTTTAAGATTGAGACGAATTACCAGTAAAATACACACCACTACCGGCATTAAGAAGGCGATCCGTACCAACTTGGTTAAGGTGGCCAAATCTCCCGTTTGCTCAGATACTGAATAGCCTGCGCCTACCACTTGCGCCACATCATGAATGGTGCCGCCTAAAAATATACTGGTACTGGTGGGGTCGAGATCTAACATACCGGCGATAATGGGGTAGAGCACCATGGCGACGGTCGACAGGGAAGTTACTCCAATAATGGTCAGTAGAGTATCCCGGTCTTTGTCTTTGCTCTCCGGTAAAACTGCGGAAATAGCCATGGCGGCAGATGCGCCACAAATACCTACTGCACCGCCGGTGAGTACACCAAAGCGTTTTTGTAGGCCGAATGCTTTAGCGACTAACATTCCAAAGACAATCGTACTAATTATCGCGACCACCAATAGCAGGGCCGTTTTCCAGCCAAGAGCGGCAAGATCGCCAAAGGCGATGCGCAAACCCAGCAAAGCCACGCCAATACGCAGAATATGACAGGCGGTAAATTCGATCCCGGCTCGGCATTGGGTGCCTTCATATAAAAAAGACATGGCAATGCCCAGCAGCAGGGCAAATAACATGGCAGGTGCGCCATAATGCTGGCTTAAAAACAGCGCTGCGAATCCTACAATCGTCGACACTAAAATACCGGGCAGGAGAGTTTTAGTGTGCTCTATCAAGGGCAAAATTTAATCAATCGCCAGAGCAACAAGCACCTGACGCTTACGTTCACCAGAGTACGGTTTACGACCATGCATCGCCATATAGTTGTCCACCAAGGCCACATCTCCATCTTGCCAGGGCAATTCAAAAGTGAATTTTTTGGATAACTCAACGGCCCGCTCTAAGCCTTCAACTGGAATGGCTGTACCATCGCCAAAGGTAATTGCACTGGAAGGGTTTTCTCGTACGCCCTTCCAGCCCATGTAAGCGGCAATGAGTTGATTGTAGAAAACTTGTTTACCCTCACCTAGATCAATTACCGCCGGCAGTACTGGGGTGGTTGCTTTTAGTCCTCCTTCTGCCGTCCATACCCAGCTATAACCTAGTTCCGCCAATTTACTTTCCGCCTGCTCGGTGCTTTCTACACTCAAGGTGCTGCGCCAACTGCGGCCTTGCCCGGAGTCATGATCGTCCTGGGCTGGCATATGAGTGGTGTACTTCAAACCTTTTTTAACGAAGTCGGCGGCTAATGCTGGCATCTCTTGGGCTAATTCGGCGAACAACATGTCTGAACGGCATATCGGCGTTTCACCGCCTTGGTCTGCGGCACTTTTACAAAAGAAGAATAACTTGCTTGGGGAAACAGGGGTTTGGGCCATTTCGTGGTGCAGAAAAATTTCCACTTCTTTAGGCGCTTCGTTGGCGGTAAATACCCGTTTGGTGAAATTGATCCGCACAGCGTTAGACAGTGACTCTTTATAAGTAAAATTTGGATAGGCAAAGGCATTGGAAAACTCATCAAAGGTTTCCGCCGAATCTAAGGGAAAGCCTCTAAATAAGATGGCGCCAGACTGACGTAACTCAGATTCCAGTTCAGTAAGATTGGCTTTTATCCATTTCACACAGTCGCTTAGTGAATTTACTGAGCCATCATTAAGCACGACGCGAGGGAAAACTGAATCACCGCAATCTAATTGCTTAGGCACATCGACGTAGTTAATTTGCTGGGTAGACATAGATCACCTCAATCGTAAATGGGATAAAACTTGTTAAATGCCGCCTCACAGAAATGCCCCGGATCATTAAAGCGGCGATTGCTATTGAGTGCTGATATGTCATCCATTTCTTGCTGTGTTAGGGCAAAATCAAAAATGGCCAGATTCTCAATTAAGCGTTCAGGTCGAGAAGTTTTAGGGATGATCGCATTGCCTCGTTGTATACCCCAGCGAAGTACAATTTGTGCCGGTGTTTTGCCTAAGCGTTGGGCAGCAGTGTTTACCACCTCTTGTTCTAATACTGACTCAGCCGCGCCGGCCATATCTAACTCAAGATAAGACAGGGCACCCAAGGGTGAAAATGCGATGACTTGCATATTGTAGTCTCGGGCCAGACGCATCAAGCGCTCTTGGGTGAGATAGGGATGTGATTCAACTTGCAGTACAGCTGGCTTTATTCTGGCATAAGACATTAAGTCATTTAATAAACCGCTGTTGTAGTTACATATGCCAATTTCTGTGGCCAGGCCTTCATCGGCTAGGGTTTCCATTGCCTGCCAGGTTTCCATTAGAGACACGGGTGCCAGTTGCATGCTTGGATTTTCGGCTTCTGGATTGGTTATCCATTCTGGTGGATAACGGGTTTCGAAAGGCACGAACGGTTGGGCTATGGGGAAGTGAATTAAATATAAATCCACATAATCCAGCTGCAAGTCGTTTAGGCTTCGTTCGAGAGCAAGTTTGACGTGCTCTTTGCTGTGGTAAGTGTTCCAAAGTTTGGATGTCACCCATAGCTCTTCCCGGCTACACAGCCCCTCATCAATCGCACGTTTTATGCCCTGGCCTACTTGAACTTCGTTGCCGTAGTCGCAGGCGCTATCTAAGTGTCGATAACCGGCTTTAATGGCGTTATACACAGCATCGGCGCAAATATCTTGGGGGATTTTCCATAGGCCAAAACCTACTTTGGGCATTTTTGTCTGGCTTAGAGTGTGATCCTGGGACATGGGGTAATTCCTGTTGTGTACAATTAAATATTGGGTGAATATTGGATAGTGTGCGACTTATGTCTTATATAAGACATAAGTTAATGTAGTGCTAAGTGATTGTCAATCTAAAGGCCGGATTAGTGTCGTTTATTTGAAGGTCACCACCCCTGTCAGTATGTCGACTGTATTTGAGCTTTGCCTGAACGCCAGGCCAATGTCTCGGCTGAGCTTTACCCCTTGTAGCGCGCGAAAAATTATATCCTGTTGCTGGGGACCATCCATCAACACCGGGATAAAAGCACAGCCAAGTCCGGCACGCACCAAGCCCTCGGCATATTCAATGGTTTGAATGCGCGCACGCACGTCCAGTTTGATGTGAGCGTCTTGCAAGGCCTTGTTTAACAGAGCCCATCCTTCACACGGACTGCGTTGAATGAAGGCTATGTCGTTTAAATCCTTAAGGGTAATTTGCCCTTTAAGCCTTAAAGCATGGTTGATTGGCATGGCGAGTTGGTAGTCTTCCTGCCACATGGGCACGAAGGTTTCTTTAGGCCGCAATAAGTCTTTACTGATGATCCGGGCATCACAATCGTCTTGGGGGTCGACCAGGGTGAGCTCCAGGGCATCGACTGCGGTAGTCAATTGTTTTAGCAACTTACTCATACGTTCGACCCCCAGCCCTTTGGTTAAGCCCAGTCGAAACGGTAATTTTGCGGATTTATCCGAGAATAGCTCACCAATGGCTTCGGCCTGACCGAGCAATTGTTTGGCCAGTGGATAGAGCTGCTCACCGGCAGCAGTGGCCTTAACCCCCCGGGCATGGCGGATGAATAGGGTGCTCGAAAGGCTTTGCTCAAGCTGCTTTAGGGAGGCAGAGATTGACGGCTGAGCAATATACTTTGCCTTAGAGGCCGCACTTAAACTGCCCCTCTCATAAATGGCGATGAAGTAATCCAGAGCACGAAGATCCATGAGTTAAATCCACTGTTTTTGTGAGGATAGGAGGTATAGGTAAAAACTATAACAAATAAAGGATAATAATATTATTCCTTTATGCAAGATTTGCTTATTATCTACCCAAGTTACTCATTATCCCTAGGTGTAAGATGGCAAATTCAAAAGCAAGTTTTAACTGGCAAGATCCCTTATCTCTTGAGTCTATGCTCAGCGAAGAAGAGCGCATGATCAGAGACAGTGCCCATCAATATTGTCAGGAGCGCTTAATGCCGCGCGTTCTTGAGGCCAATCGTCATGAGCACTTCGACCGGGAAATCATGAATGAGCTCGGTGAGCTGGGTTTACTCGGCGCAACACTGCCTGAAGAGTATGGCTGCGCCGGCGTCAATCATGTGGTTTACGGGCTGGTGGCGCGAGAAGTCGAAAGAGTTGATAGTGGCTATCGCAGTGCCATGAGTGTGCAATCTTCCCTGGTAATGCACCCAATTCATGCCTATGGCAGTGAAGAGCAACGACAGAAATACCTGCCTAAGCTCGCGACAGGAGAATGGGTAGGTTGCTTTGGTTTAACTGAGCCCGACTCTGGCTCTGATCCCGCGAGCATGACGACCCGTGCCGTTGCGGTCGATGGCGGTTATATCGTGACCGGCGCCAAAATGTGGATCACCAATTCGCCTATCGCAGATGTGTTTGTGGTGTGGGGCAAACTCGAGGGCGTGATCCGCGGTTTCGTATTGGAAAAAGGCATGAAGGGTTTGAGCGCGCCTAAAATTGAGGGCAAGTTTTCTCTGCGGGCATCTGTTACCGGCGAAATCGTGATGGATAATGTGTTTGTTCCAGCGGAAAATTTATTACCTAATGTCAGCGGTTTAAAAGGGCCTTTCGGTTGTTTGAACAAGGCCCGTTACGGTATCTCCTGGGGCGCACTGGGCGCAGCTGAGTTTTGCTGGCATGCCGCTCGTCAATATTGCCTGGATCGCCAGCAATTTGGCCGACCTCTGGCGGCAACCCAACTGATCCAGAAAAAATTAGCGGACATGCAAACCGAGATCACCATTGGTTTAATGGCGTGTCTGCAAGCGGGCCGCATGATGGACAACAACACTCTTGCCCCTGAAGCTATTTCTCTGATTAAGCGCAACTCCTGTGGTAAGGCTTTGGACATCGCCCGTGTCGCCAGAGACATGCATGGTGGTAATGGTGTCTCCGACGAATATCACGTTATTCGCCATGTGATGAACCTCGAAGCGGTCAATACCTACGAAGGTACACACGATGTACATGCCTTGATCCTGGGTCGGGCGCAAACGGGTTTGCAGGCTTTTTCAAACTAGTTATTCGCAGCAAGCTATGCACCTGTCCTCTCCTTTTAGGTCAGGTGCCGGTTAAGGATCCACCATGCAAGATAGAAATGTCCTGATTAAACAGCAGCTGATAGATGCCGTGCAAACGGAAAAGCTGCCGGAACTAATTTCCGGTCTGCGGCCCGGCGATGTGGGCTTATCCTCAGAGCAGGTCATTGACTTGTTTGAAACCCAGGTAATGAGTCGTCATTTAGACTTGCAGTCCAGAGTGATGCAAAAACAAGGGCAAAGCTTTTATACCATCGGCAGTGCAGGGCACGAGGGCAATGCGGCCTACAGTTTGGCCTTCAGGCATGATGATATGGCATTTTTGCATTATCGCAGCGGCGCATTTATGCTGCAACGGGCTAAAAAACTTCCGGGACAAACGCCCCTTTACGACATGCTTCTTAGCTTTGCCGCGTCTTCAGACGATCCCATTTCTGGAGGCAGGCACAAGGTGCTAGGCAGCAAACCGCTGTTTATTCCACCGCAAACCAGCACCATTGCCTCCCACTTGCCCAAAGCGGTGGGCACTGCTTTCAGTATTTCTTTGTCCCGCAAGGTAGAGGTGGCCAACATCCTACGCAAAGACGGGATGGTGATCTGTAATTTTGGCGATGCCTCTGCCAATCATTCGACTGCTCAAGGTGCCTTCAATGCCGCTGCCTGGGCCGCGTTTCAGTCTGTGCCTCTGCCGATTGTATTTATTTGTGAAGACAACGGAATTGGCATCTCAACAGCCACACCCAAAGGTTGGATACAAGCTAATTTCGAACATAGGCCGGGGCTGGAATACATCCAATGTGACGGCTTAGATATTCTCGATACTTATCAAAAGGCCAAACGGGCTGAGCACATTGCTCGCACCTTGCGTAAGCCGGTATTTTTGCATATGCGTACGGTCAGGCTCTTAGGTCATGCTGGCTCTGATTCAGAATTTACCTATCGCAGTAAACAGTATATCGAAGAAAATGAAGCTCAGGATCCCCTGCTGTTCAGTGCCAGAATTTTACTCGACAACAAATTGTTAAGTGCCGAGCAAATCGTTGATTTATATAACAACACAGAAGAGCGTATTCGATGCATTAGTCAGCGGGTGATAAGCCGAGCAAAATTAACTTGTGCAGAAAAAATTAAACAAAGCATTGTGCCAATTGAATACCGATCTTCAAGCGCAAAGGCTATTGATAAAGCACAACGTCAGACGCTCTTTGCCCACGAGAAACATAATTTGCCGAAGAAGCAGCATCTCGCCAAGCTGTTAAATTGGGCATTGCTGGATGTCATGGCGAGTTACCACAATGTGGTGATGTGCGGTGAGGACATTGGCAAAAAAGGTGGGGTGTATAACGTTACCGCCAAACTCTACGACAAGTTTGGGGCCAGGCGGGTGATCAATACTCTGCTCGACGAACAGTCCATATTGGGCATGGCTATCGGTTTGGCTCACAACGGCTTTCTGCCTATTCCGGAAATTCAGTTTCTGGCCTATGTGCACAACGCCGAAGATCAAATACGGGGAGAAGCCGCGACCTTGCCCTTTTTCTCTAATGGCCAGTTTACCAACCCCATGGTGATACGCATTGCCGGTTTGGCTTACCAAAAAGGCTTTGGTGGGCATTTTCATAACGACAACTCTTTTGCTGTATTCCGTGATATTCCCGGCCTAATTATCGCCTGTCCGTCCAACGGAGCCGACGCCGTGGAGATGCTACGCACTTCAGTACGCATTGCGCAAGAGCAGCAACGGGTGGTGATATTTATCGAACCTATCGCCCTGTATATGAAGAAGGATTTACATCAGGAAGGTGATAACCTCTGGTCTTTTGACTATGTTCCCCCAGAGGAAGCACAACCCATGGCCCTGAGTAGTTTGGGAGTTTATGGTGAGGGTAAAGACCTTTGCATAATCACTTATGGAAACGGCTATTACCTGAGTCGACAAGCCGAGCAGATCCTAGCCGATAAGGACATGGCGCTAAAAATAATCGATTTACGCTGGCTTGCACCCTTAGACGAACAGGCCATTTTGGCACAAATCGCCGAGTATCAAAATATCCTGATTGTGGATGAATGTCGCCGCACCGGCTCTATTAGTGAAGCGCTGACCACCATGATCGTCGAAGGTAAACAACATCAGTTTACGCCGCCGAAAATTGAACGGATCACCGCAGAAGACTGCTTTATTCCTTTGGGTACGGCCAGTTATGAAGTGCTGCCTTCCTGCGAGCAAATCGTGTCCAAGGTAGAGCAGATGATGGCAGCCGCGCAGGGGCAAAGCCCAGTCAAACCACTACAAAAAGAAGGCGGATAAGCTCAAGGTGAACACAACAAGCCAGCAAAACAGCAAACCCCAAAATAAAAAACAACGCGCCGTGGTAATTTGTCCGGGCCGGGGCACTTACAATAAAGATGAGCTAGGTTATTTTCAGCGTTTACATGCCGATAAACCTGAGATCCTGACTACCATAGATGCCCATCGCCTTGCCAAGGGGCAAACACCCGTGGCCGAGCTGGATGCCATGCTCAAGTACAACATGCGCCTGCATACCGCCGGAGAAAATGCCTCTTCGCTTATTTACGCCTGCGCTCAGGGAGACTATCAGGATATTGATCTTGAGCAATTCGACATCGTTGCAGTGACCGGCAACTCAATGGGTTGGTATCTCGCCCTTGCAGTGTCAGGTGTACTCAATTCAACTAATGCCATAGAGCTTATCAATACCATGGGCTCAATGATGAGTGATGACATTATCGGCGGCCAGCTTCTTTATCCAGTGGTGGATGCCGATTGGCATGAGGACAGCGCCCTTAAATCGCTGATCCATCAGCGGATTGATGAGGTAAATCAAGTTGCCGGTGCACAGCTGTATCCGTCCATTTATCTCGGTGGCTATCTGGTGTTAGGAGGTAACGACAAAGGCTTGCAGGAAATCGAAAAACGTCTACCCAACATTGACGACAAATACCCCATGAAGCTATTTAACCATGCGGCCTTTCATACGCCTCTGTTGCAGCAGATATCAGTAAAAGCCCTACAGCAGTTGCCATCATCACTATTTGAAGCCCCTAGTTTGCCGCTAATTGATGGTGAGGGCACAATTTGGCAACCGTATAGTGCTGACCTTGACGCGCTTTACCAATACACCCTTGGCAGACAAGTCACCCAACCCTATAACTTCAGCAAGGCTATAGAAGTTGCGCTAAAAGAGTTTGCCCCGGACAAGCTGATCATCCTTGGCCCAGGTGCCACCTTAGGCGGAGCCGTTGGCCAGTGCTTGGTTAAACATGAGTGTTTTGATATCGCATCGAAACAGGATTTTATCGACATGCAAAAAAGTGAGCCGAAAGTCTTGGCCATGGGAATACCTGAGCAACGCAAAGAAGTCACATAGCCAAACATCAGCTGAATTTGGATTAACTTCGCTTATTACATCAAGCCTCACTTCGATGGGACTTTTATCGAGATGATACGAGCACATAATATGTGCCGCGGCCAAGCCCTTTCACTTCGATCAGATTCAATTGAAGTAGTTTCTCGAAATCCAGTTTGCGTGACGCTAGGCTGCGTGCAGATATATCGCCATACTCTTGAATATAAACCAATATTTGTAGATGGTGAGGCTCTAGTCTTGCTTTAGTAGCTGATTGTTCTGGCAAGGGTTTTACATCAGTAAGTGCTAATGGATTGCCTTCTATACTGGTTGAGGCATAGGAGGAAAGCTCTCTGGCGCTCAGCCGTCAATTTTAGCAATCTACCTCCTGCACTAGAACTCGAAACACCTGATGTTCTGCGCGTGCATTGATAACTGCCCATAGGCACCTCGCTGAATTTAAGGGTGCAGCCAAAACAATACCTGATGAAGGGATACTAATATCGATTCTTTCACTTCAGGAAGCTCAAAGCAGAAATTGAAAACATTATTACTACTCAAGATGCACTTTATAAGCAAGAGCTCCAACCAAATAGCGCCGATCCTACAACGAAGGAAGTCGCATACTATGCAGACGTTGCGTTTTCCAACTTTGTAGGTCGGCTTCAATACATATGCAGACAAAAAGCAGTTTTAAAACTACTATTTTCGCCTTATCCAAATTCGAACTAATTATTATCGCTGAAGGTCAAACCGTTGAAGATCAATGTTTCCACTTTCAACGGAACTGGCCCCTTTCAATAACTCAAGTGATGCATCGTTATCTTTAAAGTAAGCCTTAAGAAACAGCAGAACCCAATTCGCTTGATCTTGCCATGAACCGGCCTCATACACATGCGGCTGATCTACCAGCGCGATGATATATCTGGGGCCGATTGTCATTGCCAACGCTGGCAGAACATACTCCGGTTTAGTCGCTTCATCCTTTGTGCCATAAAAACCAACCGTCATGGATAACGACATGCATTATTTATTCGTGGCAAAACCGGGCGACCATAAATACCTGTATGAGTGGATTGAGACTTTTGACACCCTGGCAGAGACTTCTTTTTATAGCGATAAAGGTCGCCGTCATGTTATCCG
>JAWUXW010000125.1:0-18042 GCA_034111125.1 Paraglaciecola sp.
TCGTTTGTTGGAGGCGATTGATGCGGAGTTTAGGGTCAATATTCCTGAAAGTGATTACACTCGGGTCAACACCCTGCAAAAATTGCTCGACTATATCGACCAGCTTCAGGTTGAATAAAAACATTCCTGAGCTTTTGTCACCCAATCAACTGGCATGGTTAGTGGATTGAGACTGTTGGCATCGGCACTGATTCGTTTAATCACTAGATCCGGTTGCAACTCGTCAACTACCGCTTCAATAATTTCATGTAAATCCCGATGCTATTCAACCCGCACACTGGTGTTGATTTTTCGCTGGTTTAGTTTTTCGGCCAGACTTTCCAAATAACAATAATGATCCGCAATGTACTGTTTCTTCGGTGCCTTGCGCTGGGCACTAGTCAATACCGTAGCTAGTGTCCATCACCGGCTGGTAGAGGGAGCTGAGTAAATGGATATGAATATTTGCCTGTTCAGCAAACATCATCGCCCGCTCTAGGGCGGCGTGCTGATAACGTCTCCCGCCGACTACGACCAAAATACTTTGTGGAGTATGCATGTAACACTTCCCTTTTGTTAGATTGATATAGCCTAGTTGTTCACATTCAGGATGTGTTGATGCAGATCAAACAAACCATCGCTGCAGATTAAGCCTATGCAAAGGGGACAAACAAGTCCTATGCATGTAAGGAAACCTGTAGCAGTTTTTTTAGCTCACTGACGCTGGCGACTTTGCCTTCCACCACCATCTCGTCATCTATCAACAAAGCCGGGGTGTGCATAATGCCGGCGGTGAGAATATCGAGCACCTCGGTGACTCTTTCCAGTTCATAATCGGTATCTAGTTGCTCTGAAGCTTCCCTTAGATGGGCTTCAAGCAGCTGACATTTTTTGCAAAAACGACCGTACAAAATACATTTCATATTGTTTTTTACTCTGTTTTGTTTACGACATAGTGAATAAATATTAAACCCGCTGGCGAGACGTCTTCTTGATATTTATCAACTTGTAATTCAGAGCATGAGCTTAAAGTTAGCACGTGTTGGGTATATGCCTAAACCCGTGAAAAACAAACACAAAGTACTTACAGGAGCTCGCACTTGTCTGAATTATTTGGCTTTGATGCCTATTCCCCTAAGCAGATTGCTCAACGTATTGATCAGGTTGCGGTTGCCAAGGTACAACTGCCTTTTTTATCTATGTTGATGTTAGGCATACTTGCCGGGGTGTTCATTGGTTTGGGTGCATTGGCTTTTGTGTTGGTAAAGTCGGATCCGAGTCTGGGTTTTGCCAGCAGTCAATTGCTCGGTGGTTTGGCATTTTCTTTGGGCCTTATTCTGGTAGTCGTTGCAGGTGCAGAGCTATTTACTGGCAATAATCTTATTGTTATGGCTTGGGCAGACGGCAAAATTTCAAGCGCTATGTTGCTGCAAAATTGGTTTGTAGTATGTATCGCCAATTTAATCGGCGGCGTTGGACTGGCGATACTGGTATTCCTGTCTGGTCATACAGATATGAATGGTGGTCAAATCGCCCAGCAATATGTCGATATTGCCATTAGTAAAACCAGCTTGTCCTTTAGTTCGGCCTTTTTTAAAGGGGTGCTATGCAACATATTGGTGTGCATGGCGGTTTGGATGACGCTTGCCGGACGAAGTGTGGTGGATAAGGTGATGGCGATTATATTTCCCATTACCGTCTTTGTGGCGGCGGGCTTTGAACATAGTATTGCAAATATGTACTTGATTCCCATGGGGATCTTGATCCAGCAATCAGCTGACTTGCAGGTAGGTGCGGCAGTAATAAGCTGGAGTGGCCTGTTTTATAATTTAATGCCGGTAATACTGGGTAACTTGCTCGGGGGCAGTGTATTAGTTGGGTTGGTCTACCATGTTATTTATCGCCGACCAGCTTAAGTAACCTGCCAGTGTCTATTAACTTGATATAAGTCAACGACGACTCGAGACAATCTTTTTTAATAGACCGACGTTTTCCCATTAGTAAGATAGCCTGTCGTGCATGAATCAGCTGCCGTAAGCCCCCAGAACAAGCCCGCTATGAGCAAAACTATAGTGAATAGTATCTGTCCCTTTTGCGGGGTAGGCTGTGGTATCGGGCTGGTAACGGAAAAGGGACAGGTGACTGAAGTACAAGCCTTAAGGAACCATCCGATCAGCCAGGGACAACTATGTTCCAAAGGCTGGAATACGGCCTTTGGTATCAATCCCCGTGATCGCATTACCCACCCCCTCATTAAGCAAGAAGGTCAATTCGTAAAGGTCGGTTGGCCCCAAGCCCTTGCTCATATTGCGGATAAGCTCACCGGCTATATTAGGGGTTATGGTGCCGATAGTGTGGGTGTGATCAGCAGCGCCAGAGCGACTAACGAAGACAATTATGCGGCGCAGAAATTCGCCAGAGCAGTATTAAAAACCAACAACATTGATCATTGTGCGCGAATTTGCCACAGCCCGTCTGTGGCCGGGCTCAAGCAAACACTCGGTTCAGGCGCCATGACCAATAGTATTGATGATGTGGACAAGGCGGAAGTGATCCTGGTGATTGGTGCTGACCCCACAGAAAACCATGCGATTATTGGTGGCAGGATCATGGGCGCCAAACTCAGGGGATCTAAGTTGATTGTTATTGACCCCCGAGTGACCCGTCTGGCCCAGGTGGCCGATTTGCATTTGCAACTTAAGCTGGGCAGCAATATTGCCCTATTAAATGGCCTGGTGAATATTATTTTGCAACAGGGCTGGCAAAACACCGAGTTTTTGTCCAAGCGCTGTGAAGGCCTTGTCGAACTGCAAGCTCAGGTAGCTAATTATCCGTTAGATGAGGTGGCCAAGGTCTGCGGTGTGAAGGGGGAAGATCTAGTTGCCGCAGCCAAGTTATACAGTCAGGCCAATACCGCCTTTTTGGCCTACGGCATGGGCATTACCCAGTTTGTTAGTGGCACCAATAACGTTATTGCCGTATCCAATTTGGCCCTAGTGTGCGGACAAATTGGCCGTCAAGGCACTGGGATTAACCCCTTACGAGGACAAAATAATGTGCAGGGTGCTTGTGACATGGGTTGTCTGCCCAATGTTTATCCTGATTATCAAAGTGCAGCTGACGAGCGCGTTAGGGCAAAGTTTGCCAAAGCCTGGCATACCCTAGTTGCTATTGAGCCTGGTTTGACCTCCTTAGGTATGAGTAATCAGGCACGTAAAGGTAAGTTTCGCAGCCAAATCATTTTTGGTGAAGATCCAGTGGTCACCGATCCGGACCAAAATAAAGTCGCTCAGGGGATAAAGGCTCTTGATATGTTGGTGGTGGTTGAGCTGTCCATGACCGAAACAGCGAAAATGGCTGACGTGGTGCTACCTGCAGCTTGTTTTGCCGAAAAAGAGGGCACCTTTACTAATTGTGAACGCAGGGTGCAATTGGTTCGCCAGGCGATAGCGCCGCCCTTTGAGGCTAAGGTCGACTGGAAGATATTGGCTGAACTAGCCGATTTTATGGGCATGGGGGCGCTAATGCCCTGGCAGAATAGTGAACAGATATTTGTTGAAATGGCCAATTTAAGCCCATCTTTCAGCGGTATGAGTTATGCGCTGCTGGAGCAACAACAAGGTGTTCAATGGCCCTGTAACGAAGCGCAGCCGATGGGCAGCCCTTGCCTGCATGGTCATACGTTTCCCATCGGCAAAGCCAGGCTGATCCCTGTTGAACAGACGCCTACTGCCGAATCACCGGATCGCCAATATCCCTTTTGGCTAACCACAAATCGCCTGCATTACCACTATGGTTGCGGCTCAATGACCCGCCAGTCGCCCTTACTGGAAAGGGAAACCCCAGACGGCTTGCTGTTTATCCATCCTCAGGATGCCCGTGACTTAGGTCTAGTTGATCACCAAGCTGTGGGGGTGAGATCAAGGCGTGGCTATCTTGAAACACGAATTATTTATTCTGAACAGTTGGCTCCGGGCTTACTGAGTATGCCCTATCATTTTAAGGAAGCACCCTCCAACCAGCTGACTAACGATGCCATGGATCTGTTAACTGAAATGCCCGAGTTAAAAGCCTGCGCCGTCAATTTGCAAGCCTTAGATGCTAATCGGCAGCCGCGCTCTATAGGGGAAATTATCGAGGCAAATCAACAGATACTACCCTTAGTTGCGGGGACCAGGACGGCCTTATGAGCAATCAGTTATTTGTGTTGAATGAACTTGCACTTTTACAGAAACATCTGGCGAAACATTATGAGTTATATCAAATAGTCAGGGATCCTCAGGGTGAAGAAGCGTGGCAGGAAAATGTACCAGTTGACACCCTGCCTTTGTATGGTGAGGCTCATCTGCCACTGGCGTCTGCGAAGGGATTTTTCTTCGCCCAGAATGAAGGATTATATAAATTTGACGGTGAAACTTTTACGACGATTAAACCCAAGCTCAGTCCACGGGCCCTGTTTGGGGTGCAAGCCTGTGATTTAACTGCGATTTTCTATCAAGACCAATTTTTCAAAGATGATCCCTATTATCAGGCTCGCCGTGAGCAAAGTTTATTGGTTGGCATAGATTGCAGTGGGCCCTGCGAAAAAGGATTTTGCCCTATAGTCAATGCGGGGCCGCAAGTAGCAACAGATCATGCGGATTTGATCCTCAGTAATTTTAACCAAGAGCAGCAAGATGGTTTAGAAACTACTTGGTTACTGATTGCCGCATCTAATAAGGGGGTAGATAGTCTGCAAGGTCTGAAACTTGAAAAAGCACCGGACAATTGGCGACATCTGCGTAGCGAATTTAAGGAGCAGGTGTTGGCTAAATTTGCTGATTTCACTTACATCAATACCAGTATCGAATACATAAACGATGGGTTAGTACCTCCTGAGTTGTGGGAAGAATTAAGTGTTCGCTGTCTGGCTTGCTCTGGATGTACAAATTTATGTCCAACCTGCTCTTGTTACGCGACTTCTGATCAAACAGATAGTGAGTCCAACAGTCAAACTACAGTACGTTTTTGGGATTCTTGCCAGTTTGATGGTTTTCAGCGGGAAGCCAGTGGCCACAACCCTAGTCACTTGGCGGCGCAGCGCACGGAGCGCTTCTGGTTTCACAAATTTTCTGATGACTATTTGCCTGAATTTGGGCGCTATGGCTGTGTGGGCTGTGGTCGCTGTGAGCAAACCTGTCCAGGCAGTATAGGTGTACATACTGTTATGCGAAAGATTGAACAACAATGTTGCAATTAACTCCCCAGCCCATGTGTATTGTCGATAGTTATGATGACGGTCAAGATGCCAAACATTTCACTTTCGAGCCTTTGGGCTTTGTTCATGAGACTCCTATTCAGACTGGGCAGTTTTTTATGTTAAGCGTGCCCGGAGCTGGCCAAGCACCCTTTACTTATACTTCATTGCCAAACACAAACAGTAAAGGCCGATTTGTTGCGCTGATCCGCAACGTAGGCAAACTCACCAATGCCCTGTTTAAGCTTAAATCAGGTGCTGTGTTGGGCTATAACGGCCCGTTTGGAAGGGGCTGGCCAGTCGCTAAACTACAAGAAAAAGAGGTGTTAATTGTGGCTGGGGGCTGTGGTTTAGCGCCATTGGCTGCCACCATTGATTATTTAATTGATGCGGGGCAGGCCCAGACAACGACGGTCATTTATGGTGCGGGTGAGGCACGCTCACAAGTTCTAAAAGATGAAAGGGCCTACTGGAAATCGAAACTCTTAATGCATGAAGTGATGCTAGTGGGTAATCAGATAAAAAACTTAGGCACACCGAGCGAGCATATTGCCCAGGTGTTGGCCGATCATGACCGGCAGCCACAAATTGTTTTAACCTGTGGCCCGCAAGCGATGATGAAATCCGTGGCTGATACCTGCGTAAATTTAGTGATTGGCAGCGAGGAAATTTGGTTATCCTTGGAAAAAAGAATGAGCTGCGGGGTCGGGCTGTGTGGTCATTGTTATCTAGCAGATCAGCTGCTATGCACACAGGGGCCGACCTATCGTTATGATGAACTACTTGAGCTTGAAAATAAAACCAGCCAGTTTCGGCCACACACTGGGCTGTTTAGCTACTGCTGATCCCTGAGCCGACTTTGGCTCCTTAGGTATTATTTGTAAGATGAAAAGAGAGGTACTTATGAAAATTATTGCCTGTGACTTAAGTTGTAAATATTGTGGATGTTAATATTAAGATCCTCTTAAAACGCATAGTGGATCTGGAACATGAGCTAAAAAGGGAGATCCATAGACAGCAGCAACAATTCTGTTATCAGGTTAAAAACGGCAAAGTTGCTTTTAAAGAAGGGATTTTACACGCTCACAAAAAATTCAAAGTAGGGCTAATCCCCTGGTTATTTAGCAGCCAATTACGCAACCTACTAAGCATCCCAATTATTTGTTCGCTGATTGTTCCCTTTTTAGTGCTTGATCTCAGCCTGAGTATTTATCAACAGCTGTGCTTTCGCTTATACCGAATTCCTAAAGTAAAACGTGTAAACTATTTTGTATTTGATCACCATCTTTTGAAATATCTCAATGTTATACAAAAATTTAACTGTTGTTATTGCAGCTATGTAACTGGTGTTATCGGCTTTGCTAGGGAAATTTCTGCGCGAACAGAGCAGTATTGGTGCCCGATAAAGCACGCCCATAAAGTGCGCCATCCCCATCCCCTATACATCAACTTTAGCGATTACGGGGATGCGGAAAATTTTCTCGAAGAATCCTCACAATTACGCCAATCCCTTAAAAAACGTCCCTCAAAATAGACTTAGCTCGGGGGTATAGATCACACTCTATTTTGATCGTGATCAATTTTATTTCCCCAATTCGCGCTACCTTTTCACCACAGACTTAAATTCAACGTTAATTATTTATTGTAACTAATCATACATTAACAGGTGGCTCCTATGTCAAAGCATGTCGTTTCTACTATTATTCCAGCCTTTCTCAGTTCTATCTTGTTATTAACATCCTGTGCCTCGCCAAGGGGCGATAACGAAGCGGGGGGCATGATCATTGGCGGCATTCTGGGCGGAGCGCTGGGCCATGAAGTTGGCAGCGGTCATGGTAGAACTGCGGCTACGGTGCTTGGTGCGATGATAGGCACCACTATCGGTGGCAATGTGGGGCGCAGCATGGACATAATGGATCGTATTAAGGTCAGTCATTCCCTTGAAACGGTACGCACTGGAGTGGAAACACGCTGGCGCAACCCGGACACCGGTTACCAGTACCGGGTAGTGCCGACCCGAACTTATCAGCGAAATGACGTTCCTTGTCGGGAATATACCGTGAATGCCAGCATCGGCGGTAAAACCGAGCAAATATATGGCACCGCATGCCGCCAGGCTGATGGCAGTTGGAAAGTTAAAAGCTAAAACGTGACTAATGCCTTGAGCGAATATGTTTATTTTGCCACAACTAGGAAACCAAGGACTGTTTTGCTTATTATTCTCATCTGGGGAATATTTTGATGGAAGAACTATCTGGCCTAGATGCGTTTTTTCTGCTCATAGAATCAGATAAGACACCTATGCACATTGGCAGTATAGGGCTCATCGAAGGAACTATGGACTTCGAGTATTTTCGCCAACATATCCAGCAGCGATTGCCTTTGGTCAATAGATTGACCCAGAAATTACAACAGGCGCCGCTGGGTTTCGACAGGCCTCACTGGGTACAGGATCCCGACTTTGATTTAAATATGCATGTGTATAGCACCGCATTGCCAAATTCTGGTGGCTGGAAGGAATTGCGTTATTTGGCTTCTCAGGAGTTCTCTAAACCATTGAATAGAGATAGACCCTTGTGGGAGTTTATTTTTGTCGAAGGGCTGAACAATATCCCGCAAATACCTGCCGGCTCGGTCGCTTTGCCTAGTAAGGTTCACTATGCAGGTTTTGATGGTAAATCAGCTATGCAGTTGCTAAAACTGTTATACGACACCTCCGCCGATGTTGAACAGCTTAGCCCATTAAAACTCAAAGCTACTGGAAACGTTCCCGGTTGGCTTGAATTGCTAACGAAGGAGGTGGCCAATTTAGTTTTAAGACCGGTAAAGTTGCCAGGCTTGCTTTGGGATAGTGCCAAAGCGGTATTGAAAGCCACTTATCTTAGCCAAACTCAGCACATCACCTTGCCTACTTTACCGTTTACGGCCCCCCATACCTATTTAAATGAAAGCGTATCCCTTGAGAGAAAATGGGACGCGGCGCTACTTGATCTAAAAAGAGTCAAAGCCATACGGGCAGCAGTAGAGGGCGCAACGATAAATGACGTGGTGTTGGCTATCTGCGCCGGGGCATTAAGGCGTTACCTACTAGAAAAAAACCAATTACCGAAGGAGCCGCTGGTCGCCATGGTACCAGTATCAACCCGGGTTAATAGCCAAAAAACATCATGGGCAATCAAGTGTCTGCCATGTTTATTCAGCTTGCAACTCCAATATAGCAGGACCTATTGAGCGCTTACGTAAGATCAATATTAATACCTTGATCGCTAAACTCTATCGGGACGTTGTGGCCGCAAAGAGTTTGATGGACTATACAGAGCTCGTTCCCTTTGTATTAGCCAGTGTCGCCACCCACTTATATTCTCAGGCGATCTTCGCTAGGCGCATTAAACCACCCTTCAACCTTATAATAACCAATGTGCCCGGGCCACAAGTTCTCCTTTATTTAGCAGGGCACAAACTCCTTTTTAACATGAGTACCGGGCCAATTTACGATGGACGGGTTTAATTATTCCGGTACTGAGTTATAACGGCACCCTAAGTATCTGCCCAACAAGTTGCGCCAAGATAATGCCTGACATCGAACTTTTTACTCGTTATGTCCGCGAGTCTGCTAACGAACTGGAGTTGACTGCGTTGGAAGAAACGATTCAAAAGTAAGCTGTTTTAGATAATGACTGGTCATATGTCTGGAGCAACTTGTGAGATTCGCCTATGCACCTGCGCTACTTCTTCTATGCGACGCCTTTTAGTCAGAATTAAGGTTTAATGGTATAAGCCGACAGGTCAATTGACCCGCTAGCGGTCGGGTACTTTTTTTATGGCATAACGCGTTAACGGCGGACCGATAAGTTCAAAAATAATTGTTCCGCTTATGACCAGAGGTAAAAAGAGTTGGCGGTATTCAGGAAACTGCAGCGCAGCAAGTAAAACCATGCCTATTTCAACGCCAGCCTGAGGTAATAGGGCCACACCCATCCAATTTCTACTTTGCCTATCGACACCACTTATTTTTGCCCCGAGCCAGGCTCCGGAATATTTGCCGAGGCTTCGACAAAAAATATAGACAATTCCGATGAGGGTAATTTGCTTCAACGCGGCAAGCTCTAGTGAGGCACCGGCTAACACGAAAAACACCAGCATGAAGGGCCATTCAATATTCTCGATTTCATGGAAGGGGTATTCATGATGTTTAGCGGTATTAGCGATTACCGCGCCCATCACCATAACTGCGATCAAATAGGATACATCCAGATAGAGTGCCAGCCCGCCGCACGCAAATACCAGACCCAAAGCTTCGACCAAGGTTGGTTCGCCGGACTTTATTCGACCCGTTAGCTGAGCGCCGGGTATACCAAGTGCCAGACCCAGTAGCACTGCGCCAAAGATCTGGTAGCCCGCTAGTAATATTGAAGATATACCGTCGCCGTTACCGTGAAATATCGACATCAAGGCAATACCTAAACTAAACAAGATCAGCGCCCATACATCGTCGATAGCTACGACTTTTAGCACCAGTTCCGAGAAGCGACTGTTGGTTTTGAGTTCTACAATCACATCTAAAATAGGTACGGGAGAACTTGCCGTGGCAATGCATCCCAGCAAGAAAGCAACCGGTAAAGGGAGGGATAATAACCATAGGCCGACGGTGACAAGCAAGGCTGTGAATAAGGCCTCAGCGGCAGAAATCCATATTAAACTACTGCCATCTTTTTTGAGTTTTTTAAGGTCGAACTTGCCGCCCAGCAAAAATCCTACCACGAGTAAGGCCATATCGGTCACAATTTCAAAATTATTGGTCAAAGATTGGGGAATAAAATCAAGCAATTGCTGACCAATGATCACACCGAATATTAGCAGCAAGGTAACCCGGGGTAGAGTGGTTTTTTTACCAATGTAATCGCAGCTCATTCCCAGTAATAGTATTCCGCCAATGGCCAGCAAAAATTCGGCAGTGTCATTTAATTCAAGATGCATCTTCAATAACCTTAAAGAGTAATCGGTAGGCCGGAAAGTTAAATTAAATTCAGCCCTAACTTCTATAATTCATAGTATCCATAATGGGTGTATTCGTAGGGAGGCACTTTATATTTAGGCTGTAAGAATGTCACCACATCGACTAGTTCGGTAACGGTCATCACGTCGTTAAAGACGAGCATTTTTGATACACCGTCTTGTTGAGTAACTGAAAGTCTATAGTTACGGGCCAGCTTATGTGAGGGATTAATGATGGAGGTGACTAAATCGGCATAGGTTTTAACCCGAGCCGAGGTGCCACCCAATAATACTGGAGGCTCGAATTCCTTGTTGACTCTTTCGTAATCAAATCCTTCCAGGTTATGGCAAGCCAGGCACTGGTATTTCATGAATACTTTCTCACCTTCGACCGCGTTTCCCCGTGGCAGGCTAAAACCTCTGGGAGACTCGGCTCCGGGACTGCAGCTTTGTAAATTAAGCGTCAAAATTGGGAGTAACAGCAAAATCGACTTATTCATATTTGTGTCGCCACGGTGTTAGATAAGTACCTGCAAGATAAGTCTTTTCTGCTTAAAAGGAAGCACTTAGTCTCCGCCTTATTGATAGGGATCAAGATAAGGTGCGACTGGCTCGGTAAGGTGTGTGGCTTGATATGGATCAAGTTGTTCTAGGTGAAACTTCATAGGATGGTCATCAGTTTTTATCTTGATTTTACTTAGCTAGTGTCCGTCCTGAAACGGGGTCGTAGCGAGGGCGTTCCAGAGGCATAAGATGGATATTACAAGATGTAGGCGTTTAGCGATTCTAAATAACTATATCTTGTGGTGTTCATATTGTGCTTCTGGGGCGTTCGCAGTAGACATCCATTTCAGGGTGGACACTAGCTATGCGGATGGATTAGAAAACGCCTATGAGCCAACCCTCTTCAATTCTCTGGTCAATACTGACAGGCACCTTATTAGTGGGTCTATTGTTGGCTACTTTGCTGTACTTTGATTTACAGGTGCCCGTGCTTAAGTTTTTTGACTGGTTACAAACCATTGGTTTTTGGGCGCCGCTGTTGTTTATCTTAATCGATATGTTGTTAGTGATTTGTTTACTGCCCAGTATTCTATTTACCCTCGCTGCTGGTTTTTTGTTTGGTGCTTCTTTGGGGGTCTTTTGTGTGGTGTTGGCCACAACTATGGGCGCAGTTATCGCATTTTTTATCTCGCGGCATGTATTTAGTGAAAACGTGAAAAATTATTTACGCAATCATAAAAAATTAAAAGTGGTGAACGATGAATTGTTGGACGAAGGGTGGAAGTTGATTTTGTTGACTCGCCTAGTGCCATTTTTCCCCTTAAAACTCTCCAATTATTTCTTTGGTGCGACTAATTTCAGCATTAGGGATTTTATCATAGGCACCTTTCTCGGAATCATTCCCAATACATTTTTTATCGTTTATATGGGGTCGCTCGCAGCCGACCTGTCGATGCTAGTTTCCGGCGAACTAATGCGATCCCCCAATGCATGGGGTTTCTATGTGATCGCGCTATCCTTCCTGCTGGTTACCATTACCTATGTTACCAAACATGCACAAAGGGCCTTGTTGCGTTACGAGGCCCGTGCAGTGAAAGAAGTAAGGAAAAAACATGCGACTTAGGTGGATGCCCTGGAAATTTATTGTCAGGTACGTGGCGTGGCGCCACGGATTTCTTGATCCGATAAATCTATTGAGCCAGTTACAACGATTCATCCAGCCTTCTGAAGTAAACGAACCGGTAGAGTTGTTGCGGGCCGGGGCCCTAATGCATGCCCGAGGATTAATCAATAATAGGGTTATCCAACACAACCTTGACTGGGTGTGGCCCTATTGGATTGAGCGACAATTTGATCCCCGAGATATCTCTTTTATACCTCGGGCGTTCTCTATCACCCATATTAATTTAAGCCACAGAAACTGGACTGCGGTCGGCCTGCCTGATTATCCTAACTTACCTATAGTCGACCCTCGGGGATTGTTGACGCCTTTTATTGATGGCTGGTCATTGGACAGCTGGCTGGTGACGCAAAACGGTCGAAAATTGTTGCCTTGTAGAGCCAAAAACGTCGAGCAAAACTTGCTGTATGACGATGAGTTAAGGGTACTGACGAGTACTCATGAGGGTAATCTAAGTATGCAAAGTCATGCGAGCGTATTAATGGAGGGGGGCAAGGTGGTTTGCCGTCTGGATGTTGAAGCGGTTGCTGATGAACCGGCCTGGATAGTGCTAGCACTTCGACCTTACAATCCTGAAGGCGTCAGCTTTGTTGACGAGGTGAGTTTAAATGCCAAGCGCAATCAATGGTTAGTTGATGATACCTATCACCTTGAGTTTAGCCGCAGCGCGGACCGCCACCACATATCCAACTACCAGCAAGGTGACGTGTATATTCATTTAAATGATCTGCTCGACGAACATCATGGAGAGTGTGATATTGGTATGGTAACGGCAGCGGCGATGTTTAAGTTGGAAAGCAGTAGCCACTCTCGCAAGGTGTCAGTGCGAATTCCCCTGCAACAGGGGGGCAGTAAAGAAGATGTTCAAGGCCTGTCCTGGCAAGAACATCTGCAAGATGCCAGTGTTTTGCAAGTTCCCCAATCGTCGTTTCAATCTTTGTATGATATTGCCCTTAAAACACTGTTACTACACTCTTGTGAAGATATTTATCCTGGTCCTTATACCTATAAACGTTTTTGGTTTCGGGATGCGGTATTTATTATTCATGCCCTGCTGTGCGCGGGCTTAAGTAAGCGGGCTGAGCAGGCCATTGATCGTTTCTCTTCTAGGCAGGATAGATCAGGTTATTTTCATTCTCAAGAAGGCGAATGGGATTCCAATGGCCAAGTATTGTGGATACTGCAGCGCTTTTGTCGGTTAAGCAATCAAGCTCCAAAGCCCGAATGGTTAAAGATGATCAAAAAAGGTGCGGATTGGATCATTAATAAACGTTTACCTGAAAAAGGTAATGGTGTGCATGATGGTTTGCTGCCAGCTGGCTTTAGCGCAGAGCATCTTGGTCCAAACAATTATTACTACTGGGATAATTTTTGGGGGACTGCCGGTTTACAAGCAGCAGGAGAGTTGTTTGCCTTAGTGGGTGATATTGCACTCAGTCAAAAATATCATCAAGCCGCCAGGGAATTTCAACATTGTGTGGATAAAAATTTAGAGCTAGTCGCAAATAAGCTTGGCAGACCGGCAATGCCCGCTGCGCCTACTCGTAGACTGGACGCCGGTGCAATAGGTTCCCTTGCCATGGCTTATCCCGCCCAGCTTTGCGCTGAGAATGACCAGCGGGCTTTGGATACCTGTGAGTTTTTGTTGCAGTATTGTTGCGTGGAACAGGGCTTCTTTCAGGATATGACCCACAGCGGAATAAACCCCTATCTCACCTTACACATTGCCCAGGTATTAATGCGCGCAGGGGATGTTCGTTATCAGGGTTTGATGCGGCGGGTCGCTGATCTCGCCACTTCAACAGGCCAATGGCCAGAAGCGATCCATCCACGCACCGGTGGTGGCTGCATGGGTGACGGACAGCACGTATGGGCGGCGGCGGAATGGATATTAATGCTGCGCTTTTGTTTTGTCCGGGAGGAAAAGAATTGCTTGGTGCTATGTGCAGGAGTGAGTAAGCAGTGGCTGGCTAGCCAGAAAGTCCTTAGCTTTGGTCCGGCGCCTACTTCCTTTGGTGAGGTGAGCATAAGTATTGAACCTCAAGCCAGCGCGTGCGATGGGAATACTCTGCAATATCTTATTCAATGGAAGGGCCGTTGGCATAATGAGGCACCTCCTATTGAAGTGCGCCTGCCCGGTCAAGGGGTATTGCAACCTTTACCAGGTGAGAATAGTGTGACTTGCGAGTGTCAATTATGAATATACTAATGATGACCAATACCTACCTGCCACATATTGGCGGGGTGGCCCGTTCGGTGGAAGCCTTTAGTCGTTATTATCGGGATCACGGCCATGAGGTGTTAATTATTGCCCCGGAATTCCCTCAAACTCCCGTAAATGAACAAGATGTGATCCGTATCCCTGCCATTCAGCGCTTTAATGGTAGTGATTTTTCTGTGGTGCTGCCGATACCACATTTTTTAGGTGAAGAAATAGACGCTTTTGAGCCGGATATTGTGCATTCTCACCATCCTTTTTTAGTCGGTTCAACCGCCAGATTAATTGCCAAGACTTACAATTTGCCACTGGTATTCACCCATCACACGATGTATGAACATTATTCTCACTATGTGCCAGGCGATGCTGGAACCCTGCAACGTTTTGCGGTAACACTGGCAACAAGCTACGCCAATATGTGTGATCAGGTGTTTGCCCCCAGTGAAAGTATTGCCGAGATTTTAAGCAAGCGCAGCGTGGATGTGCCGATAGAGGTGATCCCTACGGGGGTTGACCTAGGCGAATTTGCCCAGGGCAGTGGAGTGGGATTCAGAAAAATTCTAGGAATACCAGATGATGCCTTTGTAGTTGGTCACTTGGGACGTCTGGCACCGGAGAAAAACCTAGAGTACCTAAGTCAGGCGGTGCTGAAGTTTATGCAAAAGGAAAGTCGCGCTCACTTTTTGTTAGTCGGCAAGGGCAGCTCTGAAACTGCCTTACAGCAAGTTTTTGAGGAGGCTGGACTAACACAACGCCTGCATCGTATTGGTTTTCTGGAACAGCCCTTTTTATCCAGTGCCTATCAGGCAATGGACGTATTTGCCTTTAGCTCACAAAGTGAAACCCAGGGTATGGTTTTAACCGAAGCCATGGCGGTTTCGGTGCCGGTCATTGCCCTTGATGCGCCTGGGGTGCGTGAGGTGGTGACAGATCACAAAAACGGCAGGTTGTTATTGGCTCAAACAAGCAGTGATGAGTTTGCCAATATATTGCACTGGTTCATTGGCTTGTCAGAAGAAAAACGACAAGGGTTCAGGCAGGCTGCTCATACCACGGCCGAGTCTTATTCTCTGAAAGTGTGCGCCGAGAAAGCCCTGAATAAATATCAGGCCTTGCTTGGCAAAGGCTATGTTCATCGCCATCATCAGCATCAACTTTGGGTCGATGTCATACATTTGATAAAGGCCGAATATGATATCTTAAAAGGTATTGCTACAGCCGCTGTGCATGCCATTAGTCACGACGACAAAAAATGATTTATCGGCTGGAAGTTTACTATCGAAACCTGCGCCGTTGGTTTAATCGCAGCGAGTGGATGTTACTTCTGTTGGGCTTTAAAAAACAAGCCACAGACAGCAAAACAGGTCTGCTAATTATCCAAATAGATGGCCTATCAAAGCCCCAATTAGAAACCGCCCTTGAGAATAAACGCCTGCCATTTTTGCATAAGCTAATCAACACCGAACACTATCAAGTGCATGAACTATACAGCGGCGCACCCTCAACAACTCCGGCTGTTCAGGCCGAGCTCTTCTACGGCGTAAAAACAGCGGTTCCGGCCTTTAGTTTTAAGTCACGGAATTCTCATCAAGTTGTTCGCATGGATCGATACCAGGCCGCCTTCGATGTCGAACAAAGGCTAAAAACACAAGGAGAGCCCTTACTTAAGGGAGGCAGTTCCTACTCGAACATTTATCGGGGAGGCGCTATGGAAGCAAACTTCTGTTCCTCATCTATTGGTTGGTCTGGGCTGATGAATATGGCTAGCCCCCTAAGCATAGTGGCTTTTGTTTTGCTGAACTTATACAGTTTTGTTCGGGTAGGTTTGTTAATTCTGTTGGAATTCTTGCTGGCTTTTATCGACTTTTGTCATGGAATTATTGCCCGTCGAGACCTGTTTAGAGAGCTGCAATTTGTGCCCACGCGTGTGGCGATAAGTATCTTACTAAGAGAGCTGGTGACTATAGGTGCCAAACTTGATGTCGCAAGAGGTTTACCCATTATTCATCTCAATTTTTTGGGTTACGACGAGCAGTCTCACCGCCGGGGTCCCAGCTCTAGTTTTGCTCATTGGAGCCTTAAAGGGATAGATGATGCCATCGGCCGGATTTGGCGTGCCGCCAAATTATCGTCGCGCCGGGAATATGAGGTGTGGATATATTCCGATCATGGACAAGAGGAAACCGTGCCCTACGAAAGGCTTCATGGTGAGACGGTCGGCGAGGCGATCAGGCGGGTGTTTACCCATTTTAATCATGCGAAAATAGGCAAGCACACCGTTAGTCATACCTTGGGTATTGAGTCACAACGGGCGAAATATCTCGGCGGAGGCTGGTTTCAAAAGCTCCTCCCTTTACAAAATGATGTACAAGCTACAACCTTCACTGAGCAGCAATGGGCCGACCAGCTAACAGTGACTTCCATGGGGCCTATGGGCTCTATTTATCCGCCGCAAAGTTTAAGTAGCGAACAAAAGGAAGCGCTAGCTCAGGCTCTGGTAACAGACGCAAAAATCCCTTTGGTGTTAGCCATTGTCGAGAAGGGGCAGGTTAAGGCCTGGAATGAAAAGGGTGTTTATTTACTGCCAAAAGACGGGGCAAAAGTATTTGGTGAGCAACATCCCTATTTGCATGAAGTCATCGAGGATATGATTCACTTGTGCCAGCATCCGGAGGCGGGTGAGTTGCTAATAAGTGGCTGGAGTATGGATAAACCCTACTGCACTTTTGCGATAGAAAATGGTTCCCACGGGGGGCCTGGAATTCAGGAGACCCATGCCTTTGCTTTACTTCCCTCGGATACACCTTTGCCCCATAATGAGAGGAGCTACCTGAGACCCCTTGATTTGTATGAAGTTGGCTTACATACTTTAGGGCGCAAGAAAACGGCCTCATTTAGCACAGCAGGCCTCAAGTCAATGCGCGAGTCTGAGTCCGAGTTTAGTCATAGCCCTTTAAGGATCTTGACCTACAACGTACATAGCTGCTTGTGTATGGATGGAAAACTCTCTCCCCACCGTATCGCCAGAGTGATCGCCCAGTACCAACCGGATATCGTCGCCCTTCAGGAGCTAGATGCAGGAAAGTCCCGTACGGAATTCATTGATCAGGCCCATGCTATTAGCCAGTATCTGGAAATGGAGTTCCATTTTTATCCGGCGATTCATGTTGAAGAAGAGCGTTATGGTAATGCCATCCTGACTCACTTGCCGCTAAAACTGATTAAGGCCGGAAACCTGCCGCTGATAGCCAACAAACCTTTATTTGAACCAAGAGGGGCAATCTGGGTGTCGGTAGAAGTGAATGGCGTGGACGTGGAGATCATTAATACCCATTTTGGCTTCAGGTCTATGGAACATTTGATCCAGGTAAACGCATTATTGGGCAGGGACTGGCTGGGTAGCGCTAATTTTCAGCAACCGGTTATTTTATGTGGAGATTTTAACTTTTTTGCCAATTCTGCGGCCTATAAATGTATTGTCAAACACTTGTATGATGTGCAACTTAAGCTGCCGGGCCATCGTCCTCTTAATACCTTTTCCGGGCGTTTCCCTAGCGCTCGAATTGATCACATCTTTGCCAATGCTTTGGTTGATGTGCTGAACGTACAAGTACCTCGGACACATCTAACCCGCTGCGCATCCGATCACTTACCCCTTATCGCCGATTTACAATTAAGATCAAACTACCGCAAGATTAATACCAATCACCACAAGTAATTGCGCACTCAGCAAAGCCCGCCGTTTTTGGCTAAGGCGTCGCTGCGCAGCAATGGTGTAGCTCTGTTACCGAATCCCCTTTCAAGTAGCGAGAACGCGGCACAATATCGGCCTAAATCTCTAAGGAATATCTAACCAATTGAGCATCGTCTGGTTCCCGTTGCGCTGTCATAGTCAAATTCTTGGCTAAATGTTGCATGGCCACGTTGTTG
>JAWUXW010000126.1:0-14235 GCA_034111125.1 Paraglaciecola sp.
ACGATGTGGCAAGCGTGTTTCGTTCTACCGCCGAAGGTGAAACAGGACATGCGCACGGTCATTTAGAATATCTTGAAGAGACAGGTGATCCGGCCACAGGCATGCCCTTCGGTCCTACGGAAGATAACCTTAAAACCGCCATTGCCGGGGAGACCCACGAGTATACGGATATGTATCCGGGCATGGCTAAAACTGCCCGGGATGAGAACTTCGATGAAATCGCCGATTGCTTTGAAACCCTGGCCAAGGCAGAGCGTAGTCACGCTAACCGCTTCCAAAAAGCTCTGGATGCCCTCGACGATTAAGGACTCCCTAGCAAATGTAGTAGGGCAAGCACTGCTTGCTCTGCCAGTTTTTTATTCTGTCCTTATGCGGAGCCCCAATGAGTTCGAAAAAAACCAATATTGAAGTGAAAGCTGAGCAACCCCGTGAAGGCAATCTGCAAGCGCCTACCCGTCACCCCATTGACTGGCAAAATGAAAGCTACTGGGATAAAGACGAGTTGTATCAAGAGATGGATCGGGTATTCGATGTATGCCATGGCTGTCGGCGCTGCGTTAGCCTGTGTGACTCCTTTCCCACCTTATTTGATTTAGTCGACGAGTCCAAAACCATGGAGGTTGACGGGGTTGATAAACAGGATTATCAAAAAGTGGTTGAGCAATGTTACCTATGCGATATGTGCTACATGGCAAAATGCCCTTATACGCCCCCTCATGAATGGAACGTGGATTTTCCTCATTTAATGTTACGGGCCAAGGCCATTAACTTTGAAGAAAACGGCGCATCGCGACGTGACCGCATACTCACCAGTACCGATAGTGTGGCACGATTACCCAGTATTCCTATTGTCGATATTACCGTCAATGCCTTGAACAAAAATTCTACTTTTCGCAAGGTTCTAGAAAAAAGTCTTGGTGTGCATCATCAGACTCCCTTGCCCGAATACCATAGTCTTACTATGCGCAAACGCATTGCTCCTTTGATCAAGGTCAAGACTATCGATGCTAAACCGCTAGGGCGCACAACCGGCAAGGTTGCCCTTTATGCTACGTGTTACGGCAACTACAACAGCCCTGCTATGGGCGACGATTTTGTAAAAGTTTTCCAACACAATGGTATTTGTTTGCAATTGGTCAACAAAGAATCCTGTTGCGGCATGCCAAAATTGGAGCTTGGCGATTTGCATGCTGTGGCTCAGGCTAAGAAGGAAAACATCCCTGTTTTATATGAGATGGTGCAACAGGGCTACGATTTTATCGCCCCGGTGCCCTCCTGTGTGCTGATGTATAAACAAGAGTTGCCGCTGATGTACCCTGACGATGAGCAAGTACAGGCAGTTAAACACGCATTTTTTGATCCCTTCGAGTACTTACATCTGCGCCATAAGGCGGGAGGATTCAATACTGATTTTAGCAAGACCCTGGGTGAGGTGAGCTACCAAGTTGCTTGTCACCTTAGAGTGCAAAATATTGGTTTGAAAACCCGGGATATATTGTCTTTGATTCCCTCTACTAACATTCACGCTCAGCAACGGTGTTCCGGTCATGATGGAACCTATGCAGTAAAACTTGAAACCCGGGACAAGTCAGTAAAAATTGCCCGGCCGGTTGTACGTAAGGTCGACCAACTGCAACCGGATTATCACGCCAGTGACTGCCCGATGGCAGCCAGCCATATTGTGAACTTAGCCGAATCAGTTGAGGTGGCAAGTCATCCTATGACTTTGCTGCGCTTAGCTTATGGCCTTTAAAACCTAGATGGAGAGCAAAGTGGATAAATTGTCCAAAGAGCAACTGATGTCACTGGAGGAATACGCCGAACAGCGGGTGGCATTTCGCGCTTCCGTGATGGTCCATAAAAAGAATCGTCAGATTGCCTTAGGCGATAATATTCGATTGTTATTCGAAAATCGCAAGACCATTCAATATCAAATTCAGAAAATGCTGCGTATTGAGCGTATTTTTGAGCGGGTCGGCATTGAAGAAGAGTTGGCATCCTACAATCCATTGATCCCTGATGGGCAAAATCTTAAAGCGACCATGATTGAATATGATGATCCGATTGAACGTAAATGCCGTTTGGCTGAGTTGATTGGGGTAGAGAAGGTGGTGTATTTGCAAGTAGAAGGTTTTGCTAAAGTTCATCCCATATGCAACGAAGACATGCAGCGGGAGACTGAAGAGAAAACCTCGTCGGTGCATTTTCTGCGTTTTGAATTTAGTTCTGAGATGATTGTCGGTTGGCGTTGTGGTGAAAACGTTCTGGCTGGCATCGATCATCCTCATTATCAGACAATTGGCATGCCTATCGATAGCCTTGTCAAAGACGCGCTGCAACAGGATTTCAGCTTTGTAACAAAAATACACTAAGCTCCATTGCCAATATTGCAACCCTGCAAATCAAAGATGTGAGCAAAATAATTTGCCTGAATTTAGTTTTTTGACAGAGTATGAGACGAAAATTTCAGCAAAAAAGAATAGGTAAGCAGCAATTCAAGTCGTTTTTGACCAAAAATATGTTAAATCCAAGTGACATTTGGTAATTTAATTACAGATTTGGCTGAATAAATTGCCTTTTTCAGAGTTTATTGAAATTAAATCACACAAATTGCTTTATTTTGGTTATATCCAGATTAAAAAACACTATGTTTTTCAATGGTGTAGTTACGTCATAAATCTGTAACTTATTGTTTTACATGTTTTTTACTAAGTTGAAACAATAAAACCACAGACATGCAGTGCTATTCAGTCTTAAATTAGCTCCGGGAATTAGCCCGCAATGCTCAAAGTGAGCAATTTTAGTTTTGGAGAATAGCAATGAAAAAAGTACTACTAGTAACACTCGCGTTATCGGCTTTTACAGCCAGTGCGCATATGAAATCTGAGGACGATTATCGTTTTGCTGGGGATCAGGATTATTCTGGATTCTGTAAAGCAGTAGTGACCGACGATGTGACAATGCTTAAGCGCGGTGTAACAGACAAAGTAGGTCTGGTTGCTGGCAGCCGTAAGGACGTGTTGCGAAAACTTTTATCAATTGATGGCATGACCTGTAATGGCATTGATTTGCTTGAGTTTTCTAAGCAACGTGAGGCGTCTAAGGTTCATGCATACCTTACAGATAAAATCTAGAAGGCATAGGACACTACACGCAAAAATAGGCCAATAGCCTGCCCGCAGGCTATTTTTATCTCAAGCTGATACTTGAATTCACACTCAGTCACCACCCATCGAAACCTTGAAAGTCGAATAAACTTGGACCATCGCCAAAATAGCCAAGACCTTAAAGTGTCCCACCCTGGCAGGCAATTAACATTAGTTGATTATATTCAGTCGCATAATGATGTAATCTTTTACGCAGTTTAAGCTCATTTTTAGAGTGAACGCTATCCCCCATGCCGGCTAAAAATCGGTAACCACACTGTTGCTCCAGTTCTTCCAGGTTATACTTCTGCAGATCGATGCCCGGTAGAGAAATCGTACGATTACTGGCGGCGAGAAATTGAAAGTCTTGCTTAGCGATCGCCAAATTGGCATCGGCTTTCGCATCCGCGTAGTTCACCCAATCCAAACTCTTTGATGCAGCGTTTTGCGAAGTCGAGGTGCTCGTTGGTGTTTCTGAGTGTGGTTCTCCAGATAACTGTTCGCTGGGTGAGTGTTGCGTGAGATTGGCACATGCGGTCAATATTAAAGTAATGAGCAACAAAACTAGTCGATATAGTGATGAAACGAACTGTTGTAGCTTGGGCATGTCTTTCCTTCATTGTCTTAGTCAAATAGAGTGTATTGCTTTACGCTTTGTAGCATAACGCCCAAACAAGCAAAATAACAAGGGCCAGGTAATTGCTCCACCACCTCCACCGTTGCTGCTGGTTGTTGCGCCAGGTGCAGGAGGCGGTGCACTGACCGTAACTTGCAGGCTGGCACTTACATTTTCCTGTCCATCGCTAGCGGTATAAATAATAGATTCGTTTCCATTAAAACTGACTGAAGGGGCATAATTCAGTTGATTATTGCTTATGCTCACCTGTCCCGTTCCGCTGTATTCAAAAGTGCTCAGAGTTAAGGCGTCGCCATCGATGTCTGAGTCATTAGCCAATACGTTGACCGAAGTTGATGCACTGCCTTGGGCGACACTTAGACTGTCATTATTGGCGATGGGCGGATCATTCACTGCTGTCACCACGACGGTCAGGGGAAAGCCAGGACTGTCACTAATGCCATCGTTTACTACTGCCATCACAGTCAGTTGCCCGTTAAAATTTTCTGCGGGGATAATGTTCTGTTGCTCTACAAAGTAATCGTTGCCTGCTTCCAGCCTAAGGCCAAAACCTTCCGGGTAAGCTGAGTCAGGATCAAGCACGATTAAGTCATCAAGTGAGACCGTTAGCACAGAGTCTTCATTAAGTGACAGGGCTTTTTGTCCTTCAATTATCGGGGATATCGACTCGGCCCCCCCTGTGATGGTAAATTCTCCATCATTCAAAGCGTAAAAAACACTGTCGCTGCATTGCAGCATTAAGCGAGCTTGATTGCTGACGGCATTTGGCACGGTGATCAGGTGTTCGCCGTCATTTGCGGCTTCAGTCGCCAGCACGGAATCAAACTTATTATCTCCGTCCACATCTAAGCTGATATCCACTGCGAGGCAGCTAATAGGAGCTTGCTCAGTCTCGCCGGTGTTCCAGCTAACGAGTTGCTGACTATTTCCCCGCCAATTGCTGGTCGTTGTGGGTGAATTGAGCATAAATGAGCCACCGGTATCGAGCACCGAAATACTCAAATCCGCATTATTGACCCCACCTTTATTGTCTTTTACCGTTAATCTGAAATTTAGTCCGCGGTTGCTTGTCGGGTATGTTTCACCAAAACTGGTATTGCCCGCCAATACATTACTTAGTTTTGGAAAATATCGGCTGGATTCGGTGGAAGGTGAAAAAGAACGAAACAAAGGATTACTGCCATTATCGCTGCTTGCTTCGCTGGCAGTTTCAGTAGCACCCGTCAATCCACCGGCATCAAGCTGTTCCCATGTGTAACTTAGCATGTCGTCATCGGCATCCGTAGCCTCAGCGCTTAACACAAACGGCGTATTGGCTGGGATGGTGTAGCTACTTTCTGAGAGTTGTATCTGCGGGATAGCATTGTTTTGAGCCACGAGAGTGCCACAGGATTGGCTATCAACATAGTCACGGATTTCTTCTATGGAGCCAGCATGAAAATAAGGATCACTGTCATTTTGCAGATTTTGCTCAGCGCATATACCCGCGTAGGACATAATAGTGGAACCACCACCTGGCTCGAAGCTGGTGGAAAAATTACGCTGTCCATCTGTGCATGCACCCTGACCGCTGGCATTAAACGTATGACTTGCACCTAGCTGATGCCCGAGCTCGTGGACGACCAAATCAATATAAAAACGCTCACCTTGTGGTCTTTCTTCGCCGGTATACCCCTGGGCCTTGAAATCTGAGCTGCAGGCTGCGCCAACAAACGCCAATCCACCTGGATTAGTGCTGAGCAGATGCCCTATATCGTAGTTTGCATTACCGATAGCATCATCAACTACCTGTTGGTTAAGCTCAATATCTTCCCCAGCATCATCGTTGCTAAAGGGGTCAGTTAAGGGATTGGTAAAGAGTATGTTTTCGTTATCGGCTAGTTCGAATTGCACAGCCAGGTCAATCAGCAAGACTTGATTGATGCGATTCACCAGATTCATTATTTCCGCTACTGCATCAGCCTTGCTGCCCCTTTGGTCCGGCGCTTGGGCCTGGACATATTCGCCGGTTGCACTGACTGCCAAACGATAAGTTAGGATTGAGTCTCCAGTTGGTGGCCGTTTAGCGGCAAGGTTTTGTTCCGCAGGAGGAATTTCTGGATAAATACTATCGTTTTGCAGTACTGGGGAGTCAGTAATAGGGAGAGCATCCCGATAGTAATAACTGATGTAGTCAGTGAAGCCGTCCACATACCGTGGTGAGACCAGCACCCAATTATCCTGATGCAAAAACATCCCATACAAACCCTTGGCTGAAATACTAAAACGTCCGATATTGTCTGGACGATCAATTTGTATTCCGTTGTAGCTCATCATTTGCGGGTATTTAGCTGCCATGGTCGCTGACATGATGGGTGAGGGACTAAGCTTAAAATTGACCATTGCTCCGCTTGGCAGAGGTAGGGTAACGGTAATAGCCTGTTGCTTGTCTCGAAATGTATTGGCTAAGGTAGTGGGATCTATCCGCATGTAGCGGGCGGGCTTGGCTAAAACTCTGGGCTGTGCTGTGCTGGTGCTCTTTGCCTGAGCAGCACTATCAAGCCAAAGTGCAGGACTTTCGGCCCGAGCAAACAGGCAGAAAAAAGATACACTCAATGTAATAATGTGTCGGATGTTGATACGAATAGTCGCCACTCCCCTTGTCCAGTGCCCCCAAGTTAGCTGGATTTGTATACTTAGAGTGTTTGGGCATCAATCTTAAACCATTGTAGTGCAAAGTATATTACTTTACATTCGTCTGGCAGCAGATGTGTAATCGTCCATCTGCCTAAGATATAGGATAGAATCAGCCGTGAATAACCCTCAGGTGGAAATGGTGAATGGTTGAGCAAAAAAATAGTCAAGTCACTAAGAAGGCTTGGTGGCAAACCGATTGTGCCTATTGTCGGCGGCTAAGAATGATGGTTCTGTGGGGCGTACTTATGTATTTATTTTTTGTATTTTTCTGGTTGTAAGATGGAAGAGTTAATCCAAATTCGCGCTGCTTCGAAACATAATGTACTGACGAGCATATTGCTTGGCTTTTTTGGCTTGATGGCCTCCGCTATGATTGCTGCATGGCTGCCGGAGCAATTTTATTTAATCGCTATATTTCTCACCGGTGCCTCCTCGGTGGCCTTAGTGATTGGCTGGTTTAAGTTTCGTGAGCCTCTTCACAGTGTCGAATTGTCCCGTTCCAATATTCGCTATGTGCATCGTCACGGGCAATGGCAAGTTGCCTGGGATAATATTCAACGTATCGATGTGCCGAAAGTACAAAAGGACCTGGAGCACAAAGAACTAGGCATGGTAGGTATAAAAATTAAGGATTACGCACCACTGTTAGCCGACATTTCCCCACGCCTAATGAGCAACATCTTAATGGAGCAACGTCCATTATTGTTGCATAGCACAGGTATGGAGCGCATTAGTGACAGCAGTTACGGAGACAGCATGTTGGAGCACGATCGCTATAAAACACAAGATGGCAAAGTGCTGCATGGGATTCAAGCCATGTTTGCCAATAGAATGGACAAACTACGTCAGAGCTTAGGTTACGATTTGTTTATTTCAGTGGCGGAGCTGGATCGCTCAGAACAAGAATTTGTGATCCTGCTAAAACAATGTCAGGCCAAGGTTATAAAGTATTAGACTAATTTGGCTTTCATTTTATTAGCTTGCCTGAGGACCTCTGCAACCTCTTTCGTAAGACTCGGAATACGTTGCTGGGCATGTTCAAATTGATTACACTTCAATGCGATCTCAATTTTATTGCAAAGGGCTTGCAAACCCGGTACGCCGGTATAACAACAGGCTCCATGCAACCGGTGCACCTTGGCTTGCAAGGTTTCAAAGTCTAATGCCGCGCTACTTTTTTCTATGTCTTTAGTCAGGCCCGGCAATTGTGCAAGGAATTGCTCGAGAACATTTTTTGCCCCAGCAGTGTTATGGTTTGCCCGCTTGAGAGCAAGTTGCCAATCAACACTCAGCACTTCTATGGACGGGTGCTCTACCTGATGACACCAACGCTTAATCAGATCAACTAAATCAGATAAATCCAGTGGTTTAGGTAAGTAATCATCCATACCTGAACTGAGCAATCGCTCTTGTTCTTCCTTAAAAGCATGGGCGGTGACGGCGATAATCGGTGTTCCTAGATTTAATTCGGATTGACGAATTAACTGACTCGCTTGTAGGCCGTCCATATGTGGCATTTGTACATCCATGAGGATTAAATCAAACTCGTGCTGTTGGCATAAGGTGAGAGCATCTTTACCACTGTATGCCAGAGTTAGTTGCAGTGGTGAATTTTTTAACCAAGTAGATAATAGTCTAAGATTCATTTCCATGTCATCTACCGCTAATACGTGAGCGGGCGGTAAAGCTATTAATCGTTGTTGCAAGTGATCAATAGGATCCACGACTGGTGCACGTACCAATTCATTCAATTTGCCCAAGGTCAGTGGCAACCTAAGTTTATGACTAAAATAATGGGACAAATCTGTTCTCGATGTCATTGACTCTGAGCAAGAAAAAAGCAGGATTGAGCGGCTAGCGTTTACCTGACGAGTGGCTTCCAGAATTTTTGGTAAATCACTTTCTTTTTTATTCGGCACGCATATAAATAGCATGTCGTAGTCATCTGTGAGCTGGCGTAAAAAATCCAAAGACTCCACACCCGTTACTCTGGCACCTAAATGGCTAAGTAATTGTACACCGGAAAGTCGTGAGGGAGGATAGGGGTCAAAATACACGATGTTTTTGTTTTGCCATTCGCTGCTAGGAGATAAAGAAGGGTTGGCATTTAGCAGATTTGTGTGAATTTTTACGGTGAATACGCTGCCTTGACCGGGGGAGCTTTGTAAGTTCAAATCTCCCCTCATCAGCTTGACGAGTTCCTGACAAATAACTAAACCCAGGCCGGTACCTTGATAGGAACGACTCAGGGCATCGTCCACCTGAGAGAAGGCGGCAAACAGTTTGCGTCTGTCTTCCCGACTGATACCAATCCCTGTATCTTCAATTTTTAGTACCAGTTCGTAAATGCCGTGTTCAAGTTCCCGACCACTGGCTGCCAGGCCGATGTGCCCGCTATCGGTAAACTTCAGAGCGTTGCCGAGTAAGTTGTTCAATATCTGCTTGATTCGATAACTATCGCCGATTAGTTTTTCTGGTAGTGGTGAGGCCTCAAAAACGAATTCCAGATCCTTGAGATGAGCCGATTTGGCCATCACGCTGATCATCTCTTCCAGGATCTCATTTGGTGAAAAGGGATGATTATTAATTCTTAACTTACCGGCTTCAATCTTGGAAAAGTCCAGTACATCATTAACAATGCCGAGTAAATTATTGGCGGCGGCATTGATAATGCTGACTTGTTCTTGCTTATCTTGGGATAAGTCAACGTTGTACAGCTCTTTACTGAAACCCAAAATTGCATTTAGTGGTGTGCGAATTTCGTGGCTCATGTTGGCTAGAAATTGAGATTTTACATTACTTGCGGTGATGGCGTCTTTACGTGCGATATCTAAGCGTACGTTTTGTTCTTCTACCAATTCAATGTTGTTGCGCAAGTCATTGGTTGCTTGCTGTACATCGAGTTCCAATTTATGGCGATTTTTGTCCATCAGTGCCAGGGAAAACAATCCGGCCTCAAGGAAGGCGCCAAACTGAAAACAATAAGTCGTGAAAAAATTGGATGGAAACACGCCTACCAAACTGAACATGCCTATTAGCGCCGAGCAAGCCAAAATGCTCCAGGCAATGATAAAGTAACGAGCAGCATAAAAATGATTGGCGTAACTTTCAAATCCAGCATAGGTATAACTGCTAATAGCCAAAATAGCCGCCACATAAACCAATGTATTTTGCCACATTGGGGGGAATACATTGAAGATTGAACACAAACCTAAAATGAAGAGAATGGCAATGTTCAACTGGAGGAATTTTAAGGTCTTGGGGGCGTTTTTTGCCGCTTCGAGAAAATAACAAGTAAAGACCCCTGAGCTGATCCCTATCAGCACATATATTAAATCCGTATGTCGGTTAAACCAAGCTGCAATGCTAGAGTCCGCCACTAAATTAAGGTGGCCTCCCCATACAAATTGCCATATCACCACCGTTAATATGTAGATCACATAAGCCAGTAAAGTTTTTTCCCGTAAGCCCACGTACAGCACTAAGTTATAAATGGCCAGGATCAGCAGACCACCGTAGAAAACACCCCATAGCATATTATCAAAGAAGTTTACTCTTTGATGGCGATCATGAGTCTGAATGTCGATGGGAGCAACCAGACTGGAGTATTGGCTTTCAAGCCTAATAAATAACTCAATCGTATTTGAATAAGGCAATGCTGCTTTGAGGGTAGGTAGACGGTAGTGCTGATTTAAACGGCTCTTTCCTTGATGTGCCTTGGCGATAACCCGCCCATTTACTAATAAATACATGTCGACGTTATCTAGCTGAGTGAAGCCTACATCAATGACCCACTGTTCAATGTCGGTGACATTGCTAATTGTTGTATAAAGCCAAACCCCATGTTTAGTGAAACCATAGTTAGGGTTGTCGTCTGCTGGCACTGAAAATTCAGATACAAGTTTTCGAGCCTGTTCTACGGAGAGCGGCACCTGGCTCTCACGATAAATTTTTAGGTGGCTCGATAGTCTGTTGACTCCCTCCCCCGAAATTAGCTGAATATCACTTTGTCCACTTACATTACAGGTGATAAAAATCAGAGACATAACAAACAATTTTATAGCACTGACGAGCATTTCTTCCTGTCCAGCCAACAATCAATGGTGTATTAAAGCATTCACCCGTTGACGAAGGCAATCGCTAGATTTGTTTATCCTTTATATTTATCTCCTACAGAGTTGAGATTTGCGGCAAAGCAGAGTCAAGCAGATAAGCGCAGCCTATTTTTTTGACCGATAATGTTGGCCAAATAATATGATTTTGGATATTACATTACAGGACTATCTCCGCAGTATGGCTGGTGGATAATTGACTGTTGTCACTTGGGTATATAGGGTAACCTATGAAAAATGCAGTAAAAGCATAACAACAAAAAAAGTGAAAGTTAGCGTCCATTATGAGTCAAGACACGATTATTAATAAAGATGGTATTGAACAGTTGTCAATGCGTCAGTTTACCGAAGAATCCTACCTTAACTATTCCATGTACGTGATAATGGACAGAGCCTTACCCCATATTGGTGACGGCTTGAAACCGGTGCAACGACGCATCGTGTACGCCATGTCTGAACTGGGACTGAGTAATAACGCTAAATATAAAAAGTCTGCTCGTACGGTGGGTGACGTGCTGGGTAAATTTCATCCCCACGGTGACTCGGCTTGTTATGAAGCCATGGTGTTGATGGCCCAGCCCTTTTCCTATCGCTATCCCTTGGTTGATGGTCAGGGCAACTGGGGAGCACCAGATGATCCCAAGTCTTTTGCCGCTATGCGTTACACCGAGTCCCGTTTGTCCAAATTCAGCGAAGTGCTACTTACCGAATTAGGCCAGGGAACTGTTGATTGGCAGCCTAACTTTGACGGTACCTTGGACGAGCCTAAAGTGCTGCCCGCACGTCTGCCGCATATATTACTCAATGGTATTAGCGGTATTGCGGTAGGTATGGCGACAGATATTCCTCCGCATAATGTGCGCGAAGTGGCCAATGCCTGTGCTCATCTGTTGGATAACAGCAAGGCTGAATTGCACGACCTACTAGCCTATGTTAAAGGTCCTGATTACCCCACAGACGCAGAAATTATTACGCCTCAGGCGGATCTGCAAAAAATATATGAAAGTGGTCGTGGCTCAGTCAGAATGCGTGCGGTGTACCACGAAGATAACGGCGATATTATTGTCACGGCTCTGCCTCATCAAGCATCAGGCGGCAAAGTGCTAGAGCAAATTGCGGCGCAAATGCAGGCTAAAAAATTGCCGATGGTCAGTGATTTGCGGGATGAATCTGATCATGAAAATCCCACGCGTTTATTGATCACTCCGCGCTCCAATCGGGTGGACATAGAGCAGTTAATGCAACACCTGTTTGCCACAACCGATTTGGAAAAGAGCTACCGGGTTAATATCAATATGATTGGCCTGGACGGTCGTCCGCAAGTTAAAGATTTACGCACAATTCTGACTGAATGGTTGATCTTCCGTAAAGACACAGTTGTGCGCAGGCTGCAATATCGCCTGGATAAAGTGCTGGCCCGCCTGCATATCCTTGAAGCCTTAATGATCGCCTTTTTGAATATCGACGAAGTGATCAGGATCATTCGTTACGAAGAGCAGCCCAAGCAAGAACTGATAGCCCGCTTTAATCTGTCAGACATTCAAGCCGAAGCCATTCTGGACTTAAAACTACGTCATTTAGCCAAACTTGAAGAAATGAAAATCCAGGGTGAACAGGATGAACTTGCCAAGGAGCGTGATGCACTGCAGGTCTTGTTAGGTTCGGACAAACGCTTGAAAACCTTGATTAAAAAAGAAATTCTGGAGGCAGCTGAGATCTATGGAGATGACAGGCGCTCACCTATCATGATCCGTGGTGAGTCAAAAGCCCTGTCTGAAAAAGAATTGATCCCCTCAGAAACCGTCACCGTGGTGTTATCCGAAAAAGGCTGGGCACGTTGTGCCAAAGGTCACGATGTAGATGTCGAGGGCCTCAGTTACAAGGCCGGTGACAGTTACCAGGCCAGTGCCAAGGGTCGCAGTAATCAGCAAGCCGTGTTTATGGACTCATCCGGTCGAACCTTCTCCTGTGACGCTCATGGCCTCCCGTCGGCTCGTAGCCAGGGTGAACCCTTAACAGGGCGCTTCGCCATTGTGGCTGGCGAAAATGTGGAACATGTGGTTATGGGTAACGACGAGCAACAATACCTCATGGCTTCAGACGCAGGTTACGGTTTTGTGGGTAAATTTAGCGATATGGTCAGTAAAAACAAGGCAGGTAAGGCTTATTTGTCACTGCCCACCGGCGCCAAAATTATTGCTCCACAGCCATTAGGAAACTTAAAAAGCGACTGGTGCATGGCGATTTCTAACGAAGGACGCATGCTGATGTTCCCACTGCGAGATTTACCCAGTTTGGGCAAAGGCAAGGGCAATAAGCTAATCAGTATTCCTTCAGCGAAGGCCAAGACCCGGGAAGAATATGTCAAGGTACTGGCGGTAGTGCCAGAAGGTGCCAATGTGAAGGTACTGGCCGGTAAAAGAGGCATGACCCTAAGCGCCGATGATCTTAGCCATTATCAGGGTGAGCGTGGAAGGCGGGGCAATAAATTACCTCGAGGCCTGCAAAGAGTGGATGGGGTAGAGGTGGAAGCCCATACTGGCTCTGATGAAGCACAAGCTGGTGTGGTTTAGACCCCCCTTCAGATGGTTTGGCTAACTAAGCTAGAGTGCTTGTCAGGTGGATAGGTATAGTACCGCCAAGTATTCTGCTTATCTAAATCTGGCCCAGAAAAAACACTAAAGAGGTTCCCATTGCGCGACAATATTCATTTTTATCAACCCAGGGAAGGCCATGGTTTAGCCCATGATCCTTTTAATGCGATGGTTGCACCCAGGCCTATCGGCTGGATCTCATCTCAGGATAGTGATGGTAAGTTGAATCTTGCCCCTTATAGTTTTTTTAATGCCTTTAATTATCATCCCCCCATCATTGGCTTTGCCAGCGTGGGATACAAAGACACCCTAAGAAACATAGAATCTACCGGTGAGTTTTGCTGGAGCCTGGTTACCCGTCCATTGGCCGAAGCCATGAACCAAACTAGCGCAGCGGTTGAACAAGACGTCGATGAATTTAAGCTCGCGGGTTTGAGAGCCGGGTCGTCCAAAGTTGTCTCTGTACCCCATGTAGATGAAAGTCCGGTATCCTTCGAATGTAAGCTAAGCCAGCTGATACAGCTAAGCACAGCGGATGGACAAAAAATCGATAGCTGGATGGTTTTCGGGGAGGTGGTAGGCGTGCACATCAATAAAAGCTTGCTGGTCGATGGCGTCTATCAAACCGCCGCAGCCGAACCTGTGCTCCGTGGTGGAGGGCCAGGGGATTATTTTGTGATTGATGAAGCCAGTAAATTTCAGTTGTTTAGGCCAAAGTAGGCTAATGTTTTTTATTAAATAAGGTGCTCAAAGAGCGATATTAGGCTGTAGCTGACATACCCGGCATCGCCTATATAGTGCCTGAACGGAAAGTACGAGATTTAAACAGAAATCCCATTCCCTACGGTTCCGGTTTAGTGTGAAAGTGAGACTTGTCAGAATAGTCAGTGCTCAATTTAATATTAGTTTCAATGTAGTAACTGTTATCCCCACAAACCCCTTATTCGGGGCGTAATTATCCTACATCTTGTCGCGTATTTCTCAGTTTGTATTGATTTTAGTTTAGGCTGCTTGCTGCCGCTGCATCCGTTTTCGTTGGTTTTTCCTTTGTTCTTTAACAAGCGCCATCC
>JAWUXW010000127.1:0-8401 GCA_034111125.1 Paraglaciecola sp.
TTTATTGATCTTGCGAGGAAGCATGCTAAGTTGGGCAAAGCCGCCACCACGCTGATTTTCGGTCTTGTTGTTTACGCTAATACTAATGGCTCTGTATTTTTAGCCAATGGATTCTATTCGTCATTTTCCAACAAGACCTCAACATCGTTTAGCAATTGTAATAACAAAGACGCTGGTAGCGCGGCATTAGCACGTAAGCTTAGTAGCCTGCCTATGGATGCTACTTGCTCGGCATTAAGCTTCTGCTGTAATTTGTGATCGGTGTATAGGCACACACAGGCATCTTCGGCGCTGAGTAAATGGTTTTTTTCGGCCAAGCTGGTCAACTTGGCGCATACCGCGGCAACCAGCAAATCCAGACTGCCAGTTTGAGCATGTTGGTGGAGTAGTTTGGCGGCGGCCAATTTGTCTTGGGCTTGTTTGAGCCAGGGATTAAGCCGTACTTGCGCTGTGGCTGTGAGAGGCAGTTCTTTGAGTAAATTCAATGGGGATAGTCCGCCGAGTTTTTGTAGCTGTCTGAGGTTAGCAAGGTCAATGGCCGCTACCGAAATTGGACTATCTAAACTGTCAATAAAGGCGCTGTCCTCGTTGTTTAGTTGGTCTAAAATAACCAGTAAATCCCCCCCTTTTCCGAGCATTTGTTCGATGCGACCGGCAAATCGGAAGCTTAGTTGGCTTATTACCTGCTTGATCCGCTGATCGTCTTCATCATTTACATCGACTAAGGCGGCGCCACGAGTTTGCTCCTCATCATCTGGCATTGGCTGGCTGGTTTCGCCGGGATCTGTCGTGTCTGTAATGGTTTGTTCAGCTACTTCGTTTGCAGGTGCTTCTATAGGGTCTTTGTTCTGAAGTTCTTGCACCAGAGTGTCGAGGGTCTTGCGGGTCACTCCAACTACATCTTCGCTTGCATCACTTGCCACCACGTTATCAAACAGGGTCTGTTTATTGTTAAGTAGTGCCAGCACCTTTTCTTCATAGGAATTGCTGGCCACCATCAGGATTATTTGTACTTTTTGATTTTGTCCCAGCCTATGTATGCGGGCATTACGTTGTTCTAATACAGCGGGATTCCAGGGCACGTCCATATTGATTAACACACTGGCAGATTGCAAGTTCAAACCCGTACCACCTGCATCGGTGGAAATAAACACAGCCACATCATCGTTTTGGCTAAAACGTTCAATCAGCTCGCCACGTTTAGCCGTAGGTACACCACCGTGTAAATGCACCGAGCCAATATTGAGTTCATCAGTGAGTTTGGCTACCATGTCGGTCATACCGCGCCACTGTGAAAACACTACTACCTTATGGCCGTTTTCAATGCATTGCTCGGTCAGTAATTGACGCAGTTCGTCCAGTTTAGGCGAGCCTTCGGTTTCTTTATCCACTAGACCCGCTGCATCGCAGGCCATACGCGCCTGTTGCAAGGCTGACATTAAACGATTTTGCTCATTAGGAGTCAGTGGGCGCTTTTTGGCGATGTCCGCAAGCTGACCCGCCGCGTTCATCGCCCCATCATGTAAGTCTCGTTGCCGGTTTGACATACTAACATCAAGCTGAATATTGCTTCTTGCCGGCAATTGGTCGCTCACTATGCTGCGGTTGCGGCGCAGCATAGCCGGGGAAATCAGCCGTCTTAATTCGGTAAGATTGCGATAGCCAAGCACCTTGCCTTTGTCGTCACTGATATGAAAATCTGCCATATAACGCCAAAGCGGGCCTAGCAAGAGGGGGTCAACTACCTGCATCAGGCTGTACAAGTCTTCCAGGCGATTTTCCAATGGAGTGCCAGACAATACAAAGGCATAACGACTGTGCAATAGTTTAATCGAGGAAGCGATTTTGGTGCGCCAGTTTTTAATCCGCTGGGCTTCATCAAGAATGATCAAATCAGGGTGCAGTTCTTTGTTAATTACCTCCAAATCCCGCTGAATGATTTCGTAATTGGCGATCATAAATAAGCTGTCGCGTCGGTATTGGGGTAGCCTTTGCGCGGCATTGCCTTGAATAACCTGACTAGACATGCCAGTAAATTTTTCGATTTCCCGTGCCCATTGTGACTTTAACGAGGCCGGACAGATGATCAATACCTTGGCCACCCCAGCTTGTTTATGCAACCAGTATGCGGCGACAATTGCCTGCAGGGTTTTACCTAAACCCATATCATCGGCTAACAAGGCTCTGCCGTTTGCAGCTAAAAATGCTGCACCTTCAATTTGATAGGGAAATAATTTGGCGTTAATGCCACCGATACGTCCAGCGGATAATTCAAATTGTTGCACTATGTGTTGTTTTTGCAACTGATGTGCTTGTTGGGTGACCAGATGCTGCACAGCCTGAATGGCATCGTCTCCAATTTGAATGGCGTCGTTAGCATATAGGCTGTTTTGTAGTTGGAAGAAATCCTCGGGTAGTTGCCCAACAAAATCACCTTTGGGATCAAAGTACTGAGCCAGTAATGACTGGAGTTCAGGTGCCATGTGGGCAGTACGTTGCAAACGAATTACCACCTTGTGATCCTGCCATCCCCGATAAATAAAAGGGATAATGAGATGATGGGGCTTTGACGCACTTGGCTCGTGCGTGGCGGCATCCCGATCTCGCTCTATCTTGTATAATACCGCTTCAATATGTTTGCAGGTACCCAATTGGTTATTGGCCCAGTCGGGACACGTGCAGAGATTTTGTCGCTCGCTGAGTGAACGTATCTGCACCGTATAGGCTTGTTGTCGATGGGTGGCAGAGCTGATGGACTCAGTGCGCCAATGTCCAAAGCAGCCCGTATTGTCGATGGGCTCCACCTGAACTTCGCTGCGCCCCCGCTTTATCCTATCCACTATGGCGCTTTCCTTCACGCTCAGGAATCTTTCACCCTCCTGTTGTTCCTGCGTTTGCTGGGCGTACTGCAATAATGTTGCTACTGCGTGTTGGCAGGCAGTCTCGTCGGTATGTCCGCAGTAGCAGTTTATGCCTTTAATCTTGCCATTTTCATCTGCCAGGCTGATCCGCACCGTATAGGGCAAATTTGAGTCGTCGCCTTCTACACTGCCGACTATTTGCTTATGCTCAGCATAACATTCAAACACACAATTATTTTTATAGTCATCTAAGCCCATACGGTAAACTCTGTCGCTGGCTAGTTGAATGATATTTTGCGGATCCTGCAAATAGGGATAGATAGGATTGGACATAGAATAAGTGATATTTGTCGAGTCAGAATGATGGGAATTATTGTACAAATTGAACCTGGTATTCGCTACCTTTTTTTTTAAAATCCTGTGCTCATTCGAAATTGGACAATTGATATAGGCCTGGTGCCTATTGTTAGCAGGCAGATTTAAGCAAGAAAACGCTTAAGAGTCATCTTGTCTTCAATTCGACGACTTGAATGCATACTGAACTCTGCAAGTTGAAATCACTTGGGTAAATACTGGTCAAAACCAAATCGAATCTCCAGCACACTAATTGGCAGGTTAAAATCGGCCGAGTTTTTGATTTTTTGCTTTTGGAGTTCGGGTATGGGCGATAACGTTGAAGTAGTCAAATACACGTCCATGATGATCGGCACCCAGTCACGCAATTCTTGGCGTGTCATTCAACTGGGCGCTACAAGCTCATCAAAAGTGGATGTGCTTTCGCCACTTTACTCGCCTTCTTCCAGCGCATTTAAGAGGTTTTCGTATTTGACTTCTTCCTGTTCAAGTAATCTCAATGCAGCTCTGACAGCTTCGCTTGCAGAACCATAACGACCACTAGCGGTAAGTTGCTTTAGAAATGATATTTAAGGCCGATATGCGGAGCTTCAGCTTGGGTGTTAAATGCGGCCAGGTCTTGATATTCACGATCAAGTAAGTTCTCTATGCGGGCAAACACCACTAGTTGTTTGTTAACCTGATAGCGAGCACTTAAGTCAAATAACTCGTAGTCCTTTAGCGCAACACCGTTATCAGTAAAGTCTTTTACCAGGCGAACATTTGCCGACACAGAAAGTGCGTTCAACTGATAGCTGAAGCCAATGTTGGCGATATGTTTTGGACGACGAGAGCGTTGCTCACCCTCGGTATCTTCAGTATCGTTATAGGTGTAGTTAGCATTGATCAACCATTGCTCGCTTATTTTAATCTCGGTGATTAACTCAAGTCCTTTTGACAAAGACTGACCTTCATCTTGCAAGTACCCGGAGAACGTTGCTAAGTCAAAGAAAATGCTGTCATCAATTTTTTGGTCGAAATACACGATTTCAAAACGAGAACCTTCTGCAGTGCTATATTCTGCGGCAAGCTCGTAGCCCTTGTTTTTTTCTTCTTGTAGTGTGGTGTTAGAGGCGGGGGCATAAGCAAACGGCCCACTGTTATATTCGATTTCGAATAAACTCGGTGCTCTGAAACCTGTGCCATAAGCACTGCGTAGTTTGAGTTCATCTTCTCCCAGTGCCCAGATGTAGGCGGCGCTCAATCTAAAACTAGTATGCTCACCAAAGTCCTCGTTATCGTCATGGCGCACACCGGCGGTAAAATAAAAATCATGGGCAAGTTCACCCTGATATTCAAGGTAATAACCTTGGCTTATCCGGCTTTGCTCGGCTGAGGTGATACTTTCTTTTTCCCAATCAACACCATAAACCAATCGGTTAGATGTATTGAGTTCAGTTTTGGCTAGATATTCTGCCCGTTCTAGCTGGCCTTTGGTAAAGAAGCTGGAAGTGCCCTGATTAAAGTTTTCTCTTTCTATTAAGGTTTTGGCATAAGCCAGCCCATGCTCTGAAGAGTCGCTTGAGTAGTTGATATCAGCTCTGATATTGCTTTGCTCAAAGGCAGTCGCGCAATTATTGCTGGCGGTATCGCCAAATCCGCAATTGTCGAACTGTCCGTCTCCGCGACTATTTCGCAGCACCAAACCTAGCTTTAGCTCATCTGTGGCGACAAAACCAAAGCGGCTGTGTATTGTCGTATTGTCATAGCCATCCTTGTCTTGGCTGGTATCAGAGACGCTGGAGTTAAAACCGTCTGTTTTAAAATCTGAAGCAGAAAGGTAATAGTCGAATTGCTCGTTAGTGCCCCCTACATCGGCGATTAAATTACGGGTGCTATAGCGGCCTAATTCACCAGAAATACTTCCTTCAAGGGGAGCTGAATAGTTGCCGCTCTGCACGTTAACCACCCCACCGGCATCGGCTCCGTACATCAATCCTTGTGAACCACGCAAAATTTCTACACGGCTCACATTTGCACTTTGTATGTGTGCCAGCAGAGGCTGTACTTGCGTACCCGTTGGATCTGAAATATCCACGCCGTCAATTCGAACTAGTGTACGGTAGCCTTCTTCGCCACGTACTCTCAAGGCTGCCGTTGATCCTATACCGCCACTGTTTGTCACGCCTATTGATGGCTGGGTCTTTAGAACCTCAGCTAGGTTAGCGTAACCACGTGCATCGATATCTTCTTTGCTCACAACAGACACCGAAGTAGCAATTTGGCGCAGAGGCATAGCCACACGGCTGGAGACAACCACCATTTTCTCTATTTCGTTTTCATCGTCTTGTGTATCAGCAAAAACTGTACTGGCGGTTATGGCACAAGAGATCGCCACAGCCAATGAATGATATTTCATAATTATTCCTCAACCTTATTAAAAGCAACGATTGGGAGGGGGATAAAAGAGGATGCGCAGATAATACTTACAGCTAAAATATTTAATTAATACAGTAGCTTATTGTTTATTAAACGAATACATTCTAATGAAGCCCGCCGCTCCATACGTAAATTAACTATTGATTAGGCCGGTGTCGGACTTCATATCGCTGAGGATATGTTTACCGTTGCGGAGGCAGCGTTGGATTTTCACCATACTTCCCGATTACCCTATCCAGACTTAACTTAATAAGCCGATAGGCACCTAAAATAGCGGTCATGACCATACGTATTGTGTGCTTGCCTGTCAATTGAAATGGGCCTTTAGCATTGAATTTTCCATGCTCAAAGGCGGCTGATAACTGCACTATTTCCTGGGCAATTTATGTATACGCCAGAGGGATGCGGGTAACACCTCGTGTAAATAAAGCTCTTTATGCCGCCAAAAAAAATGGCCGCAACCGGATTGAAATTAGCCATGAGTCAGTAGATAACAAAAACGACCCTAACTCTTGCCTCAGATGAGGTGATTTACCAATTATATTAGACACTTAGGGCTGAATTGAATAAGGGGGTTATGTAGGATGTATGGTTGAACTTTTTGCTATCATATGTGGCGTCATTCAGTCTCTCAGGTATTCCCCTCTAAGTAACTAAACTTCAGCTTCTTATATCGTGCTGCATTTCTTATATTAATCAAGCGTGCTATGTTGCTCGCCTTTTGTTCTTAAGATTGCTTGTTCTTGATATAGGGCTATCTAATTCAAAGTCCTATATGGAAAGCCCATGCACTGCAAAGCTATTTCTGTCCCCCCTGTATTGGCAGGGCCTATTCTTCGTCGGGCGACACCGAGTCGAGTCGCGCTTTGGCTGGCGCTTAGTGCTCCGGCAAATGTTCGTGTAACGCTCTCGGTGGGCAGTGAAGTTATATTTAACACCGAGTTAAACGCTGACTCGGAATGTTATACCCTACTAAAAGTGGGTGCTAAGCTAAATTATATGTTGCTTGATTTGTCATTAGCTGAGCCGCTACCTGAGGATTGCTGGATCAGCTACCAGGTGGATTTAAAGTTTGCAGATACGCTAGATTATGACTGGAGCAGCACAAGCCAATGTGATGCTGAGCTTTGCTACCCCGATCGTTCAAGACCTGGGTTTATAATCCCAAGTCGCATTTCAAGTGTTCTACATGGCTCATGTCGTAAACCTCATCATGATTCTGGCGATGGTCTAGTGGAGGCAGATCATATGCTAGGCCGTATTTTGGCCAGTGAAGATGCGGGCACGGTTGCAGAGACTGCCTGGCCGTCCATGTTGGTCATGGCTGGAGATCAAATTTATGGAGACGATGTAGCCGGGCCGATGCTGCAAGCCATACATCAATTGTTGGAGGTGCTGGAGCTACCAGTAGAAATGCTTAGCCCATTAGAGCTTGAGGGGATTTCGGACTCTCCCTCTTTGTATGCTCACGCCGATAGTTATTATCGGCGAGAAAATTTACTACCCAAAATTGAACACAATCGTGCACTGCTTGATACGTTTTTTGGCGGCGTTAAAAAACCGATATTTACTACCGATACTGCAGCCAATCACTTAATTACTTTGGGTGAATATCTTGCAATGTATTTACTGGTTTGGTCACCCATACCCTGGCAATTGATAAACATTGAAGTACCTGCATCCCTCGATGCTAAGGAAAAACTCCTCTACGACAAAGAATGGACAGTGTTAAAAACCTTTGCCAACCGTCTACCTGATGTGAGGCGACTACTTGCGCATATTCCGGTTGCGATGATTTTCGATGATCACGATATTACCGATGATTGGAACTTGAATAGGGATTGGGAAGAAGCCGTTTACGGGCACCCATTTTCGCAACGGGTTGTCGGTAATGGGCTGTTAGCTTATTTGATAAATCAGGGCTGGGGTAACAGCCCAGAAGACTTTGATAAGCAGCTACTTAGCCAGGTCAACAACGCCCTTAAAAAACCGGGGCAAGACGAATATGATGCTCTGATTGAACAGTTATTGAGTTTTGAGCGCTGGGGTTATGAATGGCCTACGTCTCCTCCCATGATCGTGCTTGACACTCGCACTCGCCGCTGGCGCTCTGAATCCTCAGCACATAAACCTTCAGGCTTGCTTGATTGGGAGGCATTGACTGATTTGCAGCGCAGTTTAAGAGGCCAGTCTTCCGTGCTTCTGGTGTCAACATCACCCATATACGGGGTCAAGCTAATCGAAGTTATTCAGCGAATATTTACTTGGTTTGGCAAGTCACTAATGGTTGATGCAGAATACTGGATGAATCATCCAGGCACGGCCCACGGCATTCTGAATGTATTTCGCCACAAAAAAACACCACAAAACTTCGTCATACTGTCTGGCGATGTGCATTATTCTTTTGTGTACGATGTTGAATTGCGCGGTAGTAGCCACGGCCCCGACATATGGCAGATTTGCAGTAGTGGCCTTAGCAACTCATTTCCAAAGCGATTGTTGTCTGTGCTGGACTATTTAAATCGCTGGTTATACTCAGCCCGTTCTCCCTTGAATTGGTTTACCGGGCGACGAAAAATGCGAATTATTCCCCGTAAACCAGAGGGTGAAAATCCAGGGCGACGCTTGCTGAATGCTCCAGGTATTGGACTGGTGGAGCTAGATGAAGAGGGGCGACCCTGGCGTATCCGTCAGTTTGTCGCGGATGGTAAAGCGGTTAGTTTTGCGCGTGTTGAAGATGAGTCCCGCTGGGATTGATATGATTAGTT
>JAWUXW010000128.1:0-7033 GCA_034111125.1 Paraglaciecola sp.
GAAATTAAGATCCCTAAAATCCAGTGGGCATTTTGATGACTACTGGTTGTTTCACAAGCAACAGTCAAAAAATCGCCTTTATGGGTAAATTTAGATAATGTGCTGTAAAACAGGGCGTCGTTTTAAAGGAACTACACCCATCGGCTTTTATCAAATTCTGCGGGAGGAGAGCCCATATCTATATCGATAGAGCAGATACGAGATGCTGATTGTGGGTCATCCAGATCATGGTTCTCTACATAGGACTTACTGGCATATTCGGCAACACTAAAGCCCGTCAGCTTGCGGGCAATCAAGTTATCAGGGGGCTTTTTGCCAATACGCAGGGCTATATCTGCTTCTCCGCGGGATAAGTGTAGTGGTTGATAGGTTTCAATCACTTCAATTTTAGTCTGGGGGTAGGTTGCCATAAGCGGGATAAATCCGGCATTAGTAGAGTGGTTGCCACCATTTCAGTGGCTGTGACCCTAATCGTTCCCGCTAATTTCTTATCCTGACCGACTTTCGCTGTATGGTGTGCAACTCAGCCTCAACATTCTCCGCTGCGGCAATAAGGTCTTCTCCGGCCTTGGTCAACTCGTACCCGGTTTTTAAGCGATTGAACAGACTCACCCCTAGACGTTTTTCAAAGGCATCAATCCGTCTCGCAACTGTGGCGTGGCTGATGGCCAGTTTTTTTCCGGCGGCTCTAACTGAGCCTGCTCGGGATCAAGGCCAGAAATATCTGAACGTCATTCCACTCCACGTTGTTCTCCTTTCATTTAGCAGGCTCTAACTTGCTCACATGGCGTCGCATAATTAATACGAGACACAAAGCTTGTTGGCTAAAAGAGTCCACTACTAAGTTAATTTTGGAGATTAATATGAGAACGCTATTAGGTACTTCATTGGTATGTTTTACACTTGTCACGTCGTCAGTATATGCGGCGACAACTACTAGTTCCGAGACGCTTCTAAGCAAGACCGAGATTAAATCTCAGGCTAATCCTCTTGGTCCAGAGATCTGCAAGGAGCGATGGTCAAAATGAAAGTAAAACCGGCTGCTAAGAGGGTCAAGAAATACTATTGTGTGGTGAAGGCTGACAAATCGGTAGAATACATCGTAAGGTAAACATGTAGACACTAACTAACGTTATATCTCTGATGGCTTTCCAAACCAAAGCAATAAAAAAAGGGGTAGCACTGCTACCCCTTTGTTCCAAACCAAAAATCAGAGGCTAGTCGTTGCTATGTAAGCTGGCGTTTAAACCGCCCCAGGTAGTGTTGCCTGTGGGGATAGCTTCTACTGCGCCAGTTTGGCTGTTACGGCGATAGAGCAGGCCTGACATACCGGATAATTGACGGGCAGCAACTACTTCGCCGTTCGGCGTTTTCACTTTGGTGCCAGCAGTCACATATAAGCCTGCTTCAACAATGCAGTCGTCGCCCAATGACATACCAATACCGGCATTTGCCCCAAGTAAGCTACGCTCGCCGATAGAGTTAACTGATTTGCCACCGCCACTTAGCGTGCCCATGATCGATGCGCCCGCACCGACATCGGAGTTTTCTCCGACTATTACTCCAGGTGTTACCCGGCCTTCAACCATGGAATTGCCCAAGGTACCGGCGTTAAAGTTAACAAAACCTTCATGCATGACTGTGGTGCCTGATGCCAGGTGAGCGCCTAGTCTTACCCGATCGGCATCGCCAATACGCACGCCTTCTGGGATCACGTAGTCAGTCATGCGTGGGAATTTGTCAATGGAAGTCACGCTTAGGTGATGATGTTCTTCTGCGATTAAGCTGCGTAATTCATCAATTTTGCCCGGCAATACCGGGCCTGCTGAGGTCCAGGCTACGTTATTCAATAATCCAAAAACTCCATCAAGGTTTATGCCATTTGGCTTAACGACGCCTTCTGACAATAGGTGTAAACGCAAATAGGCCTCTTCGGCGGATTGCGGTGGGCTATTGATGTCGATGTCTAATTCGACAAAATCACTTTTAATCACCCCCACTTTTTGTGCTAAGCAACTGCGCCCTTGTTCCTTGTTTGCGCGAGGAAACCACACATCTAAGGTTTTGCCGCTTTGGGCGTCCATATAACGATGACCAATACGTTTGATTGTCATGACTTGTTCCTAAACTGGTGATTAAAGGGAGAAAAATCGATGGGGAATTATGGCTTGAATCGGCTAGGTTTTCAGCGCTAATTTACTTCTATTTTAAAATTATTGGGTATAGATGTAGGAGGCCTTCACTTTCAATGAGCGGGAAAAAAACCAAAACCTATGTCCTGCGCGGCTAAAGTCGTAGCGAGCTTGTCGTTTAAAGCCGGCAGCCAAATAAAGTTTATGGGCGGCACGCATGTTTGGCTGAGTCCACAGCAACATATTTGTTTTTTTAGCTATCTGCCCCCGGTAAAGGGCTGCATTTATCAAAGTTTTACCCAATCCTTGCTCTCTATAGCGGGGCAAGACCCCCAGCAAGTGCATTTCACACTCTTTTTTTTTTGCCAAAAGGCGGCTGGGCGAGTGAGCGAAAACTACTATCACCATGCCTGCTATATCACCAGTTTGGCTTTCCCGGGCACAAATTAGGTCACCTCTTTGGCGCACTACATTGGGCTGGAAGAGGGTGGAGGCCCGATCAGTATCGGTATAACCCCCGTCCACATAGACTGAGTGCAATAAACTAAGCAGCTCGTCGTCGCTAAGTTTTAAGGATGAGGCCGAGCCAAGTTGAAATGCCATTTTATTGGCTTATCGCGTTAGTTGTCTGCAGCCAAATCTCATGCATTTAGTCAATGGCGTCTAATGCCTGGCTAACGTCGGCAATAATATCGTCAATGCTTTCGATCCCGACAGAGATGCGTACCAGATCATTGCTGACCCCGGCTTTCGCTAACTCTTCTTCGTTAAGTTGGCGATGAGTGGTAGACGCTGGGTGACAGGCCAGTGATTTGGCATCACCAATATTGACCAGACGTAATATCATCTGCAGGGCATCGATAAACTTGCCTCCGGCTTCTTTGCCCCCTTGGATACCAAAACTCAAAATACCGGAAGCTTTGCCGCCGGTAATTTTTTGGCAAGTACTTTGGTAAGGACTGTCTGCTAACGCCGCATAGTTCACCCAGGTGATTTTTGGATGTTCACATAGGTAAGCGGCCAGCGTTTCGGCATTTTCGCAGTGACGCTCCATACGCAGGCCAAGGGTTTCAAGGCCTTGTAGAATTTGAAAGGAATTCATCGGTGAGATGGCCGCGCCAGTATTACGCAGTGGGACCACGCGGCAACGACCAATATAGGCTGCCGGCCCAAGTGCCTCGGTGTATACCACGCCATGGTAGGAAGGATCAGGCTCGTTGAGGATTGGGAAGCGCTCTTTATTGCCAGCCCAATCAAACTTGCCTGAGTCGATTATCACACCACCGATAGAAGTACCGTGGCCACCGATGTATTTGGTCAGTGAATGCACCACAATCGCCGCACCAAATTCAAAGGGACGACATAAAAACGGTGTGGCCACGGTGTTGTCCACAATCAGTGGTACACCATGCTTCAGGCCAATATCTGCCAGTCTTTGCAAGTCGACAACATTGCCCGCCGGGTTGCCGATGGATTCACAAAAAATCGCTTTGGTGTTTTCATCAATCGCTGCCTCAAAGCCGGCGTAGTCATCGGCACTGATCATGCGTGCTTCAATGCCTTGCTTGGGTAAAGTATGGGCAAACAGATTGTAGGTGCCGCCATACAGCTGACTGGTGCTGATAATGTTGTCGCCCACCGAACAGATACATTGAATCGCATAGGTAATCGCCGCCATACCTGAGGCTAGTGCCAGGGCTGCAATACCGCCCTCCATCGCCGCGAGTCTTTGTTCCAACACATCGGTAGTGGGGTTCATTATGCGGGTGTAGATATTGCCTGGCACTTTTAGATCAAAGAGATCCGCACCGTGTTGAGTGTCATCGAAGGTATAGGAAGTGGTTTGATAAATTGGCACCGCTGCTGATTTGGTGGTGGGGTCTGATTTGTAGCCGTGGTGCAGTGCTAAAGATTCAAGTTTCATAATTATAGATATTCCTGAGCGATGGTTTGTTGACTATATAAACAAACCATAGCCTTAGAGCCTATAAAACATCAAACAACATTTTTCTGAATTACTGGGTTATTTTGGAATAAGTTATGTATAGCAAACTGTTGAGGGCCAACTAAAGACTTATAGACAGTGGTTCTTGCTTTGTTTCAGTGGATTTTCGCTCAGCAATTTGTTGCGCAACAGCAAAGTTTTGCAGGCTTAATTCCACCCCTCGATTTGAGGCATTTGCTTCGTTTGGTGCAAAGGCGCAAAAGGATAGGATTTCGACAAAGTTGTTTCGCTGCCATAGAAAACATTGATCAAAGCCCGTATGCATTTGTGCGTGACCGTTGTTACTGGCGGTAAATTTGGCGTTTTTTGAAATATTGCGCTTGGCAAAATACTCAAGCACTTGTTCTTTTACCCCATCCTGAGGGGCGAGTTGGTTGATAAAATGCTTAAGGTCTACCTCACCCTTTTGCTGCCCGCTCATGTCGCGTACCTCGGCGATCGTCAGGGGAGGGCCGTATTTATCAATCGCTGCTTGTAGGACTTTTTCGCGTATGGGTGAAATATCCAAATAAGCACTTTTAATTCTATAGGTGGAGTTGAGCTGCTCTACGAAGCCATTGTCCTTGTTGAACCTGAGCTCAAGTGTTTGTTCCAAACGGGAGTCTTGATAAGGCTGAAAAAAGCTAAAGCGTACTTTTTCACTGCGCGAGCCTCCGGTCACGTTGTGAATTTTGCCGCCCATATCAAACAAGGTGATAGCTTTGGCCAGGGCGTTATCACCAATATAAACGTCTTTGATTTCTAAGGCGGAACGGTTATCCAGTTCATCACTCTTGTTAAAATGCTTTAAGCCGCGCAATTGTTCCAGTTCGTGGGCATTGACTGACAGGCTAACAGCGAAAATACAACATAATAATTTTGATAAGGTGAAGTGCATAAAGTTATCCGTATGGTTCCTACAATGGATAAGCATAACACTAAGTTTTTCAAAAAGGGCAGGGACATTTAGCACTTATCCGCTCGCCAGATAGCGGATGCTCAAATTCCAGAGTACTCGCATGCAGTAATAAACGTTTGGCCATGCTATGGGTGTTGATTGTACTTTTACTCTTATTTATGCCATCCATACCGTACAAGTCACAGCCTAAGATAGGATGGCCGATTGCCTGACTATGCACCCGTAATTGATGGGTTCGGCCCGTTTGTGGCGTAAATAGTACTCGGGTGCGTGCCGGTAAATTCATGCGTTCTAGAACTTTGTAATGGCTTTGAGCTTGCTTGCCAGTGACATAGCAAACTGTTTGTAGGGGAAAATTGGCAGGATCTTTAAGGATCGGTATATCAATGCAGCCTTCTTCATCCTGTACATGGCCATACAAAATGCTTTCATAGGTCTTTACAATGGTTCTATCCTGAAACTGCCTGGTAATATGGGCATTTACCTTTTTGTTTAGCGCCAAGAGCATCATGCCCGAGGTACCAAAATCCAGTCGATGGGTCATAAGTGCGCTCGGATAGAGCTGCACTAAACGCCGGTGCACTGAATCACTATTCAAGGGGTTTTTGCCGGACAGACTCAGTAGACCACTGGGTTTGTTGATCAGCAGGATATGTTCATCTGCAAATAGGACTTCGATTTGCTCGTGGCAAAGGGGGGCAATAAAGGTATCGATTATGCCATTCATTTGCTGGCAGGCCAGGGTTGATGAAGTTGTTTAGTCAATTTCTGCCTCAGAGATGGTTCCAGGTTCTACCCTAGCTTTGGCTATCCATTCTTGCACAGATCCCAGCGACAAGATGGTTTGCATATATTGGGCTTCCACATCACCCACCTTAATGCCGTAGCTAATAAACCTAAGTACTACCGGTGCGTAAAAGGCATCGGCAATACTGAAGTCTGTAAACAGGAATGGCCCGCTGCTAGTAGCTAAACACTCTCGCCATAGGGCGCAAACCCGTTCGATATCCGTTCTTAGCGCCAGGGATGTGTCGCTAAACACCATGCTTTTGCGACAATTCATTGGCAGGGCAGAGCGCAGTGCCATAAAGCCAGAATGCATTTCACTGCATATGGCACGAGCCAGTGCTGCCAGTGTTCTTTTGTGAGGATTTTGTGGCCAGCAAAACTTATCCGGGTGCCTCTCGGCAATCGTTTCACAAATGGCCAGGGAATCCCAAATATTGTGCTCGCCTGTTTGCAGCATGGGCACCTTGCCGGCAGCAGAATATTGCAATAGTTGTTGTTTGCTGGTTTCTGCATAGAGTGGGATCTTTATTTCATCAAAGGGAATGCTGTGATATTTCATGAGCAACCAAGGCCGCAGGGACCAGGACGAGTAGTTTTTATTGCCGATAATTAGTTTGTACATGGGGCGCTTTTAATCCTCTTTTTTGTTAGTTTATAGAATGGCTTGCCAATAGCCTACGTCTACCCATTGGCCAAACTTAAAGCCTATTTCTTTAAAGTGGGCGACTTTTTTATGCCCAGTTTTTCATGTAGGGCGACGCTCGCCTCGTTGGGCAGAGAAATTCCTCCGATGGCTGCATGACTTAAGTACACGGTAACTTCCACAGAATGACGATACGGACATCTGCCCTTCCATTTACTGGCATAGGCATAGCCTATTACTTCAGCGCTATTTCCACGATCATCTTCAGCTACTAACCACGGCAAACCCTTTGTTTTGGTTTCCTCAATTTGTGTCTCAATATCAAGGGCGGAAATTGGATTTTCTTCAAAGGTCACTGCAGTATTGGCAATATAGTAATTATAAATTTCGTCAATACTTGTGGCGTCACTGGAGTGTGCGAGTCTAATCGTCATTTGCCCCTATCACTCTGATGTAAGTCAATTTATTATTAACAAGATGACTATATTGTATCCATTGATTATTTGCTATGACACTAATAATTACCTTTTTCAATACACCTCCCTATTCCACAGAACGGTTAATTC
>JAWUXW010000129.1:0-18007 GCA_034111125.1 Paraglaciecola sp.
CTGGTTTTTATCTCGGTATCTTCGGTACTACCGTAGCGCACAAAACTCTCATACTTATTATGTTCTTCATCATGACAATATAGGCAAAGTAGTTCCCAATTACTGCCATCGGAAGGATTATTACCATGGTTATGATCCTTATGGTGTACGGTTAGTTCCGACAGGTTTTTGCGGGTAAATTCTCGCTGACAGCGACCACAAATCCATGGATAAAGCTTAATCGCTTGTTCCCGATAACTCGATGCACGCTTGCTATTGTATTCTTGCTGCTCTGCCAATACTCGTTCGTAACTACCCGCCGCAGGTTTTTGACTAGACATGTATTTTCACCTAATAATTTAAGTCCAGCATAAACGAAAGCAACAATATTTCCTTGCATTTATTTGCCGTGATAATAGACAGAAAATCTTGATATGGACAGGTCTGACAAATAAGTGCGCTGGCTTCATAAGATTCAGAGGCCTATTCTTCGACGGCCCGCCACTATTGCCAATGAGTTTACGCAAAGGAATGTACAAGATTTATTAACGGACGAAAATGCTCATCCGTTTTTTTCATTTGCCAATACATGACCCATCATCTGAATCAAGCGGGCATTTCATCTAAGTAAATGCCCGCTTAGCCCACTACTAACCAGCTGGATATATATAGTTTGCTTGAATACCCAGTGGAATGCCTAGTCCCCAGTAAGCCAGCAAAAATACCGTCCATATTAGCAAAAACGAGATGCTATACGGCAACATCAACGATAAGAGTGTGCCGATCCCGGTCGATTTCACGTAACGCTGGCAGTAGACCACCACTAGGGGAAAATACGGCATCAAGGGGGTAATGATGGAGGTGGTTCAATTGGTGATGGTATTACCCATCATCAGGGCATGCAGCAGCCGCTATACTATTGGTCACCTTCGATAGCGCCAAGTGGGGCGACATTTTATAGGGGCAGTGGGTTTTCTGCTTGGAACGGCAACTTATTTGTTGGTGCTCTGGCAGGCAAGCACCTTAATCGTTTGGTGATAGAAAATGAAAGAGTGATACATGAAGAGCGGTTGCTCGCAGACAGAGGCTGGCGTGTACGTTTTGTTAAACAAGGCCCGGATGATTTTCTATACATCGGCGTTGACGACGGTTTTATAATTAGGCTAAAACCAGAGAAAAAAACGACTAAGAAAGCTAACTAAAGCAGTGCAAAGGGGCGATGTTATCTGTTGCAATACTTTCAGATATTTCGTTTCGCTGTAAGGTACTCGGGGTTTACCGCGTCGAAACAGTTTTCTTATTTATCCCCTAAACCACAACTTGTAATTTCGGCCAGATAAGCAGCCACTGTTTTTCCTCAAGCCGTTGTTTAAAAACCTCTATACTGCGCTTTGGGTTATGGCTAAGTTGACCTTCAAGCAATGATTGCACCCCAAAGGGTGGGCAAATTTCTATTTGACCATTTTTTGCCAGACGAACGCCTATTGCGGTTTCCTTCTCGGGCCAGTAGCACATAGCATCAGCAGTATTGGAATATTCTGGGTCATGGTTTCTGCTGTGCATGAAGGCTTGGTTTTTAACTTGCCACTTGATCTCAGGATCCAGCCTATCTAAGGTATTTTGAGCCAAGCTCTCTTTCTTGTTTTGCTCATCATCACTATCAAAAAACACCACATCAATATCATTCAATCGAGTAGTAGTGCCATATAGCGTATCCCATACCTTGTTTCTGACAAAACCTGCTGCAACAAAACAATCGGGCAGACCGAGCTTCGCAACTTGCTGCAGTACCGCCATTCTGAAAACGTCTTGATACAGTAAGTCTCGGATCCACTGAGTACTATGATCCTCTGCCTTCATTTTTTAAACATGGGGATCAGCACCGAAGTACGCGCCTTGTAGTCCTGATAATTAAGGTTGCCCTGCCACCGCACATCGGCTTTGGCCTCTAATAAGGGGATGCCACTGACTTTAGTTAGCAGCAATACCACAAAAAAGGGTGACAACAAGGTTGCATGCTGCCATCCAACCAGAGCAGGGTAGGCAATAATGGCCATGCCGATCCACAGCAAAATTTCGCCGAAATAATTGGGATGACGAGAATAAGCCCACAAGCCGCTTTGGATAAATTTTCCTTGCTTGCTAGGGTCACTTCGAAAACGTCTCTTTTGCTGATCCGCAACGACCTCAATAATAAAGCCAATGAGCCACACCAGCACACCACTAATACCCAGCACTCCCAAGGGGACTTTTTGACCGGCAGTAATCGCCGCTAAGGCACAGCCTACGGTGACAATGATCCACAGGCCCTGAAGCGTCCAGGCATTTAAAAAACGCCAAAACACCGGTTTTATCTCATCAAAGCGGCTGTCTGAGCCGTCTTTTAAAATACGTGTGAACAAAAAGCTGCCCAATCGCAGAGCCCAAATAGACACCAATAGCGCCAGTATTATAGAACGGCTATCAAGCGTATCGACCTGAGTCAGTGCAAGAACAATAACACTCAAATAGCTCACACTGCCCGTTAAATCATAGTAACGCTCTGTTTGAAATTTATAGGCTGGAATAAACATCAACCATTGCATCAAAAACGCCAGCAAGGCGCACATGGCAAACACGGATATACCTTCAAGCTGCATACCACCGGCTCCACCCGCAATGCTGATCAAGACCGCAAGAAAAACTACGATTAAAAAGATACCAAAATAAAGTAGTGATTTTGCTGACATTTTATTTCCTGCTAAAACTGTTTATAGCTTTTAGATTGTATTGAGTTGGCGTGTTCAGCACGACGAAAAACGATTAACACTTGATTTTACTGACTACTGTTATCTGATGATTTTCATTTTTAATGTTTTGGCTTATCTATGCAATCCTGACGTTCAGCTCTATCGACATAAGCGGACAATATTCAAACTGCTTATAATACCATTCCACCTAGATACTTGGTGACTGTTTAGTATACGATTGGCTACGAAAATGGATCATCAGGCAAGGCAAAATCAAAGATAAGTGAGTACCGCAAACATTGTGCCCAACAACAGATTATGCCGAAGTTAGAGGCCCATCCATATTGGACAAGGAGTATAGGCAACTATCGACATAATTATTCAAAGAACTCAATAAAACTCCTGCTCAAGTACGCACAACAAAGAGCGCCATTAAGCAGGAACGGAAATTTTTCATTCAATGCCCATCAATAAACGAGGTAAATACAGGGCCAGTTCAGGAACGAAGGTCACCAACAGCACCATGGGTAAATGGCCGAAAAAGAGCAATTTAACTGTCGGTACAATATATTTATTAAGAGGTAAATTAGCCACGCCTCCGGCCATATACAGCATAGGAGCACAAGGTGGCGAAACATTTCCCAAGCCCAAATTAACCCCAACTATAGCTGCAAAATGAATTGGGTGAATACCAAGCTCTTGTACTACCGGCAAGAAAATAATCGCCGCGAGAACGCCGCCAGAAATATCATCGACGATCATACCGATAAGTAGCAGCAACAGATTAATGACCAGCAGAATAACCAGCTTGTGTTCTGACATTGTGAGTAAGGCTTCTGCAAGCTGCTTTGGCACTTGCTCAAGTATCATGGTTCGGCTCATGATAAACAAAAAGAACAACACTGCCATGATGGATCCAGTCATAATGACCGCCCGCACCGTTGCACTGCCTAAGGTTTTAAAGGTCATTCCCTTATAAATCATCACACTGACAGGTATCGCATATATTACCGCAATGGCTGCCGCTTCAGTCGGCGTAGCAATACCACTGTAAATAGCTCCCAAGATAATAATTGGCAACAATAAGGCAAAGAATGCCTTATTACCTGAATGAACAATCCCACGTACCGCCTGAGTAAAAGGGATCGCGGGTTCAACTGTAATGTTGGTATTTTTGCGTAAAAACCAAAAGTTTAAGCCGCAGTAGATAATAGTTAACAGAATACCCGGAATAATGGTTGATAAAAATGCAGCGCCAACCGACAGTCCTCCTGTAATCGAAAAGATAATCATCGGGATACTAGGCGGGATCAGCAATGCCAAAACAGACGAGCAAGCAACCAATGCTGTGGCGTGTCCTTCGGGGTAACCTTCTTTTTTCATGCGTGGGATCATGATTTGCCCGATCGCAGCAATAGACGCTGATGAACTTCCTGATATTGCACCAAACAGTGCACAGGTCACCACCGTTACTGCACCTAAGCCCCCTTTAACCCGACCGACTATTGAATTGACAAAATCAAGTAAACGCTCTGATATCCCACCTTCGGCCATGAGTATGCCGGCTAAAATAAACAGGGGCAGCGCTAAAAGAGCAAAGCCACTGGCCAAATTAAAGCCATGAGTCGCTAAATAGGAAATGTCATTGCCTGTGGTAAAAGCAAATAATAGTGCGCCAAAGCCAAAGGCAAAGGCAACCGGAGTTTCTATTAACAAAAGAACGACGATAACTAACATACATAAGAGGAAAATCATCATAGTACGTTAGTCCGCTTTGCTATTAAGTGATGGTTTTTTATCGCTATCGTCTCACGCAAATCTTTAACTGTTTGCAAGAGAAAGTAGCCCGCCATCATTAAAAACCCAAAGACCATACTCCCAGTCCATAGCCATTTTGGCCATTGCAGATATAAGCTAATTCGCTCACTTTCAATCACAAATAATCCGTACTTGGCAGCAAAAAATCCAAAAACACAGGCGCTAGCAAAACAAATAACGGAAACAATAAAGCGCAGCGCGGCGATTTTAAAAGGGTCAGAAACAATCAAACTAACAATACCACCATGAATATGTGCTCGCTGCTTAGTCGCATACCCCATACCGAGAAAAGAAACCCAGACGGCAAGTAAAATAGCGGCTTCTTCAATTCCAGCAAACGGAGACCGAAGCACATATCGCATAATAACTTGAGTAAACATCAATATTGCCAGTCCCAGGCCGGTAAAAATCATTGCCCCACGAAGGCAACAATCAAGTATAAATTCCAGCTTTTGCAATAATATAATTATTACATTAGCAGGCGTACTTGCCTGCTGTAGGGGGCTACACGATTCTAATTCTTTAAGATTCATCAATATATCTTCTTTGACAGAGAGGAACGCCAAGCCTGAGTATTAAATGGACTCGGCCTGAAAGGGTCGAATAAGCACTACCTTATGTCAGCGATATCGCGCACTAACTTCATAATGTCACTGCCCACTTTTTCTTCCATATAGGGCCACTCATTTTTGTACAAAATACTTTTCGCTCTAGCAAGATCTTCATCTGATAATTCAATGATTTTAATACCCGCCTCTCGCACTTTGTCTAAAAAGCCATTATCAATAGATTCTGCTTCCTGCCATACCCATGTGAGCGTTTCATCGACTGCGGATTGCATTTTATTTCTTTCGGCCTGCGCAAGTCCCTCCCACCAATCTTTGTTTACTAGCCAGAATGCATGTTCAAAGTAGTCTCGAGTAAGAATGTAGGCTGCAAGCACATCGCGCATCTGATAAATTTCAACAGCGGGACCAAATGCCCTGCCATCAACCGTACCTAACTGCAACGCGGTGTATAACTCGGAATAAGGCATGGGAACTGCGGAGAACCCCCAGTTCTGAAAACGTTCAATGGCCAATGGTGATGGGATCACCCGCATTTTGATACCTTGCGCATCGTCGGGGAAACGAGTGGGGATTTTGTCGACGCCTTTGCGAATAGTAATAGAACCAAAACCGGTAGGAATAGCGCCCAGTGCGAGCAGGCCCATATCAGAAAAAATTTCGTTATAAACATCAATCATGGGGCCATTGGGGCCATAAACTTTATGGGCGCTTGTCCAATTATCAACCACGTAGCCGAGCCAAGTTAAATCCAGTCGACCATCAAATTCAGAAGCCCCATAGGTAATTGTCATGGGTATAACCCCCAGCATTGCTTGCTCAAACTGTGAGGTCCAATCACCCAAATCTCCGCCCGGATGATAATCAGCCGTATAGGCAGAGTCTCTATTGTTAAGTTTTTCGATAAATTTACGGGAAGTGTGATGGAAAATATGTTCAGTATTGTAAGCTTGGGTAAATATAAACTTACCCTCAGCCATTGCAGAATAACTTGGCGCTAAATACAACAAAGTAACAAGCGTAAAAAACCTAATCAGTTTGTTTTTGATAGTTTTGCGTTTTTTTGACACTGTATCAAGCCTCTATTTTTATGTTACGAACTTTGAGTTAGGACAATTATAAATATTCTAACTCTGTCAGTGCCGGCACCAGTTTCTCTCGCCTAATACTTATGATAAATATAAAAAATCTTAACTAAAGTTAACTTTCTTGTTACCTTAAAATATAGGGTACTGGATCCTCTTCTTGCAGTGAATTAGCAGTTTGTAGATGTTTTTTGAACAAATACAGCATCATTTAATCCAGCACTTCGCTAACGTGAAAGCCTCACGCTGCCGCCCTAAAATCATCGCCTCCCTTTTCGATGTTTTGTTATTCTCTACATGCGCCAACTTCACAGCTTAGAAGACTGAGAGGAAATTGACGTTTGTGCTTAAGCCAGACTCTTTTGGTTAAACGAATAAGGTGTATTCTTAGATGGATTGCCCGTTCACAGTACGATAGCCCCATTATTTGAAAAAGTGCTTTCCGCGTATCGCAATCAAGTTTTAGTCCCTGAATGTAAGTCAATTAATCTATATATTAGTGCTCATATTTTGAGCGTAGTTCTGAATCAACTCAGCTTATCGCCAACTAAAATTAGTGGGCGATAAAAGCTGAGCATAACACCTTTGTCAGCTCAAGAATTCCTAGCTGGGGAATGAGAAGGTAGCCCCTTCTCTAACACCACTTGTCGGCCAACGCTGAGTAATGGTTTTACGTTTGGTATAGAAGCGAACACCATCAGGGCCATAGGCATTAAGATCACCAAATAACGAGCGTTTCCAACCACCAAAACTATGGTAGGCAACAGGAACGGGTAAAGGTACGTTAATACCAACCATACCCACTTGAATATGATCTGAAAAATAGCGCGCCGCCTCACCGTCACGAGTAAAGATACAAGTGCCATTGCCGTATTCATGATCGTTGATCAGTTGCATTGCTTCATCCATGGTTTTAACCCGAACAACTTGTAATACAGGGCCAAAAATTTCGGCTTGATAACTGTCCATCTCAGGCGTGACATTGTCGATTAAGCAGGCACCAACAAAAAAACCATCAGGAAAACCGGCTACCTGGGGTTCACGACCATCAACCACTATTTTTGCGCCTTGACTCTGTGCACTATTAATATGAGCAAGGACTTTTTGTTGGTGCTGACGAGTGATTAAAGGGCCAAAATCGTTACTGGGATCATCATGGGCACCTACACTTAAACCTTTCATCGCTTCGGCCATTTTACTAATAAGTGCGTCCCCCGCATCATCACCAACCGCAACAGCTACAGATAAGGCCATACAGCGTTCACCAGATGAGCCAAAAGCAGCGCCCAACAATTGGTTAACTGCATTGTCCATATCTGCATCAGGCATAACTATCGCGTGATTTTTTGCGCCACCTAATGCCTGACAACGTTTGCCATTGGCACTTGCGCTGGTATAAATATGCTCCGCAATAGGCGTAGATCCAACAAAGCTAATCGCTTTAACACGCTGGTCAATAAGCAACACATCAACGGCTTCTTTGTCACCATTAACAACATTCATAACACCGTCAGGTAAGCCGGCTTCTTTTAATAGCTGTGCAATGTAGAGTGTTGAACTTGGTGAACGCTCTGAGGGTTTGAGGACGAAGGTATTACCGCAAACAATTGCTAGAGGATACATCCACATGGGCACCATGGCGGGAAAGTTAAATGGTGTAATCCCGGCAACCACTCCTAGTGGCTGAAATTCACTCCAGGAATCAATACCAGGACCTACATTTCTGCTGTGCTCACCTTTTAGTAGTTCTGCTGCCCCACAAGCGTACTCTACATTTTCGACCCCCCGCTGCAACTCACCTGCGGCGTCATGGCTAATTTTTCCGTGCTCTTCACCAATAAGCTTAATAATAGTGTCGGCGTTTTGTTCCAAGAGTTCTTTAAATCGGAACATAACCCGAGCCCGCTTAATAACAGGCGTATTGCGCCATTGAGGGAATGCGGCTTGTGCTGAAGCAATCGCACTTTGCATGGTTTTTTGTGAGGCTAAAGCGACTTTGTTTTCTGCTTTACCGGTTGCCGGGTTAAACACATCTTGTGTGCGTTCACTATCTGCGATTAATTCACCGTTAATGAAATGGCCTATGATTGTCATCTTGTATCCTTTGTTTAAAGACTGTAATAAGCTGCAAATTATGCTTATTACTGATCTTTTATAAATTTTAAATTATTAAGCCTTAATCGGTTTGCTGTAGTGATTCACCCAGAGCATTCACTAAACTATCAATTTCAGCAGCTTCAACTGTAAATGGCAGACCAAGTTGAACGGTGTCGCCGCCATAGCGAACATAAAAACCTTTCTGCCAACATTTCATCGCAATTTCGTATGGACGCAGGGCGGGTTGTCCGGGTACAGCATTAATGGTTAGTGCCCCAGCCAAACCGTAATTTCTGATATCAGTAACATGTTTTGAACCTTTTAAGCTGTGTAGCATTTCCTGAAATTGTGGGGCCATCGATTCAACTCGTTGGGGTAGTTTTTCAGTGGCTAGAATATCTAATGTCGCTAAAGCTGCAGCACAGGCGACGGGATGAGCGGAATAAGTATAACCATGGGATAATTCCAACATATAATCAGGACCAGCCGTGTCCATAAAAGTGTCGTAAATTTCCTGCTTAGAAATAACGGCTCCCATAGGAATAACGCCATTAGTCAACTGCTTAGCTACTGTCATGATATCAGGAACAACCGCAAACTTTTCGGCGCCGGTATTGGCCCCCATACGACCAAAGGCGGTGATCACTTCATCAAATATCAACAGGATATCGTGCTTGTCACAAATTTCACGCAATCGCTTTAAATACCCAACTGGAGGAGGAATAACACCCGCCGACCCCGCCATAGGTTCAACAATGACTGCTGCTATATTTGACGCATCATACAAAGCTACCATGTCTTCAAGATTATTGGCTAAGTAGGCGCCTTCAGCTGGCATTCCTTTAGAGAATACATTGCTAGCCAACATGGTATGTGGCAGATGCGCTGCTTCAATGCCTTGCCCAAAAAGTGCTCGGTTAGCTCCAATGCCACCCACACTAATGCCACCAAAGTTCACCCCGTGATAGCCTTTGGCTCGACCGATAAAACGGGTTTTACTTGCCATGCCCTTTTTGCGCCAGTAACCACGAGCAATTTTTAATGCCGTTTCAACTGAATCAGAACCAGATCCGGTAAAGAATACCCGATTTAAGCCCTCTGGCATGAGTTCTGTTATGCGATGTGCTAATTCGAAAGATTTGGGATGACCAAACTGAAAAGCGGGTGAATAATCGAGTTCTTTTACTTGACGGCTTACGGCTTCAACTATTTCGGGACGACCATGACCGGCGCCACAAGTCCATAATCCAGACAGTCCATCATATATTTTTCTCCCTGTTGCCTCGGTATAATACTTTCCTTGCGCGGCAACAATGAGCCTTGGATCTTTTTTGAACTGACGATTTCCTGTATAAGGCATCCAATGTGAGTCAAGCTGTTCTTGGCTTAAGCCACAATATGCAGGGTTATTTTGATGATTGTTCATGATTTACCTACTGGACTTTATGAGGTGATGACATTGACTCTATTATCAACGCTCTGTTAGATTAGTAAATTTGAATATTTTTAACTTAAGTTAAGCTTTTACTTACCTAACTAGTTACACTTAATCCGCTTAACTTGTGTATATTCATGCCCTGATCGTTCATTACTACGAGGGATTTCATAAGTAAAAAAGAGTGATAATTACCGAGCGTTTATTCAACTAAGTAGTTGTTTTGCATATTAATAACTAGAATGCAGCACTTAGCTTGTGTGATTCGTATTAATACTAATTAACCTTTGATGAAAATTATGAGTCAGTCCAAAAATTTATTGCCCCGACTACTCGGTGATGCCCACATACGATTATTGCGAATATTCAAAGTAGTGATTGAGTCAGGTGGTTTTGCCGCTGCAGAAGTCGAATTAAATATCAGTCGTCCGGCAATAAGCCTGGCAATATCAGAATTAGAATCATTGTTGAAAATGCGTTTATGTCATCGCGGCCGTTCTGGCTTCTCAGTCACAGAGCAAGGCAATAAGGTTTACGATTCAACATTGCAACTGCTTAGTAGCTTAGCAATGTTCAAAACTCAGATAAATGCTATCAACACTGATCTAGTGGGTGAATTGAATATTGGCATTACCGATAACATGGTCACCATTCCACAAATGGCCATTACCAAGGCGCTCAGCGCTTTAAAACACCGGGCATCTGAAGTGATCATACATATTAGAATGATACCGCCCAATGAAATTGAAACCGCTATTCTTGATGGTCACTTACATATCGGAATTGTCCCTGATCTGCGGACTTTGCCGGGACTAAGCTATATGTCTTTATATAAAGAAAGATCACTATTATATTGCAGTGAATTGCATCCACTTTTTGATCAAGACCTAAATAGTATCAGTGACAACACCTTAGCCCAGTACGATAGCGTACTGCCAAATTATCCTCAGCCTGCGACAATTAAAAGTCAACAAAAAGTCCTTAAAGCTATGGCAAGCTCAACCGATCGAGAAGGTATCGTCTTTTTAATTCTTACCGGACGGTTTTTAGGTTTTTTGCCTGCACACTTTGCTCAACGCTGGGTCGCACAAAACAGTCTGCGTGCAATTGAGCCAAATCATCGACACTTTGATACACACTTTTCCGCAATCACGCGAAAAGGAGCCAGAGAAAACTTGATACTTGAAGCCTTTCTGGAAGAACTCGAAAAAAACACGGTGAACAATTAACGAACTTGCTTATAGCGTTAATTTTGTTTTGAATTGGGGTGTTTAGCAGGCTGAAAAGCGATTGACACGATGAATTAACTCTCTAGTATCCAACTGATAATTTTAATGACACTTTTAGTGTTTTTTAATCCTTGCCAATCCAAACGATTCTGAATAATCAACTCTACCAAAGTAGGTCTTAAATGTTCAAACTGCTTATAAAACTTACACTTGCATGTTGCTTCTTAACCAGCTGTGCCAGCATGGACAAGTCTGAATGCCTGGTAACTGATTGGTATACGATTGGCTACGAAGATGGATCATCCGGCAAGGTGGAATAAAATATAAGGCAGTACCGCAAAGATTGCGCCCAGCACCAGCTTGTGCCCGATTTAGAGGCCTATTGAAATTTGAATGGGGGGCTAGGTAACTAACTACATAATTATTCAGAGAACACAATAAAACGCCTGTTCAAGTCCGCACAAAAAAGATCTTCTTTAAGCAGCAACAGGAATTTTAGGTGGCACATAAACAACTTTTTTGATGTGACATTACCTAACATTGGCAATACTTTAGACAGTAGGATCAATGATAACTTTCAGACCTTCAAATTCTCATCTTTAAGTAAATTGGGTATACAACGAATAAAACTGTAATATCCACATAATTTGGCATACTTTTAAGAACTAACCCGTCTCTGCAGGCAAATTTACACAATAGCTACAGCGGATTATGTCTTTTTAGAGGGGGAAATCCCTAGTACGGCATATTGTGAACCGACTCACTCGCTTTGTTTACGGCGTTTTTAACTGCTTGCTCAATACGTCACTCCGGCGCGGCACCGGTTAATTCAATTAATTTGTAGGTATGTAATGATATTATTATTCATCTATAAATTGCTTGATCAGGCGTAGTTATTTTTACTCTGACTATAGACAACTTAAACACGTTGGGCATAAATTAAGCCGCTATTGCTATGCGTGTTCAACATCGAGTAAATGTGTTTAATAATTTTAATTTCTACAACACAGTGCAGATGTTGTTATTCAGCTTCACGCACTTAGCAGCATAAAAACACACCATAAGCGATTGAGATTATTATCCATTTCTGTTTTGGGCAGCGCATTAAACTAGCAAAGAGTAAATTTTATCTCAGCTTCCTTCTTTTGGCTTGAAACAAATTGGTGGCCAAAATAAGTGACTACAAGTAAGTCTAAACTCGTAGACTTGTTTTGTTTTTCACAAAGCTCATACGACTTTGGGATAGTTTACCTATTTTAGCTAATTGTTTACGTTGTATGAAGTCTCTATTTTGAGAGTTTTTTTGCGCTTTTTTAACTAAATATGATACCAGCGTTTGAGCTCTTTTTTTCTGTAAAAAAGGTTTAACCGTAAGTAAAAGTAATCGCTGCCACCAATTCGAGTTTATAAATATCGGGTCTTCGATACTCACCATGGGGTATGCCTTTCCGGGGTTTCCTTGTCGACCTGCGCGTCCAAATAGTTGCCAGTCAATCCGAGAAGAATCATGCGGTTCGTACATTATTACAAATAATCCGCCTTTTTTTAATACTGTTTTTGATACGGTAATATCGGTGCCTCTACCTGCCATATTCGTCGATAGAGTTATTTTTCCATTTTGTCCTGCATTAGCAACAATTTCAGCCTCTTGTTCCAATAGTTTGGCATTTAAAACATCAAAGTTAAAACCCTGCTTAAGCATATCCTCAGACAATTTCTCAGTATCTCGAATACGACGTGTACCAATCAAAATAGGTTGCCCTGTATTATGAATAGACGCAATCAAAGACATTAGTGCAGTGTTTTTTTCAATCTGTGTTGCGTAACACGCAAATGAAGAAACATTAAGTTGACTTAATAGGCGAGTCGGCATTTCTAACGTTCTCACCTGGTAAGTGTGGTACAGTTCGGCATGTATATTTTGTAAAGTCCCACTCGCACCAGTCAGGTGATGGTATGATTGAAAAAAATTCTGAAAACTCATTTTTTCTAACGTTTTAGTCGGTGACGTCATTTCAACACCAACCCTTGACTCAACTGCTTGATGCAACCCATAACTCCAAGATCGGCCATGCATCATTCGACCTGTTGCCTCATCAACCAAGATAACTTTGCCATCCACAATGACAAAATGCTCATCTAAATTGAATTTATCTTTAGCCAAAATGGCCTGAGTAATCAGATCTTCCAAACGCCCTCTATGATGCCAAAGTAAAGGGAAGCTAAGTGTGATTTCAGTTATTTTTTGCTCGCCCTTAGTGGTAAAATTCACATCCCAATCATCTAAAGACAGTAAATAATCGTCTTCTTTAATAAGAGTGTCAATAAAGTCACGTGCAATAACAACTGCTTCAAGTAATAACGGATTGTCTTCTTGGGTAGAGATTATAAGCGGAGTTGTTGCATCATCAATTAAAATAGAATCCGCTTCATCAACAATTACAGAGTGTAATCCTCTCATCAGCATCGACTGTTCCCGACCCTGCCATTGAGTCAAAGACCTTCTCACTCTACTGGCTAAACCACCAAAAGAAATAATATCACTTAAGTAATCGGCCAAAAATTGTTTAGCCGTTCCATAAACGATGTGCGCTTGATAACGCTGCTGCTTTTCTTCCTGTGATATTTCTTGTTCAATAAAACTAGCACTCACCTGTGCAGCCGAAAAAATTGGTTTCATTAATTCCATATCACGCTTTGCCAAATAATCATTAGCCGTAATAACATGGCAAGGCTTTTGACTCCAACCAAAAATAATAGCCACAATTGCAATCGTTAGTGTTTTCCCCTCTCCGGGTGCCAACTGCACTAAATACCCATCAATCATCGCCAGAGCACAACTCAATTGAATAGGATAAGGCGTCATTCCTATATTTTCATCACAGGTAAGAGTCACCCACGCTAAAGCCTTCAGTAACTGATCTCGCTGCTGAGTCAAGCGACCTCGTCTAGCCAAAGAGGCAAACGTTAATTGTTGATTATGAAGATCCGATTCTGATAGTTGCTTTAGCGACTCATAATAAGATATTACTTGCTCAGCCTCTTGGTGGTACTGAGCTTCTTTATGGTTATGCTGTTGACTATTTTGCAATAAACGCCACTGAGTTTTGACCCAAGTAGGTGTCGACAAAGATAATTTAGGCTCGTAAAATGCACTCACTAGGCTAGATCTGATATCGCTGTTGCAATATCTGAGATATCGACTGACGCATTTGCCAAAACGAGGAACGCCAAGGTAAGTCAAACATCAGCCAACCTGTCATACCTTCATATAAATGCAAATCATCTTTGGCTACATCTGGTAAAGCAATACTCACTTCAAAAAAGGGCTCAATCGCTTTCATTTGACCATTTTTATCTCTTGAAGCCATAATCGGACCTCCACCTTCCCACCCCAATGAAGCCGATGGTAATTGCGTTTTTCTAAAAGGATTGAACTTTATATCCGCAACAGTCAAAACAAAGTCAGCTTGACCATTTAATCTAATTTCGCCTTTAGAAATTAAAGTATTAAATAGATCCGATGCCTCCTCTTGAGATACAACGGCAACAAAACTGACTTGATGTACGTTGTAAATTGTTCCAACCTCATCAGACTGATTAAACATAGTACCAATTTTATAACCAAGATCTGATGGTATCCAAATACCATCAAAAGGCGCCATAATACTTAACTCTGTAAGCTGAACAATAATTTCATCCAGTTGCTCAGACAAAGCTTGTTCCTGCTTCTGTAGAGCCATTAAATCTGTTTGTGAATGATTTAATGTTTGGCGGACCAACCAACCGATTTCAGTTAATTGTTCTTCAATCAATTGCTTTTGGTGTAATAAATCAGGATTCTCAAATTGTGCTAATAAGTCTCCTTTTTCTACCCATATACCACTACGTCTTTCTGCTTTCGTTAATTCGCCACCGGATTGCGTAAACAACTGGCTTCTCTCTTGCGATTGGACAACACCAGGTGCCTTAATGTTGTATGGCACAGGGATAAAAGACAGCCCTAATAAAATACCTATTATTAATGAAAAACTTGCAAGCCAGGCTCGACTTCTATTTTTACGTATCTCTTGGCTAGTACTTAAATACTTAATTAACTTTCCAAATGGTATGAATACCCACATGAAAAGTGACATCAAGGTAATCGCTAAGCCTAGTCCAATCCACAGATCCGCCGCATACATAGCGATTACCAATACCACAATTAATCGATAGAAATAACTGCTAATACCATAAATAGTAAACCATATGGCCTCATACTTATTTTCTGCTGGTGGTTCCGCTTTTTTGGTTCCTAATATCCCTCGATTAAAATAATAAAGCCATTGAGCGCTGCTTTTTTGATACAAATTCGGAATATCCGTTATATCCGATAGTATATAGTACGCATCAAATTTAAGCAGTGGATTACCATTAAAAAGGACACTAGAAACAGAGCCAATAATCATCATATTAAATGCAAGACTATTAATGATACCAGGAGCGGTATTTGTCCAAAGAAGAGCAGCTAAAGCCGCAATAAACAATTCTACGTACATACCAGCAGCACCAACAATAGAACGCTGCCAGCGACTTCTTAAAGACCAAGTTTGCGTTGCATCAACATAAGGCAAAGGGGTTAATACAATAAACATTAACCCCATAGTATGCACGTTGCCACCAAAGCGTTTAATAGCAACGGCATGACCCATTTCATGGATGAGCTTTAATACAAACATACTGAGGTAGAGTAAAATCAAATTATCAGGCGCTAAAAAACCTTGACTCTGTTGTCGTAGGTCTGTCCAATTTGACAATACTGCATTCCCACCTATCACAAGTACGACTGCCCAAATCACAAATGCAAATTTACTAAACAATGGATTTAACATACGAGCAAAAACATCGAGAAAAACACTCGGGTTCCATAAAGGGATGCGCAGATACATAAACGCCATCAACTTACTTAGATGCTCTTGTCGCTTTTGTTTGTTCTTACGTTCTAAAATCGCGCCATAATCCGATTCAGAGCGATAAAACAATAAATTCCCATGGTGCAATTGCGATAAGGCTTGAATGATATCCTCTTGTCCAGGTGCTTCCTCCGGGTAAAGTTCAATAAACTCTTGCCATACCTGTTCAACACTTTTATTGACTGATAATCTCGAAATAAATCGATAAGTCACTTCCTGTACTCGGAAAAAATTACCTGAACAGGCATCCTGTAATACGTACCAAACTAAGCCCCGATAAATCTGTTTATGAACTTTAGTTGAAGGCAGCAATGCCACTTTTAATTCCGCAACTTGATACCAACCTTCACTGAATGTACTAGACATAAAGGTCCCTTTCTATTTCGTTTAGAAATTGATTGTTGAATGATGATAAGTGATAACAAGGCATTATAGTTACCACCAAAACATTAATCGTAATTGATGGTAAGACTTGCGTCCTAAAACCCAATAAGGTGCTGCGTGACCTTTATCAATTTTACCCACTCCGGTCATACCTGGACGCCACCAAGATTGAGAACTATCAAGCAAACGAGCTTTTATCTGAAATTGAGCACCTTTCTGCCCACCGTCATAAGCAATTGGGACAATTCGCTCGATGATAAATGGCAATGGGGATAAAGGTTGACTGATTAAAGAAAACTCACCAGTGTCTCCTATTGAGATGTGATGTATATCGCGTTCATTTACTGCAAGCTTTAGATAAATATCTTCTATTCTTGCAATTTTCATTAGAGTATCACCTTTTCTAATTGGTAGACCTAATAGGTTTTTTCGCTCACCCTCAATAATTACGCCATCAAATGGAGACGCTAACTCTGTTTCATTGATCATTAATTGCACCCGTGCTGTACGGGCATCTATTTGTGCTTTACGTGCTTTTGCAATTTCTGTTTCAATAATATTATAACTAGCACGCGCTTTATCCTCTTCAGATGAATACCTCTGTCGCTCAGCGCCCAATTCTGTTAGCTGTAAAATTAAATCTTGTTTTTTTAATTTGATAACCGTCTGACCAACATTAACAGTTTCACCAACATTCGCTGAAACAGTGGTAATAACACCATCTTGAGGCGCACTAATTAACTGGATCCTATCAGTAATGAATTCACCGTTTGATTCAATTCGAAAACTAATAGAGCCAAAAATCACCCACAATAAAGCTAAGCCGACAAATGCCATTGATACTTTTGTCCATAACCACTCTTTACCAAACACCCAACTTAAACCCTGAGTAGCCTTAAGTTTAGTTCTAAGCCATAACCCACCACTTTCTTGTTGCAACATATGCAAACGAGCGCTTAAAAGACTTAAAGTAAAACTAAGAGAATGTAATAGCCCTTCAGTAAACTGCCCTTTCATTTTAACCAACAATACACACCCTATTGGCTTACTTTCAGTATCAAAAATCACCAAAGTAGCAAGATCTTCACAAGCCATCGCTCGTTGTAGTTGTTGGTGGGCTAATACTATTAATCCTTCATTACCACCAGAGTCGCCTAGGTGTATCGTCGCTTGTTGGTCTACAGCTTCTTCTAATGCAGCCTCATATAATTTAACCAATTCCGTTTTATGTTCAAAACGATCAAAATGACTTATGTTTTCAATTTTGACATATTCACCTTTTACCCAGCCTAGAGCCGTTTGATCAATTTCATCAGAATGAGAAACTAACCCATTAACTAAAGTGTATCCCGCTAGAGATAAAGAGGTTGATGAATACACATCAGGTAATACCGTTAATAACGAAAGTACTTTATCATTCGACGAAACAACCGCAGAAGTTTCAGGTTCAGCGCTTGGCACGTCCGCAAGTAGCTGACCTCTTAAAATAATTTCACTCAAACGATCTTTATTACTATCGGCCACGTTCAGCAATAGAACTTTAGGGATTTCAGTCGCTAAACGAAAACTCAACCAATGAACATCTTGTTCTAACGAAGTTTTTTCATGATGTATTGCAAAACCATTTTTTAACGATCTTACAGTGAGTTCCTGCAACCACGGAGATCGAGAATCAAAATTGATGTTTGTAATGGTTTGGTTAAATGAATCAACTGCTGCGGTAGGTTCAATTT
>JAWUXW010000130.1:0-8672 GCA_034111125.1 Paraglaciecola sp.
ACACTTCTCGAATTTGGTTAAAAAAACACTTAATTTTTAAAATAAATTAATCACTATGCGTTAACTATGTGTTTATTAAATACAATCATAGCTGACTTGCACTGAGGCACTAGCCAATTAGCCAGTATAGCAGACTTCGTCCCAGTACGGCTAGATGTTGGGTCATTTTTGTTCTTTTACAAGGAGGTTTAGTTCTTGTTTTTCTTCATTACTCAATTTTGTTAATCTTGATTTGGACATTAACTCATCCATGCGGCTCTGAAGGGCCCAATCTACTAGTTTTGCAAAGCTGTCTTGAAATACTTTGACTTGGTTTTCTTCCGCAATTTCCCAGCTTAATAACTTGGAAATATTACTACTTTGAGGATGCTCACGAAAATACTCTAAGACCTGTGCAGTATTCGCTGATGGCCGAGTTAAACAAAACTGATGCAACTCGTTAAGTAATGTAAAACCAGGTACTTGCATCGCACCTAGATGACTCGGAACGACTGTTTGGCATCGTGAGGCAAGAGCAGGCTCATCTAGTAGCAGTCTGATCATCATTCTAACAGGAGAGTTTTTACTTTTATTGGGTGTGCTGAAATCTACTTTAGCGACACTCTTATGTTGGTTAGCTTTTACAACATCTCGCTCGAAACGATGTCTGTCCTGGTCTCCCATATGTGTGCTTAAGTCGGAACTGAGTATGGCGCGCTGATTGTCACCGAGAATTTTTTCGATTAAAGGCATGGCCTCAGCTTTAAGTGCGGCCTTGCCTTCTGCACTGCCGATATGGTGACGTTGGAATAAATTGTCAAAAAAGAACCTTGAAAGGGGCACCGCATCTGCGGCAAGCTTGCTTTCAAATTGTTCTTTGCCAATCTTACGCACCAGGGTGTCCGGGTCTTCTCCATCCGGCAAAAATAAAAACTTCATTTCTACCCCATCTTTTAAGAAGGGCAGGGCATTTTCCAGGGCGCGCCATGCTGCTTCCCGACCGGCGCGGTCACCATCGTAGCAACACACTACTTCCTTGGTTGCCCGAAACAACATTTGAATATGCTCAGGGGTAGTTGCCGTACCCAGCGAGGCTACCGCGTAGTCAATGCCAAATTGTGCCAGGGCGACAACATCCATATAGCCCTCGACAATCATCAGCCTCTGCAAGCTGCGATGGGCCTGCTTTGCCTGGTAGAAACCGTATAATTCATGACCTTTGTGAAAAATACGGGTCTCCGGGGAGTTGAGGTATTTAGGCCCACCATCTCCCATCACCCTGCCACCAAAACCGACAACCCGCCCTCGCTTGTCGCGGATAGGAAACATAATACGTTCCCGGAAAAAGTCGAAGCGGCGCCGATTGTCATTTTCGCTTACCAGCTTCAAATCAAGCAGCTGTTGCTGGGCTTCAGGACTGCGACCAAAGGCACTTAGCACGGCATCCCATTCTGAAGGAGCCAGGCCGATATCAAAGGATTTGACGATTTCACCGCTCAGTCCCCGGCCTTTTAGATAGTCGATGGCTTTATCTTTATCAGGATGGTTTTTTAATTGCTGGGCAAAGAAACGAGCTACGTTTTCCATTAACTCGTAGTCATTGGCTTTTTGCTGTTTTTGCGCCTGGGATGGCGCCGGGGCAGAGTTTTCTTCCCGGGGTACTTCTATGCTGTGATACTGAGCCAGCTCTTCGATGGCTTCAGGAAACTCCAAACGGTCATATTCCATCAAAAAGGATATGACATTGCCATGAGCTCCACAGCCGAAGCAGTGATAAAACTGTTTGTCCTGGCTGACCGTAAAAGAAGGGCTTTTTTCATTGTGAAAGGGACAGCAGGCTTGATGATTGCGGCCAGCCTTTTTCAAAGGCACACGACTATCGATCAGCTCTACAATATCGCTACGAGCAATTAAATCATCAATAAATTCCCGTGGGATGCGGCCTGCCATACTTAGTTCTCGGTTCACCAGAATTAAAAAATAGAGGTCTATAATGCCATAGGCAGCAGATAGAACGAGATAATTATGCTGTCAAAAACAAACAAGCCGCAATAATATGCGGCTTGTTTAATATCTTGTACTGCTTAGTGCTCTACGAATTCAGTTGAGTTTTTATCTTTGCCCCAAGCTGGGCCATATCGGCCTTACCTTGAACTTTGGGTTTTAACCAAGCCATGACTTTACCCATATCTTGCATAACACTTGCGCCTGTTTCAGCGATTGCCTGTTCGATTAATATGGCAAGTTCTTGCTCACTCAAGGGCTGAGGAAGGAAGGCTTGTAAAACAGTTATTTCCGCCAATTCCACGTCAACTAAGTCTTGACGTTTTGCCTGCTCAAATTGACTGGCCGCATCTTTACGCTGCTTAACCATCTTAATCAGAATAGCAGTAATGTCTTCATCATTAAGCTCAATTCGCTCGTCAACTTCTCGCTGCTTTACGGCTGCAAGTGTCATACGAATAGGATTGAGACTAACTCTGTCTTTAGCGCGCATCGCATTTTTTTGCGCATTTTTTAAATCATCTAACAAAGGCATGGGATTGACTCGAAGAGAAGCTAAAAAAGGATCTTGGATAAACCGCAAAAGGCGCTGTCACGTTAAACTATAAAAAAGTAAAACGAAAAACGCCCTAGGAGAGATTTAGTACAATCTGATGCGACGTGCGTTTTCGCGAGACAACTTCTTCAAAAGACGCTTCTTTGCAGCAGCTTTCTTACGCTTACGTTCCCAAGTAGGCTTTTCAAAAAATTCGCGACGACGAACTTCAGATAGAACACCTGCTTTTTCACATGAACGCTTAAAACGACGCAATGCAACATCAAATGGTTCGTTTTCTCTAACTTTAACGATTGGCATTAAAATCTCACCTCAAAAAATAAATTACTTTATCGGCCAGTGCGAATACAGCTGACACGGTTAAAAATGGTGCGGAATTCTAATCATATACGCCGCTTTTGTAAAGCTCTGTTCGCGCAAATATTCAAATATGTGCAATGCCGTGGCAGATTTATCTTTGTGGGGGTAGAATGCCCGGCAAATAATCTACTAAGAACAAACAAAGATAATGCGTGTTATCGGTATTGAAACATCATGTGATGAAACGGGTATAGCGGTTTATGATGAATTTGCCGGTCTATTGTCTCATCAATTATACAGTCAGGTAAAGCTGCATGCGGATTATGGTGGCGTAGTGCCTGAATTGGCCTCCCGGGATCATGTGCGCAAAATTGTACCTTTGATTAAGCTGGCTTTGCAGGAGGCAAATTGTCAATCTAAGGATATTGATGGCATTGCTTTTACTCAGGGTCCTGGGCTGGTGGGTGCCTTGCTGGTAGGTTCGTCGGTGGCTCGCAGCTTGGCCTATGCCTGGGATGTGCCCGCAGTAGGTGTGCATCATATGGAAGGCCATTTACTGGCACCGATGTTAGATGAGCCTGCGCCAGAATTTCCTTTTGTTGCCTTATTAGTATCCGGCGGACATTCGATGATGGTTAAAGTCGAAGGGATTGGTCACTATGAAGTGTTGGGTGAGTCATTGGATGATGCCGCCGGTGAAGCTTTCGATAAAACCGCTAAACTTCTTGGGCTGGACTACCCAGGGGGGCCATTGTTGGCCAAATTGGCCGATAAAGGTGAAGGGGGCCATTACGCGTTTCCAAGGCCGATGACCAACAAACCAGGTTTGGATTTCAGTTTTAGTGGTCTAAAAACGTTCGCGGCTAACACCATAAGGGCATCTGACAACTTGCCGCAAACCCAGGCTAACATCGCCTTTGCGTTTCAAGAGGCGGTAGTTGATACCCTCGCCATAAAATGTCGCCGGGCTCTTAAGCACACAGGTCTAAAAAGACTAGTGATTGCCGGTGGAGTGAGTGCTAATACGCAGCTGCGAGAGCAATTTTCTGAAATGATGAAGCGATTAGGTGGTGAGGTGTTTTATCCGCGCCTGGAATTTTGCACGGACAACGGTGCAATGATCGCCTATGCTGGCTTGCAGCGTTTAAAAGCAGGACATATTGAGACCCTATCCACCAAAGCCAAGCCCCGTTGGTCGTTGGAAGAGCTGGCACCTATATAGTGCCTGATTTTGAACTAGCCCAAGTATAGAGTGTTATATTATCAACGGCGGTTCATTGAGGGCAGACATCTGTTCTTTTAAGGACAAGATCTGTTGTTCCCAATATTTGCCGTCGGCGAACCAAGGAAAGGCCTGTGGAAAAGCAGGATCTTGCCAGCGCTTACTCAACCATGCCATGTAGTGCACCATACGCATGGCACGCAGAGGTTCAATAAGGTGTAGCTGTCTTTTGTCAAACTGATGAAACTCTTCATAAGCTTCAATCAGGGTGCTCATTTGCAAACTTTGCTGCATGCGGTCACCGGACAACATCATCCACAAGTCTTGAATGGCCGGCCCGTTGCGACAATCATCCAAGTCCACAAAGGTAGGTCCATCTCGCCATAGGATATTGCCTGAATGACAATCTCCGTGCAGGCGTATGTCGTTGGTACTTTCATAGCGCTCGGCCGTGCGGACAACCACCTGCTCCAGAATGGTAAAAAAGGGCTTATGCAAATAGTCGGGAATAAGCACACTGGTGCTTAGCTCAACTACTGGCTGGTGTAAATATTCCTCAATACACAAAGTCCGCCGATGAACGAAAGTGCGGGTGCTTGAAATAGCATGGATACGGCCAATAAATCGTCCGACCCATTCCACATGGTCAAGATTGTCCACTTCGAATTGTCGTCCGCCTACCGACGAAAATATTGCAAAATGATAGCCCTGATAGAAATGAAGGCTTTGTCCATTAATCACCAAAGGAGGGACAATTGGCACTTCATATTCTGCCAACTCGATAGAGAAACTGTGTTCTTCGAGCAGCTGCAGTTGGTTCCAACGCTGAGGGCGGTAGAACTTCGCCACGTAACGTTTGCTGTCCTCAGCGATAAATTGATAGACCCGGTTTTCGTAGCTGTTGAGGGCAAGCAGACCGGAGCTGGCTCGTATACCTACTGATTCAATTGCATCCAAAATCAGGTCCGGGCCGAGCTCTGAAAAGTTAAATGTACTCACTTGCCTTGCTTCATCGGTACAAAAACTTGCTGCTTTGTTCGACATATACGTCCTCTGCCTTACTGCCCAGTGCTTGAACTTTAAAATAAAATTTAGTCACTGATTCTTCTAGCTGATAAGCGTCAATGGCAATGCTAAGGGGTACGTTATAGACTTCTCCACCGCTTACGTCTACCTCTGATTCTCCGATAAATTGATGACCTTCAAGGCCTAACACGGTAATCACAAAACGCTGAGCGTCTTGTGATTTGTTAAGAATTTTCAGTGTATATACGTTTTCTATGAGGCCTTCGTTGGTTTCCCGGTAAAGGGAATTTCGGTCGCGAATAATATCCACTTCAAGGGGGATCCGCTTGAACAACTCGAGTACTAATAGTCCGCTCATCAGACTCAATACCAGTGCGTAGCCCACTAGTTTTGGACGAAATATTTTTGTCTTTCCCCCAGCCAGCTGGGTTTCCGAGGTGAAGCTAATCAAGCCTTTTGGGTAATTCATCTTTTCCATGACGCCGTTACAGGCGTCAACGCAGGCGCCGCAGTTAATACATTCGTACTGCAAACCATTGCGAATATCGATGCCGGTCGGGCATACCTGCACACACAAATTGCAATCAATGCAATCACCTAGGCCTTTGAGTTGGATATCTTCACGGCTGGTTTTGCGGGGGCGAGGCCCTCGTTTTTCCCCGCGCCGAGGATTGTAGGCCACCGTGAAGGTGTCCTGATCGAACATCGCGGACTGAAATCTGGCATAGGGGCAAATGTGGGTGCACATGATTTCTCGCATGTAGCCGGCGTTGCCATAGGTGCAAACCGCAAAAAAAATAACCGATGAGGTAGCCCAAAAACCAGCCGAAAAGCTGAAAAATTCCAAAAATAGTAAATCGATAGGGCTGAAGTAACCCACAAAACTCAAAGCAGTCAGCAAGGCAACTGCTATCCAGGCCACATGTTTGAGGGTTTTTCGCCAAAATTTATCAAAATCTAAGGCCCGCTCGTCCAGTTTGATACGTTTATTGCGACTGCCTTCAATTTTTTCTTCAAACCAGATATAGATAAATGTCCAGGTGGTTTGCGGACACATAAAACCGCACCATACTCTGCCGGCAAAGGTGGTAATAAAAAACAAGGCGAAGGCCGCAATAATTAATATCCAGGCTAATAAAGTTAGATCTTGTGGCCATAGGGTGAGGCCAAATATATTAAAACGCTGGGCCCCGATATCCAATAAGATGGCCTGTCGGCCTTCGAATTGTAGCCAGGGCAGTAGGGCAAAGATACCGAGGAAAAATAATCCAAAAAAGCGCCGGAAATTTTCCAGGGCACCCCTTACCGCGCGCACGTATATGCGGCTGCGAGGAGTATAACGATTATCGTGTTGGCTAGTGTCGGGTCGATGAACTTTTACGGGTGAGATATTTTTAACAGGAATTCGCTCACTCATTCGGGGTCTCTAGTTCGGTCTGATTTAAGCATTATAGGTTTAAGTAAAGTATATCAGCATGTAAATACCCAAACCACCTGAAACATGTATTTTCAGGTGGATTGGGATTATACTTTTGCCTTGCTCAGTTGTGTTTGAAAACTGTTTTTTACTCGGGCAAAATAGCATAAAGCCTATAATATTTGGTCTTGTGCAAGATAGATTGACCTGTAATAAGGTATGGATACAATTATTATTAGTTATAAATACACATAACCATTGCCTGTTTTTTGATCATTCTAAATGACGTATTCTTTTAGTCAAATAGATAACTGACTATCACCTTATGCTTCGCTTATTCATTATTTTCTTAGAAGTTTTTGCCTTGATGGCCATACTGCGCTCGCCCTTCATGCAGTATTGGTTTTCGGACATTCAAAATTCGGTGGCAGATTGGATGACGGAACTATCCGAGCTTGCCGAACAACAAGAATTAGGCGAACTACGTAATGTTATCGCCCCCCATATGCAAAATATGAATGAGTATCAAAAAGACTATCTGGATGACATTACCTCAAGTAAATATAAAGTCGGGCATTTTCATCAATTATATTGCGAGGCCGGTGATAAAAATCCCTTTATTTATGGGGCGAGTTTACGTTATTTCTGCAGCGAAATTAATCGTAAAATATCCATAAGTACATCGCCTGTTTAATTATCTAGTGCCCACCCTGAAATGGGGTCATTCGCAGTAGACATCCATTTCAGGATGGGCACTATCTAGGCGGATTGGTATAAGAGAGCTGTAATAGCCAGTAGAGCCTATATCTAATCTATTCGACTTAGATGATTTGTGAAGCGCAAAACGAATTTTGCCCCACCCAAACTGGAATCGCTTACCCAACAACTCCCTCCGTGCCATTGCTGGATACGCTTAACGATCGCCAGGCCTAGCCCCGCTCCACCCTGAGCTCTGTCCCGCCCTTCATCGGGACGAAAAAAGGGTTCAAATATTTTGTCTCGCAGCGACTCGTCAACCCCCCTGCCATCATCTTCAATCGCAATATCAACAAAGTCGTTATTTTTCTCAACATAAATACCCAGGCTTTTATTGGCATAACGACCGGCGTTAAGCAGCAAGTTTTCGATCCCTCGCTCGATAAAATGAGGATCCGCTAAAATAGTTGAATCATCGCCCTCGATATGAATATCAAATGCAGATAAATGGCTAGTTTGCAAGCGAGTGACAATATGCTGGCACAATTCTAAAATTGGAATTTCCGCCAAATTCATTTCCGGCATTTGCGCCTCCGTACCCGCGTAATCCAACATCTCCTGAACTAAGCGTTCCAATTCATCCACATCGTTTTCCATCTCATTCCAGGGGGAAGAGCCGGGAGCGGGTTTAACCGCCAAAGCAAATTTTAACCTGGAAAGGGGAGTGCGAAACTCATGGGCGACCGCGCCGCTTAATTCGCGCTGCGACTGCATAAGACTTTGCACATGCTGACTCATGGCATTTAAGGCAGCTGCGATGGGGGCGATTAGAGATGATTTGCCTATATTATTATTAGCAATACTGCCATCGGGTTGCAGAATCGAAACACTGTGCTTTAAGCTCACCAGATCGCGCCACAGTGGCCAAACCCATAAGCCAATTAACAAGGCGAGCAGGACAAAGAACAGGCCGCTGTACAAAAATAATGTTGAGGGTTCGATGGCGTGTGTTACTAAGGTTAGTTGCAGGACGCGACGTTTATCAAGGGCAATGAATATCTGTTCACCGAGTTTGGCGTCATGCAAGACAATGGCCTTTTGTTTGGCGAGTTGCTCAGCGCTTGAAGTTGGCCACGCGATATCGTTGATTGATAATATCTGTACTTTAAATCCGCTATCTGTAGCCAACAGTAGCAGATCTAGTTCTTGCTTTTTTGCTGCTTCCAGTAAGCGCACGACTGCCTCGGATCGCATATTTTGTGGTTGTGCCGAGTCAATGAAAATTCGCTCCAGACCTGCACTTAAACAAATTAGCGCTAGGGTAATAAATAAATATAAACTGGTAAATAGTCGCGCCATGCTTTACTCGTCCCAGGCATCGGCCACAAAGAAAAAACCTTTTCCCCAAATCGTTTTTATTCGATAGGGGTGTTGTGGATTGTCATGTAATTTTTTACGTAATCTGGAAATTC
>JAWUXW010000131.1:0-27581 GCA_034111125.1 Paraglaciecola sp.
ACGCCCAAATCAAAAATTGCTTGAGGGGTGTTGGCAATGGGATAGAGTTTGTCGGTGGCTTTGTTGACACTCACGTCGGTTGCTTGAGCAGATAGGGCGACTGCTACTAACAGCTCAAAAGGAGAGCTGAAATTGAGTTCGGTAGTAGGGTGGGGATTAGCGTCCCGCAGGCGACTGAGCATCTCAAGGCGTTTTTGTTTATTCACAGCTTCTCTCTGTTGTATATTCTTTTTTGCTTTAAGCTTGTTTTCGCTTTTTTGATGATCTCTTAGATCCTCGAATACTGAGTCCCTAACTCTCAGCGGTAACCCGTGCTCGCTGTACGATTTTTTCGGCTTTATCTTCGCCAAAGAGTTGCTCTATACGTTTATCCATTACATTTTTAAAGGCAATCAGCAGGCCCATGCCCAGGAATGCGCCAGGAGGTAAAATAGCCAATAAAAATGGACTTTCACTTTCAAATAAGGTGATTTTCAGCACTGTTGCCCAGTCGCCGAGTAATAGATTGGCGCCGTCAAATAGGGTGCCATAGCCCAGCGCCTCGCGCATTGCGCCAAGTATCACCAGGATCATGGTGAAACCGAGTCCCATCATCAGTCCATCAAAGGCGGCAAAGCCGACAGGATTTTTTGAAGCATAGGCTTCTGCGCGGCCAATAATGGCGCAGTTGGTGACAATTAAGGGGATGAAAATGCCCAGAGCCTGGTAAAGCTCAAAAGTATAAGCGTTCATTAATAACTGAACAATCGTCACGAAGGCGGCGATGATCATCACAAAAATAGGGATACGAATTTCGTTGGGTACAAAGTTACGTACTAGTGAAACAGTGGTATTGGAACCGATTAATACCAGCGTGGTGGCTAGTCCCAGACCTAAACCATTGGTAATGGTTTGGGTAACTGCCAGCAGTGGACATAAACCCAATAACTGCACCATGGCCGGGTTGTTTTTCCACAGGCCTTGCCAGCTTAGTTGCTTAAACTCATTCATGTACTCGCCTCTGCTGCATTGCTGTTGTTTTCGACATTCAAGCCACAGACATTTTCTGCCGTAAATATAGCAGCCTGATTAGCCTGATAGTATTCTACCGCTGCTTTTACCGCCTTAACAACCGCTCTTGGCGTAATGGTAGCACCGGTAAATTGATCAAAGCGCCCCCCATCTTTTTTCACCGCCCAGTGCATATTATTATCCAGATTAAGGGATACATCATTGAAACTTAGGATCCAATCACTGATACGTAAATCGATTTTATCTCCTAGCCCCGGGGTTTCTTTGTGCTCCAGAACCCTTACCCCGGTTACGGTACCGTAACCGGCTATGCCTACCACTAGCTGAATTTTACCGCTGTAGCCATCGGGGGCAGTGGTTTCAATCGCCGCGGCAACGGGCTGAGCATTTTTACGCGCCCGATAGATGTGTTTTGCTTCATCAGAGCCCAAATGTTCAGGGGAGCGGACGATGCTGCAATCATGCTGAATATCGTTAGTGTACGTATCCTTGGCAATTACTGCGTTGAGAATAGCCAATAATTTCTTTTGCTGCTGGGCCGCAATTTGCTGCTTTGTGCCAAAAAAAGTAAAGGCTATCAGACTGGTTGTGATAACGGCAAATAGGGCCAAAGTCAGACCATTTTTTAACATGTTCTTTTTCATATTAAATCAACGATGTCCGTATGTTCGAGGGCGAGTGTAATAGTCGATAAGGGGCACGGCCATATTCATAATTAACACCGCAAACGCAATCGCGTCGGGATATCCGCCCCAGGTGCGGATCAGGTAAACCCAGATACCGATACACAAGCCAAAAATAATGCGGCCTTTGTTGGTGGTTGAGGCCGAGACCGGGTCGGTGGCAATAAAAAAGGCCCCTAAGATAATGCTGCCACTAAATACATGAAAGAGAGGAGAAGCAAACTGATCTGGGTCCACTAAAAACATCACTAGTGAGCACAAAAAGAGTCCGGCAATCATGCTGCTAGGGATATGCCAGTTAATAACTTTTCGCTTGATTAAGTACAGTCCTCCCAGCAAATAGCCGCAGTTAACCCAGAACCAACTGACACTAATGGCTGTGGTAAAACTGTCAAAAATTGTATTTTCTAGACCTTCAGAATAGGTCAGGCCCTGGGCCAAACCTGTTCTGATGGCGTCCAGCGGTGTGGCCATTGTATAGGCGTCAACGCCCGTGCGTAGTTGGGCCAGGCTGAAGCCTTCAACACTGTAGCCGGTAAACACTGCATAAACGGCATCCATCAATCCGTGACCATATTCTGCCAAGTGAAGGGGAGGAAGCCATTGGGTCATTTGCACCGGGAACGATACCAGTAACATCACGTAGGCCGCCATAGCCGGATTGAAAACGTTGAAACCCAGGCCACCATACAATTGCTTGACTATCGCAATGGCGAAAAATGTACCAATGACAATGATCCACCAGGGAGCAAAAGGGGGAATACTGATGGCCAACAATACGGCGGTAAGGACCGCACTATAGTCTTTGAGGGCCTTCTCAAAATCTCGTTTGCGTAGCTCTAAAATACTGGCTTCGGTCACCACGGCGGTTATGACGGCAATGAGCACTTGCACAATGGTACCGAAGCCGAAAAACCAGGTTTGCAAGAATAAACCGGGGATCAGGGCGTAAATGACCAGCCGCATAAGCTGGCCGGTATCCCGACGAATGTGCTGGTGAGGTGAACTGGCGAGTTTATAATTCATTTTTGTGGTGCTTAGCTTTCATCTTTGTTGTTGGTATTTGCAGTTTGAGCCGCTTTTTTGGCCTTAGCCTTGGCAACCGCCGTGGCAATTCTGCGTTTTTTTGCATCTAATTGTTGTTCTTCTTTATTCTCTGTAAGCGGTACATCGACTGTTTCATCCTCAGCTTTCGCTTTTTGCAGTGCGGCCCGCTTGGCTTTTGCCTTGGCTACTGCTGCGGTAACCTTGACTTTCTTGCTGGCGTCGTCAATCTGTTTATCAGTTAGGCTTTCACCAGAGGACGCAGGGCTTACTTTTTCTTCGGTGGTTATGACCTTGCTCACCCTTGCTTTAGTCACGCGGGGTTTAGTGACTTTTAATTCTGTGATAGGGGGCTTTTGTTCCGCCTCTACGGCTATTGCTGGTTCGACAGACAAGGACTCTGCTAAAGCAACTGGTAAAGGCTTCGCTGTACCTGTAGTTAAGGCATTTTCTGAAACGGGCTCAAGTTTTTCATTGGCTCGCTTTTCATTGGTTTTAATTGGCCCTGCCACCACTGGGTTTTCAGATGCTTGAATTGGTGTATCGTCGACCGGTTGAGTAGTGCTTTCGTTTGCGGCGCTTTCGATTTCTGTGCCATGCTCATCAGAGGAGCCAGCATCGCCTGTTGCTTTGGCTTGTGCCTGCGTCTGCGCTGCCCGTTTGGCCTTTGCCCGGGCTATCGCAGCAGCCACCCTTTCATTGCTACTGGTGTTTGCACTTGGATCCGCCGCAGTAGTTGATGGCTGCTGGGCAATCGATCCGATGGGTGGATCCTGATTGTCGACAGACTCATTAGCCTGACGCTTTTTCGCTTTGGCTCGGGCTAATGCTGCGGCAATTTTGTCTTTGGCGCCATTGCCGTTCGATTCCATCGCCTGTTTGCGCGCTTCTGCGGCCTTACGATGTTTTTCATCTCGGGCTTCTTGCTCTTTGACTAATCGGGCAGAGCGGCTTTCAAAACGTTCTCTGGCTTTATCAGCTTTTTGCTTTTCGTCCTGCTCAATTCTTATCTCAGCTTTGGCGATGCGATAATAGTGCACCAGAGGTATTTCGCTGGGGCAAACATAGGCGCAGGCTCCGCATTCGATGCAGTCGAACAAATTATATTCTTGGGCCTTTTCTAGCTCTTTGGCCTTACTGTGCCAGAACAGCTGCTGGGGTAACAAACTGGCGGGGCAAGCGTCGGCACACATGCCACAGCGAATGCAGGCTTGCTCATTGTCTGTATCGGCAACTTCATTGGCGGTAGGCAGTAACAAACAATTGGTGATTTTTACCACTGGCACCTGATTACTGGTAACCGTAAAGCCCATCATCGGGCCACCCATTATCACTTTTGGCTGAGGTTGCTTAGCGCCTTGGTATTCGGCGTGAGTCAACAGATGTTCGATTGGCGTGCCGACCAACGCCCATACATTACCTGGTTTGTTGACGGCATGGCCGCTGACGGTCACCACTCTTTGGGTGAGAGGTTTACCAGAAAAAACCGCATCGGCAATGGCATAACAGGTACCGACATTGTGCATAATCACCCCAACATCCCCAGGTAAACCTTGCTTGGGAACCTCACGGTTGGTCAGCACCTGGATTAATTGTTTTTCGCCACCTGCCGGATACTTGGTGGGGATAGCACAAACCATGTATTGGGGGTTTTCGTGACAGGCCACCTGCATGGCCTCAATGGCTTCAGGTTTATTGTCTTCAATGGCAATAAGTATTTTTTTCGGGGACAACAAGTGGGTCAGCACGTCTATACCCTGACGAATTTGCCAGGCATGTTCGCGCATTAATCTGTCATCAGAGGTGATATAAGGCTCACATTCCACGCCATTGATGATTAAAAACTCGACTTCTTTCTTGGGGGCTGCCTTGATATGGGTGGGAAATCCTGCCCCGCCCATACCGCTTATTCCAGCATCGCAAATGGCGGCCAATACCGTCATTTTCGATTGATTTTGATAATCTTGTAAGGGACTTAGTTCATGCCACTTATCTTCACCATCCGGCTCTATTTCAACCGTAAGCTCAGGCAAACCAGAGGGATGAGCCGACTCATGGGGGCCAACACCGATAACCGTACCGGAAGTTGGTGCGTGCACCGGCACGGCAAAATCATTCATACTCTTACTGAGGGCCTGACCTTTAAGTACCTTATCCCCAGCCACTACAATAACATGTCCTTCAACGCCAATATGCTGCTTTACCGGGACAAAAAATCGTTGAGCTAGGGGAAGGGTGAGGATTTGCGTCTGATTAGACAGCTCTTTTTGCTGTGCAGGAAATACACCGCCGGGAAAATCCCATTGTTGTTTGCTCTGCAACTTATCAATTACTTGTTCAAAATCAGTTTGCATATGTTCTCTAATCAACTTAGCTGCTTGACTGGAATAGCTTTGATGTCCCAGCGCCAGGCCGAGGCATTGCTTGCTAGAGGTATCATATCAATACAGTCAACGGGGCAGGGGTCCACACATAAATCACAACCTGTACATTCATCTACAATTACCGTGTGCATTTGTTTCGCCGCGCCCAAAATAGCGTCTACCGGGCAGGCTTGTATGCACTTAGTACAGCCAATGCACTCGTCTTCGCGAATATAAGCGACTTTTTTAACGTCTTCTTTACCGTGAGCAGCATCAAGGGATGTGGCTTCTACGCCCATTAACTCGGCCAGTTTTTTAATGGTGGCATCGCCGCCAGGTGGGCATTTGTTAATAACATCTCCCTCAGCGATGGCCTGGGCATAAGGCTTGCAACCGGGATAACCACATTGACCACATTGGGTTTGCGGCAGTATTTCGTCGATTTGCTCTACCAGTGGATCCCCCTCTACTTTGAAACGAATTGAGGCATAACCGAGTATCAAACCGAAGATGAGTGCCAAGCCACCAAGGGCGAGCAAGGCGACGAGTATGGTTGTTAGTAGTGACATTAAAATTTAACCAAGCCGGTAAAGCCCATAAAGGCCAAAGACATGAGGCCTGCGGTGACCATGCCTATCGAAGCGCCTTTAAAAGGAGCGGGCACATCTGCGACGGCTAAGCGCTCTCGCATGGCGGAAAATAAAATTAGCACCAGTGAAAAACCCAAGGCTGCGCCAAAGCCATAAATCACCGACTCAACAAAGTTGTGCTCTTGATTGATGTTTAACAAGGCAACCCCTAATACAGCGCAATTGGTGGTGATCAGGGGCAGGAAGATACCTAGAAGACGATACAGTGTGGGACTGGTTTTATGTACGACCATCTCGGTAAATTGCACAACGACTGCGATTACCAGGATAAAGCTTAAGGTGCGCAGATATCCAAGTTCCAGAGGGATAAGGATATAGTGCTCGACCAAATAACTGGATAATGAGGCTAAAGTAAGTACAAAAGTGGTTGCCATAGACATGCCTATGGCGGTCTCCAATTTGCCGGATACCCCCATAAACGGGCATAAGCCCAAAAACTGCACCAATACAAAGTTGTTTACCAGTACGGTGCTGATCAATAAAAGTATAAATTCTGTCATGTGAGCTTTATATGTTTGCCAGGTATTGCCGGATCAGATCCATTATCTTTATTTCCGGGCACATAAACAACTTGATAATCAAAAGTTTAATCAGTAAGTAGGAATGATGTTGTATTGTGTATAACGAAGTGAATAGCGATTTGGCTCCCCCTCCCCGACTCGAACGGGGGACCTGCGGATTAACAGTCCGTCGCTCTAACCAGCTGAGCTAAGGGGGAATCGTATTTTAAATTTAACCTTGTGCACAAGTATGTGAATTGGCTCCCCCTCCCCGACTCGAACGGGGGACCTGCGGATTAACAGTCCGTCGCTCTAACCAGCTGAGCTAAGGGGGAATCAAATTTCACACGGTTGAAATTTTGCTAACTTTGCTAAGCTAAATATCGTAAGGTTTACGATGACTTGGCTGCCTAGTTGAGCCGTTTTTCAACGGGGGCGAATGTTAATGAGCATGCCGCCAACTGTCAACACTCTCAACAACATATTTAGTAATCTTTTGCGATTATGGGTCATTTATCTGCTTGCTTTGCATTTCGTTAGTTTAATAGGTGATTTTTCATACACTAAAGTTCTACAGAACTCTCGTCTAAGCACTAAATATTCGACAGGAACAAAAGACCAATAAATTCTTTCTTTATATTAAATTATTATTAACAATTTGTTGCACACTGTTTTTAAAACCAGTATTTAACAAAAATGTAACCTAAGAAGTCTGTTTGTAAGGTTAGTGATTACTTACCTAAATTATTCACAGTGATTAGTGCAAACTACGCCAAACTCGAGCTGGGGGCACTTATCCACTAAATCTGTGGATAAGTGTGTGTATTGTTTTGTCGGAAGCTTGTTCAGCGTAGTAGAAACGTTGTCAACACAAAACCTGAATTAAGTGTCATTATTTAATAATAATATTATATTTCAATTAATTACGTTTCTTCCTGGGGTATTTTCCTTCGACTTGAGTGATTTTTAAGCAGAGGTGGTTTTGCTTGTGTGTTGTTTTTTAAAGTAAAAGTAAAATTATCCACTATTTACTTGTATTTTGAATTTATACTTCAATAAAATTTATGCCGACAAGTAAAGAGATACTTGATTAATTGACTGTTAAAAATAACTACTGAGCACAAATTAACTAGTCGACAGTTATGATTTTAATACAGTTTATTTACTTAGCTGACGGTATCTTACAGGTTCAACACCAGCATATAAGAACGATTAACCGCCTCATATCGGCAAGGATTGTCAATAAACAGAAGTTTTTTAGTTTTACCGCGGTGCATCCCGTATTATATGCCCCCGCTTAGTAAGCGGCGAATTTAACTTAGAGAGTAGCCGTGTGAAGCAAAGTACTGAGTCATCGAAACGCCCTGATCTATTGAATAACCCCATCCCCCAGACATTATGGAAGATGACCCTGCCCATGATTATTGGCATGGTCATGCTAATGACCTTCGGTTTGGTAGACACATTCTTTATTGGCATGTTGGGCACCCAAGAGCTGGCCGCCATCAGTTTTACTTTCCCGGTAACCTTCACAGTGATTAGCTTGAATATAGGTCTGGGTATCGGTACCTCAGCGGTTATCGCTCGATATTTAGGATCAGGGAAATCTGCACAGGCAAAGCAGGCCGCAACCGGCGCCTTAATGTTGGCTTTTGTATTGGCAATCGTGCTGGCCGTTATTGGCGTATTAAGTATTGAGCCAATCTTTACCTTACTAGGCGCGAACGAAGATTTACTTGTTCACATTCATGACTATATGGTGGTTTGGTACCTCGCTGGAGTATTTCTTGCCATGCCAATGGTTGGCAATAGTGTGCTACGAGCCTCCGGCGATACCAAGACTCCAAGTTATATAATGGCCTTTGGGGGCTTTGTAAACGCCTTACTTGACCCTCTATTAATTTTCGGCTGGGGTCCTGTGCCTGCGATGGGTATTCAAGGGGCGGCCCTGGCGACCCTGATCGCCTGGGGTATTGGCCTGGTTTATATATTGTATCTGCTGGCCGTTAAGCGTCAGCTAATCGAACCCCGCTTATTGACCTGGCCTCAGCTGAAAAACAGCACTGGAGGTATTCTGAAAATTGGTCTGCCGGCAGCGGGAGCGAATATGCTGACTCCAATATCTGCCGGAATTTTAACTGCGATAGTCGCGACTTATGGCCCTGCCTCCGTCGCCGCCTGGGGAGTCGGAGGACGACTGGAGTCTATCGCTAGCATTGTGGTGTTATCTCTTTCTATGTCACTGCCACCATTTATCAGTCAAAACTTTGGGGCCAATCAACTGGTGCGAGTGAAACAGGCCTACCGTTTATGTGTGCGCTTTGTGCTGCTTTGGCAATTATTCATATTTGCCGTGATGTTTATGCTATCTGGGGTCTTTGCTAGTATATTTACAGTAGAGCAAGAAGTGGCCGATTTGATCCAACTATATTTAGTTATCGTGCCCCTTGGTTATGGCGCGCAGGGCGTGGTGATTTTAACCAATTCATCCTTCAATGCGATGCACAAACCTATGTCAGCACTGATGCTAAGCGCACTGCGTCTGTTCGTATTCTTCGTGCCGATTTCCTTTTTTGGTAGCCAATTATACGACCTTGAAGGAATGTTTTGGGCCGGGATCCTGGCCAACGTACTCACTGGGTTGGTGGCCTACCTTTGGTTTAGAAAAGTGATGCAAAGCCAAGTCGAATCCGCGCCGTTCGTCTCAGAGGTAAAAGGATGAGCCGTCCATTTGGCCTAAAATCCACTTATTCACCCGCCGGGGACCAGCCAAAGGCCATTGAAGCCCTAGTGGAGGGGCTAGAAAACGGCTTGTCATGCCAAACCTTACTGGGCGTAACCGGCTCGGGCAAAACGTTTACCATGGCCAACGTGATTGATCGGGTGCAGCGCCCTACCTTGATATTGGCGCACAATAAAACTTTGGCAGCGCAATTGTATGGAGAAATGAAAGAGTTCTTTCCCAACAATGCGGTCGAGTACTTTGTCTCCTATTATGACTATTATCAGCCTGAAGCCTATGTGCCCTCCAGTGATACGTTTATTGAGAAAGATGCCTCAATTAACTCCCACATCGAGCAAATGCGTTTATCTGCTACCAAAGCCTTAATGGAAAGACGTGACGTTATTATTGTTTCCAGCGTGTCGGCCATTTATGGTTTAGGCGATCCTGATTCTTACATGAAAATGTTGGTGCATTTTCGTCAGGGCGATGTGATGAATCAGCGTGACATATTGCGTCGTCTGGTTGAAATACAATATACCCGCAATGATATTGCCTTTGAGCGGGGAACGTTTCGGGTCCGTGGTGATGTGATTGATGTCTTTCCTGCCGACTCTGAACGCCACGGTATTCGGGTTGAGCTGTTTGACGAGGAAGTGGAGCGCATTAGTATCTTTGACCCCCTTACCGGTGCCATTGAAAAAACAGTTACCCGGGCCACAGTCTTCCCAAAGACCCACTACGTGACACCCAGAGAAAAAATTCTCGATGCGATCGGACATATAAAAGTTGAGCTTAAAGAGCGCAGCGAGCAACTTAAATCGGTCAACAAATTGGTTGAAGAGCAGCGAGTCCGTCAGCGCTGCCAGTTTGATATGGAAATGATGCAGGAGCTCGGTTATTGCTCGGGGATTGAGAATTATTCCCGTTATTTGTCCGGCAGAAACCCAGGGGATCCGCCGCCCACATTGATTGATTATTTTCCAGCTGATGGTCTGCTGTTTATTGATGAATCTCATGTGACTGTTTCGCAGATTGGCGCCATGTACAAGGGAGATCGTTCGAGAAAAGAAACCCTGGTCGAATATGGTTTTCGCTTACCGTCCGCCTTAGATAACCGACCTTTGAAGTTCGAAGAATTTGAGCAGATTTCTCCACAAACTATTTATGTTTCTGCCACTCCCGGTAAATACGAGTTGGCCAAAACCCCAGATGATATTATTGAGCAAGTGGTGCGGCCAACCGGTTTGCTTGACCCGGAAATTGAAATACGGCCGGTGGGCACTCAGGTAGATGACCTGCTGTCAGAAATTCACAAATCTGTCGCGCTTAATGAACGGGTGCTGGTAACCACTTTGACCAAACGCATGTCGGAAGATTTAAGTGACTATCTGGACGAGCACGGCGTCAAAGCCCGTTATCTGCATTCTGATATTGATACGGTTGAGCGCATCGAAATTATTCGTGACCTGCGAATTGGCAAGTTTGATGTGCTGGTTGGTATTAATCTGCTGCGGGAAGGTCTGGATATGCCAGAGGTCGCTCTGGTGGCAATATTGGATGCCGATAAGGAAGGTTTTCTGCGCTCAGACCGTTCGTTGATCCAAACTATGGGCCGGGCAGCAAGGCATATCAACGGCCGAGCGATTTTATATGGCGACAGAATTACCGGCTCCATGCAGCGCGCTATTGATGAAACCGATCGCCGCAGAGAAAAACAGCGGGCCCATAATAAGGCTAATGGCATTGTGCCTACCCAGTTATACAAACCGGTCACGGACATTATGGATGTAGGTGATGGCAGTTCCGATGGCAACAAAGTGAAATTGCGTAAGGTTTCAGAATCAGGTAAAAAGTATCAGATACTGAGTCCGACAGAAATTATGGCTAAAATTACTGAGCTGGAAAAACGCATGTTTCAGTTGGCCAAGGATCTGGAGTTTGAGCAGGCCGCAAGTTTACGGGATGAAATAGAAGCGTTTAGGGCCGAATTAGTTAAGGTGTCGTAAGCGTTTTAGTAGGCAATATGCAACACTTTGAGCTGGATTTGCAGGGCTTAGTCACTGTTGCTAGAGATAATAAAAAATTTCCGTGGTAATCCTGTTTTCTCTTGCCTAATATGATGATTAGTATCAATAACCATACCTATAAGTTGTGCAAGCATGTTAAATCGTCTTCAGGAATCGGATATCAAATTACTGCGGGTATTTTATGCCGTCGCATCATGTAATGGTTTTACTGCAGCTGAGCCGGTGCTGCGCATGCAGCGGCCTAATATTAGTGTCGCGATTAAAAAGTTGGAAGAACGATTAGATTTAGTTTTATGCCACCGGGGGCGTGGAGGCTTCCAGATGACAAAAGAAGGTGAAGTGGTGTATCAAGAAACCAAGCGCATCTTCAACTCCTTTGATAATTTCGTTTTCAACCTTAAAAGTTTGCATGATGATTATTCAGGGCATGTCACTCTGGTCATGATGGCGAGCTTGCCCTTGTCTTATCATCTGGCGGTAAGTCGCGCGGTGAAAAGCACCATGAATAAATTTGATGATATTCATGTCAACATTCAAACCCGTTTGTACAACGAAGTCGAACACGTCGCCCTTTCAGGTGAGTGTCATTTGGTCTTGTCTACCTATGATATGTTGAAACCTGAATCTGTGACCTTCCACCCCGTTGAAGTCACTTGTAAAGGGCGACTGTATTGTGCGCCCAAACATGTCTTAGCCAAATATTCAGAAAGACTGCCAAAAGACCTCAGTATCGAAGATTACCCTGCTATTGGTATTTCTGGCTTATCCTCGGCAAATTATATTGATAAAGACAGGCGAATGTCTATCCAGACCTTCTCTGATTCTTTTGATGCTTGTTTGGCGGCCATCATGACCGAGGAATATGTTGGTTTGCTGCCAGATTATATGCTTGATCACCAGGCAAAGGACCTCGGTCTGGTTGCCGTTGAGGGCGGAGCCTTTGAATTTGCTCATGAGTTATTTGTGATGAACGGCAAAAACACCCGTTTAAACCCGGTTTTGCGTCACTTAATCAAAGAGATTTCTTATTTTATTCAACAGGCATCTAAATAAAAAAACTAAGGTTCGCCAATTTAAATCCACCTCATTTCAAAACCCGCTGAAAGTGGCGTTTTGCAGTGACGGGTATATATCAATGAGGATTGCTTTTACTCATACTCTAGGGGATCTTTTACCTTATTTTCTGTAAAGGCTTCTAGTCTTTCCTGACAAGCGCCACATTTACCGCAAGCCTTCTCCCGCCCGTTGTAGCACGTCCAACTTAGATTATAATCCAAGCCCATCGCTAAGCCGCTGCTCAGTATTTCGGTTTTACTTTGCTCCAGAAAGGGGGTGACAATTTCAACTTTTTTATAATTAGCAATGGCGCATACTTCATTCATGCGATTGACGAATTCCGGGCGGCAGTCGGGGTAAATGGCGTGGTCACCTGAATGTGCACCATAAAATACCTGACTGGCTTCAAGAGAAACCGCATAACCCACAGCCATGGAGAGTAAAATCATATTGCGATTCGGCACCACGGTACTCTTCATGCTCTGTTCTGCGTAATGGCCTTCAGCTACGGGAATATCCGATGTCAGAGAAGAGCCCCCAATCAATTGATTAATCGACGATATATCGACAATTTTATGGTGTACATCAAGCTCGGCGCAGGCTCTTGCCGCATAGTCTAGTTCTTTCTTATGCCGTTGCCCGTAGTCAAAAGACAGAGTATAAACATCATATTTTTGCCTTACGGCCAGATTGAGCACGGTAAAAGAGTCCATGCCCCCAGAATAAATTACCACTACCTTTTGTGCCATGCGCCTAGCTTCTCTATAATCCCCAACATTCATATGTCTGATCTTAAGTGATTAGCAGACATTAGCAACATGTATACCCAGGAAAATCTATTGCTAGCTTACAAAATTAATGAAGTTTTTGAATCTATTCAAGGGGAGGGCGCCCACACCGGCGTACCATCGATATTTGTGCGTTTGCAAGGTTGTCCGGTTGGCTGCCCTTGGTGTGATACCAAACATACCTGGATCATCAATACTGAGTTAAGCCGCAGTGCTGAGCAGGTGATGGCAGAAAAAGGTGAGTCAGAGCATTGGTTTAGCACTGATGTCACAGATTTGTTGGCACTATTTGCCCAACATGAATATCAGGCTAAACATATCGTGGTGACCGGAGGCGAACCTTGTATGTATGATTTGAGGCCATTGTCTGCCGTCTTAATCGACTCAGGGTATTCAATACAAATTGAAACCAGTGGTACTTATGAAATTCAAGTACATGACGATGCATGGGTAACGGTCTCGCCCAAAGTTAATATGCCGGGAGGCAGAACGGTATTGGCCAGTGCTATGTTCAGGGCAAACGAGATAAAACATGCCGTTGCCATGCAAAAACATATTGATGAACTGGATCAAGTATTGCTGTTGTTGGGCACACAAACCCCTCCAGTTATCTATTTGCAGCCCATTAGTATGCAAAAACGGGCCACAGAATTGGCAATATCTACCTGTATTTCCCGTAATTGGCGTTTGTCGTTGCAGACCCACAAATTTATTGGTATTGAATAAATTACCTATAGCGACGCTGTCTTGTGCACAAGCTTGCTGCTCTTACTTTCACCTTTTAAAAGGCTGATTGAAATCCTTAATATTACCGGGTTGGTAAAGCACGTGGCGTAAATCAATCAGAGCTTAGGCTTGTCTGCTACATTAATGTCTATTAATATACGCTGACTGTACGATGACAAAAATAATGAACTATGGTTTGCTCGTGCAGCATCCTATGACCTGCAAAAGACCGACGATGACTTAAAAAAATTATCGTTGCCGTAATTGATGATAACGAGCAGGCTTTAGACAAATTGTTTCAACAGGATCATAAGTAGATATCCTATGCTCAGACTGATCACATTCCAGCTCATTTTTATTAGCGCCCTTGCTCAAGCAGCGTCGTGGCAGATAACCTATCCAAGACCGTTGTTCGAATCAGACTTGCGAACCGCCTATCCTGTGCAACTCCTTTCCCTAGCACTGGAGCAAACTGGTGTGAATTACCGTTTAATACCTTCAGATAAGATATTAGTGCAAGGAAAAGCGCTAAAAGAGTTAGCGGCCAATCGTGAAATTAATGTTCTGTGGAGTGTCACTAACCCTCAACTTGAAGAACAGCTGTTGCCTATACGAATTCCAATCTTTAAAGGTCTAATAGGCTGGCGTTTATTGTTGATCAGAGATGATATGAGCGAACGATTTAAATACATTCAAGAATCAGAACATCTGATCAAGTTGATTGGTGTGCAAGGACTCGATTGGCCGGACACCAAAATTTTACAAGCCAATGGCTTTGAAGTTGCAACCTCCAAAAAATATGCAAAACTATTTGATATGTTGCGTAAAGCACAGGCGGATTTTTTTCCTCGTTCATTGGTGGAAGTATGGGGAGAGTTAGCTAATCCAGTCTTCAGTGAGCGCTTAGTGCTGGAACCAAATATCGTTATTAGATACCCCTCAGCTATGTATTTATTCGTAAACAATAAGAGCGTCCCCTTAGCTAACTTACTTGAAAGGGGCTTGGAAATGTCTATCGCCAATGGCAAGTTTGACGAATTGTTCTTGCAGGTTCATCAAGATATGTTGAATAAATCGAATATTAAGGACCGTCGTTTTTTTGATATGGAAAATGCTTTTTTGCCTGAGGCTACACCTTTGCAGCGCAAGGAATTGTGGTATCAGCCCTAGTCTGACGTTTTTTCGCAAATTTTTCTGCAAAGGTATTTTGCTTTTTTTCGTCAGCTATCCCCATTGCTTAAATTTCTTAATAACACTGCATTTTTACTTTGTTCTCTTTCTTAAGGGGGACGACGTTCCTTAAATGGCAATCTCGAATCGGAGCCCCATTTGTTTTGACGGTGTGGGTTAAAGTAACTTCGCTATAACCGCGAGTTGGCTTACTTGTTGCTAAAAACGGTAATACATCCGTCAACTGTCAAAATTTCGCTATATGGCATTAACCGCATACCTTAGTCGTTTCGATAAGAACTCCTTCAAACCGGTATTATCTGGTTTGGGCGCACCTATAGTGCTGCTGGCGATTATGGGTATGGTTATTTTGCCCATGCCCGCCTTCCTGTTGGATATTCTATTTAGCTTTAATATTGCTTTGTCACTAGTGGTGATTTTGGTTTCGGTATTTACTAAAAAGCCCGTCGACTTTGGCATTTTCCCTCTAGTCTTATTGATTGCAACCGTTCTTAGATTGGCGCTGAATGTGGCCTCTACCCGAATCGTATTGCTTGAAGGACATGAAGGGGGAGATGCGGCGGGTAAGGTGATACAAGCTTTTGGTGAAGTGGTGATCGGCGGCAACTATGCTGTAGGCATCGTGGTCTTCGCCATTTTACTTATTATCAATTTTAAAGTAGTGACTGCTGGCGCAGGACGTATATCAGAAGTAAGTGCCCGCTTTACCCTTGACGCAATGCCTGGTAAGCAAATGGCGATTGACGCAGATTTAAATGCGGGTTTTATAGATCAAGATGAAGCGCGAAAGCGTCGATTTGAAGTCACCAGTGAAGCAGATTTTTATGGTTCGATGGACGGTGCTTCCAAGTTTGTAAAAGGAGATGCGGTGGCCGGCCTATTTATCATGTTGATAAATATTGTCGGAGGCTTGTTTATCGGCATTATTCAGCATGATTTGGCCTTTAGTGAGGCGATTGAAATTTATACCTTGTTGACCATAGGTGATGGTCTGGTGGCACAAATACCCTCATTGCTACTTTCCGTTGCTACAGCCATTATCGTGACCAGGGAAAACGACTCTCAGGAGATGGGGCAAGAGTTGACCAGACAGTTAGGCAACCAACAGGCGCTGTATATTACTTCAGGTATTCTATTTGTAATGGGCGTTGTCCCTGGCATGCCCCACGTGGCCTTTCTTGGCTTTAGTGCAGTGGTTGGTGGTTATGCTTATTATAGACATTGGCATGCACAGAAGCTCGCGGCTGAGCCCGAGCGGCTCGACAATTTGCCAGCTATGAGTAAGCAGCCAGCCGAGATAAAGGAACTGGGTTGGGACGATGTACAGCATGTTGATACGATCGGATTGGAAGTGGGTTATCGCCTAATACCTTTGGTGGATAAAGCTCAAGGTGGCGAGTTATTGACGCGTATTAAAGGAGTCCGTAAAAAACTGTCTCAAGAGTTGGGTTTCTTGATCCCACCGGTACACATTCGCGATAACTTGGATCTTAGTCCTAACAATTACACGATTGCCATGATGGGAGTGACGGTTGGTGAGGCTGAAATAAGTCATGATGATGAGCTGGCAATTAATCCAGGACAAGTCTTTGGTAAATTGGAAGGTAAAGCAACCAAAGACCCGGCCTTTGGTTTGGATGCAGTATGGATCAGGACATCGCAGCGAGAACACGCCCAGACACTTGGTTACACCGTAGTTGATGCCGCCACAGTGGTGGCTACTCATTTAAGCCAATTACTGACCAATAACGCTTACCAGTTGCTAGGGCACGAAGAAGTGCAGCAATTACTTGATTTACTCGCCAAACAGAGCCCCAAGTTAGTTGAAGGCTTAGTGCCAGAAATCCTGCCTTTAAGCACGGTGGTAAAAGTGCTGCAAACTATGTTGTACGAGGGTGTTCCTATTCGTGACATGCGTACCATTGTGCAAACTCTGTGCGAGTATGGACCAAAGAGTCAAGATCCGGACGTATTGGTGTCTGCTGTGCGTATTGCGCTTAAACGTTTGATCGTGCAAGAAATAAACGGAGGCCTGGCAGAAATTCCAGTAATTACCCTAGCGCCAGAGTTGGAACAGATGTTGCACCAGTCACTGCAGGCGGGTGGTGCAGATGGTGCCGGTATTGAGCCGGGTTTAGCGGAGCGCTTACAGGTTTCATTAAGCGAAGCATCACAACAGCAGGAATTAGCGGGGGAACCCGCGGTATTACTTACATCGGGCATGCTCAGACCAGTACTGTCGAGATTCTTAAAGCATGCGGTTAGTGGCTTACATGTATTGTCTTACCAGGAGATTCCTGATGATAAACAAATTAAAATTGTCAGTGCTGTGGGTCAATAAACTGTCACTAAGTAATAGCACAAAGGGGTATTAAGTGAAAATTAGACGTTTTTATGGCAAAGACATGCGTGAGGCACTTAATCAGGTTAAAGATGAATTGGGTGGTGATGCGGTGATTATGTCCAACAAGAAGCATGCTGATGGTGTGGAGATTGTTGCGGCGTATGATAAAGAGCCCATGTTTAATGCCAAGGTTCCTGCAGGTAAGGCGCCTGGTTCTGCTGCAGTTAAGAATACGCCTACCTTAAGTGAAATTATCGGCGACAGTGGCCCGGATAGTCTGAAGGCGCTGCTAGAGAAACAAGCACAAGTTTCGAATCAATCAATTGTGGCCCCCCTAAAAACTAACTCACATTCAAGTCCTGAGTTGGTAAAGCAAGCTGTTCCTCAACGGGCCAGTGACGATAGCAAAGCGATCAATGAAATGCGTCAGGAGCTATCTTCACTGCGTAATGTGTTGCAGTTTCAAGTGGCGGGTCTAATCAAACAGGATAAAAAGCGTAATCACCCTTTACATGGTTATCTTGTTTCCCGCTTGGAACAAATGGGGATCGCCAGTGATCTTGCCGAAGAAGTGGTGTCTTATGCACCAGAGTCGGCAGATGAGCGGCAATCCTGGTTATTTTTGTTACGATTGTTGTCCAACAGAATTCAAACACGAAACGATGATATTTTGTCAGAGGGGGGCGCTGTTGCGTTGATGGGGCCTACCGGTACAGGAAAAACGACTACTATCGCAAAACTCGCGGCTCAGGGGGCACAAAAATATGGTGCCGATCAAGTCGCAATTATTACCCTCGACAACTATAGAATTGCGGCCTACGAACAAATTGCAACTTATGGGCGGATTATTGGTTGCGTAGTAAAAAAAGCGCAAGATGCCAACGAACTATCGGATTTACTTTACCAATTTAGAAACAAGCGTTTGGTATTGATAGATACTGCTGGGTTTGGCCAAAGAGACACCAGACTAATCAAACAGTTAGATACACTAAATCAAAATTCCTGTGCTACTATCAAAAAATATCTAGTGATGCAGGCCAATAGTCAGTATCAAGTTATGCAGCAAACGATTAACGCATTTAAGCGAATCAGTTTGAAAGGATGTATTTTTACTAAATTGGACGAATGTTACAGTCTTGGCGAAGCGATAAGTGCTGCTATCCAGCATAAGTTAGCCATAAGCTATGTTACTGATGGACAAAAAGTTCCTGAGGATTTACGAGTGGCAGAGGCAAAATTTTTAATATCAAGTGCTGCGAAGCTTTATAAAAAATACGGAATAATTCATACTAGGGTAAATACCGACAATAACGTAGTAGTGGCAGTATGACTGAGGATCAGGCAAGTAGCTTAAGACGGATGAATCAATCTAGATTAATCAAAGTAATCGCCGTGACTGGTGGTAAAGGTGGAGTGGGTAAAACCAACGTTACACTGAATACCGCTATTTCTTTGGCACAACAAGGTAAACGCGTCATGGTACTAGATGCGGATCTTGGCTTGGCTAATGTAGATGTATTACTTGGCTTAAGAGTTGAAAAAAATCTTTCCCATGTCCTATCAGGTGAATGCACCTTGGATGATGTGTTAGTGGAAGGGCCTTACGGAATTAAAATAGCGCCAGCTACTTCCGGCAGCCAATCCATGACGGAACTAACCCCCACCGAACATGCCGGGCTTATTCGCGCATTTAGCGAACTGCGCTCGCAAATTGATATATTAATTGTCGACACGGCCGCCGGCATTTCGGACATGGTACTAAGTTTTTCCCGGGCTTCGCAGGATATTATGATGGTGGTCTGTGACGAACCGACCTCACTGACCGATGCCTATGCCCTAATCAAAATTCTCAATAAAGATCACGGTGTCTTTAGGTTTAAAATCGTTGCCAATATGGTCAGAAATCCCCGTGAAGGGCAGGAGCTTTTCTCCAAACTTACCAAGGTAACTGACCGCTTTTTGGATGTAGCCTTAGAGCTTGTTGCAACCATACCCTTTGATGAAAATGTACGTAAATCAGTGCGTAAGCAAAAAGCGATTGTTGAAGCTTATCCGAATTCTCCGGCATCCGTCGCTATTCGAAGTCTTGCTCGACAAGCCGCAGATTGGCCGGTACCTGCACAACCTGGTGGTCATTTAGAGTTTTTTCTGGAACAACTGATCACTAAAAATGCGGTAGGCGATCACGGGTGAATAACAAAGCGGCAGCATACCAACAGCTAAATGATAAAAATGAATTAGTGGAGCGTCATGCAACACTGGTTAAGCGCATAGCGCATCATTTAGTCGCCAGGTTGCCCGCCAGTGTGTTAGTTGATGATTTGATTCAGGCGGGCATGATTGGTTTGCTGGAAGCATCCCGCAATTTTGACGGCAGCAAGGGAGCAAGTTTTGAAACCTTTGCCGGTATCCGCATTCGTGGCTCTATGCTGGATGAAATACGTAAGGGAGATTGGACTCCCCGCTCTGTTCACAAGAACGGCAGGGCGATTACCGCCGCGATAAATGCGGTTGAGCGGGAAACAGGTAGAGATGCCAGAGATGTTGATATTGCCGACAAACTGCAGGTAAACATCGACGATTATCATCAGATGCTCAACGAGGTGAATGCGGGCAAAATTATTGGAATGGAAGCTCTTGGGGTTAGCGATGACGTCGTGACCACTGAGCTCACTAAGGGATCAGACACACCTTTTGAAGATTTAGTGCAGGGATCGTTCCAAAAAGCACTGGCTCATGCTATTACTACCTTGCCGGAGCGTGAAGCAATCGTTTTGTCTTTGTACTACGACGAAGAATTAAATTTAAGGGAAATCGGAGACGTTCTGGATGTAAGTGAGTCCAGAGTCAGCCAAATACACAGTCAAGCCATGTTGAAACTGAAGTCACGCATGCAATCTTGGCGTTCGAACGAATAATAAACAGTCAATTTAAAGGGTTGAACCCTCACCGGAGATGGTTTTGGATAAGAATATGAAGATTCTTGTTGTTGATGATTTCTCGACGATGCGTCGGATTATCAAGAACTTATTAAAAGATCTTGGATTTACAAACATACAAGAAGCGGATGACGGCAACACAGCGTTACCCATGTTGCAACAAGGGGACTTCGATTTAGTTGTGACAGATTGGAATATGCCAGGCATGCAAGGAATTGACCTACTGAGAGCAATTCGCGCCGATGTTAATTTAAAACATATTCCGGTTTTGATGGTAACTGCAGAAGCTAAGAAAGAACAAATTGTTGCAGCGGCGCAAGCGGGCGTTAATGGCTATGTTATTAAGCCTTTTACCGCTGCTACCCTGAAAGAAAAATTGGCTAAAATATTTGAACGTTTAAGTTAACTCAGGCTGCCCTGACACGAGGAAAGACTGTATGACGACCTTAAGTTCTCCCCCTATTTCATTGGAAGATGCGAAGGCACTAGTTACCCTCATAGAAAAGGGGGACAATCATGGGGCTCAAGAGTTGCTCGACGCTGTCAGTGGGCAAGGTTCCCTTGAGTTGTTTGCTGAAGTCGGAAAAATGACACGGCAACTGCATGATTCACTGAATAACTTCCAGCTTGATGCTCGCATTGCCGACATGGCAAAGGAAGATATCCCTGACGCCCAAACCCGTTTAATGTATGTCATAGAAACGACAGAAGAAGCGGCCAATAAAACCATGGATTTGGTTGATAGTTGTATGCCTATCGCAGCAGATTTACACTCGGGTATTGTTGCAATCATACCCGATTGGAAAAAGTTGATGAGTCGACAACTTCAATTAGGTGAATTTAATCAACTCTGTCAGCAATTGGATGATTTTTTAGAAAAGGGCAGTGTTGAAACCGGAAAAATTTCTGAGTTGTTGACCGAAGTACTGATGGCGCAAGGCTATCAAGATTTAACAGGGCAAGTTATACGTCGTGTTATTGACCTGGTTAAAGAGGTTGAAGATAACTTGGTTGACATGCTGACCATGTTCTGTGGGACGGAAACCAATGAAAAGACTAAGAATTCTGTAGAACAAGCCGATAGCATTAAAGCTGAGGGGCCTATTTTAGATTCTGCAAGTCGTGAAGACGTAGCATCTGATCAGGATGATGTTGACGATTTGCTTTCGAGCTTAGGATTTTAGAGGGCTGAATATGGCTTTTGACGTTGATGAAGAGATTTTACAAGACTTTCTGGTGGAAGCCGGAGAGATATTAGAACAATTACAAGAACAGCTTGTCGATCTTGAGAATAATCCTGAAGATTCCGATCTGCTTAATGCCATTTTTAGGGGTTACCATACTGTCAAAGGCGGTGCTGGTTTCTTGTCTTTAACTGAATTGGTGAATGTGTGTCACGGTGCAGAAAATGTTTTTGACGCCATGCGTAACGGTCAACGTAGCCTGACTCCTGAACTAATGGATGTTATTTTGCAGGCCACAGACGAAGTGGTTGCAATGTTTGATGCAGTAAAGGTAGGTGAACCCCTAGTCGCCGTAGAGCAAAATATACTCGACACTTTACATCGTCTGAGCAAACCCGAGTCGAAAGACGAACAGGTCAATGCTCCAGAAGTTCAACAAGACCTTGCCCCAATAGCTCAAGCTCCAAAGGCAAAAAGTGAGACTCACGACGGAGGTGACTCCGGCGATTTCAGTGAGGACGAATTTGAAGCCCTGCTGGATGAATTACATGGCGGCGGTGCACCGGGAGGCCAAGCTAATACACAAATTGCTGAGCCCCTTGTAACGAGCGCTAATGAGCAAGATATTAGCGACGACGAATTTGAAAAGCTACTTGATGAGCTCCATGGTAAAGGTAAGCGACCTGCCGTGGTTGATACATCCGCTTCTCCTGTGGCAAAAGCCGCCGCCGAGGAAGAAAGCACTGACATCTCCGATGTCGAATTTGAAGAGCTGTTGGATCAGTTACATGGTAAGGGCAATGGACCAGCTGTAGAAGCAGCTGAAAAAACCAGTGCGTCCTCGCCTCCTGCTGCTGTTTCTGTTGCAAAACCGCAAGCCAAGAAAGCGGCTCCGAAACCTGCAACCACTCCGGCCCCCAAGCCTGCAGTGCCTGCTCCCAAACCAGTAGCCAAAAAAGAGGAAAAAAAGGCAGCAGTTCCTCCCCAAGGTGAAACAACCGTAAGAGTTGATACCAAGCGTCTTGATCAAATTATGAATATGGTTGGGGAATTGGTATTAGTGCGAAATCGTCTACTGAGCTTAGGTATCAATGTAAACAACGAGAACATGGCCAAGGCTATCGCTAACTTGGATGTGGTGACGGGCGATTTGCAAGGTGCGGTGATGAAAACCCGCATGCAGCCGATTAAGAAAGTATTTGGTCGCTTCCCACGGGTTGTGCGTGATTTAGCACGTACCCTGAAAAAAGAAATTACTCTAGAGCTGGAAGGTGAAGAAACCGATCTGGATAAGAACTTGGTTGAAGCCTTGGCTGATCCATTGGTGCATTTGGTCAGAAATTCAGTGGACCATGGTATAGAGATGCCTGAGGATCGTAAAGCTGCCGGTAAGCCCACAACGGGAACGGTAAAACTTGCTGCGTCCCAGGAAGGGGACCACATCCTGCTGTCTATAGTTGACGACGGAAAAGGTATGGACCCGGAGAAATTAAAAGAAATAGCTATTGGTAGAGGCGTATTGGACGCCGATGCTGCAGCACGTATGAGCGACGAAGAAGCCTTTAGTTTGATTTTTGCGCCGGGCTTTTCGACTAAGACAGAAATCTCTGAAGTGTCTGGCCGAGGCGTTGGCATGGATGTGGTGAAAACCAAAATCAACCAACTCAATGGTAGTGTGAGAATTAGTTCTCAAATGGGGGTGGGTACAACACTTGAGATTAAAGTTCCTTTAACCCTCGCGATTTTACCTACCCTGATGATAGTGGTCGGAGCGCAAACCTTTGCTTTACCACTTGGTTCGGTCAATGAAATTATCAATATGGATATGAGTAAAACCAATACGGTTGACAATCAGCTCACCATGATTGTGCGTTCAAAGGCAATCCCATTATTCTATTTACGGGAGTGGTTGCAGCGTAAGCCATACTCAACAGAAAAGTTAGATAAGAGTAAGGGGCACGTTGTGGTTGTGCAGATAGGCACGCAGCTATTGGGCTTTGTTGTCGACGCGCTAATTGGTCAAGAGGAAGTTGTGATTAAACCTTTGGACGATCTACTGCAAGGTACTCCAGGAATGGCGGGGGCCACGATTACCAGCGATGGTGGTATTGCACTTATCTTGGATATTCCCGGACTGCTAAAAAACTACGTTGTAAAGAGAGGGTAGTAGCATCACCTTTAACAGAGAACTAAGAGGTTGAAACAGGGCGTAAATGGGATATAAGGTTTTAGTAGTTGACGATTCGACTTTTTTTCGCCGCCGTGTAAAGCAAATCCTCGAAGAAGACCCCAGTCTAACGGTAGTGGGTGAGGCAAAAAACGGCCAGGAAGCGATTGACCAGGTGCGATTACTCAAACCTGACGTGGTGACTATGGACATCGAGATGCCGGTGATGGATGGGATCACCGCAGTCAAACGTATCATGACCAGTAACCCTGTGCCGATTATTATGTTCTCCTCACTCACTCACGATGGTGCCACGGCAGCATTGGATGCATTAGCAGCCGGAGCGCTCGACTTTTTACCGAAAAATTTTGAAGATATTGCGAGTAACCGTAAGGATGCAGTAGCGCTTTTACAGGCCAGGGTAAAGGGCTTATGCGGTGGTAGGTTAGGTCTTCTCCCTGCCGCAAAAAAAAGGGTTCCGGAGAGAATAACATCACCGCGGAATGAAATTGACAACGGAATGCTTCAATTCCCTCGCGCTGAGTTAAAGCGCCATTACCCCGTGCCTGAGAAAACTTTTACACCCAGAGCAAGGGAAGCAAAAAAATACAGCTGTTTGGCCATAGGCACTTCTACAGGTGGTCCAGTGGCATTACAGAAAATATTAGTTGATTTGCCGGAGAGCTTCGCTTATCCCATTATTTTAGTTCAACACATGCCAGGAACTTTCACACGGGCATTTGCAGAGCGGCTGAATGGCTCCTGCAAAATTACCGTTAAGGAAGCTGAAGATGGAGAATTGCTGAAAAGTGGGACGGCATATTTAGCCCCCGGAGGCCGGCAAATGTTGGTGGAAGGTAGGTTCAACAGTGCAAGATTAAGGATTATGGATGCCGACAAATTTCCAGAGGCTACCTATAAACCCAGTGTTGACTTAACTTTTGGTACTGTGGCACAAGTTTTTGCCGGCGAAGTTCTCGGAATCATTTTAACTGGCATGGGAGCCGATGGTTGCGTAGGTTGTCGACTATTGAAGGATAAGGGCGCAAGGATCTGGGCCCAAGATGAGAAAAGCTCTGTGGTCTACGGTATGCCCCAAGCAGTCACGACAGCAAATATTTCCGAGGAAAACATTGCCTTAAGTGACATTGCCAACAGTATTAAACAAGAAATGGTGAGTTAGTTTATATAGCTTTAGAGTTTATTTGCCGGCAGCTTAGGTAAAATGCTCGGCATATATTGCAACTTGACGACGTATTACACTGACTAATAGGATGACCGGTTTGATTGTTTGGGCGGTAGCAAACCAAAAGGGTGGAGTTGGCAAAACTACTACAACTGTCACTTTGGGTGGCCTGTTAGCAGAATCGTCAAACAAGGTGATCTTGGTTGATACGGATCCCCAAGCGTCTTTGAGTTATTATTTTGGTGTTGATTCGGAAGAATTATCGTCCAGTCTATTCGACGTTTTTATGGCGGGTAAGCAGGTTACCAAGGATCAGGTCTTAGATTGCCTTTGCTCCACAAAGCTTGATTCGCTATTTATTCTGCCAGCGACAATGGCATTGGCTACCTTAGATAGGAAAATGGGTACCCAGCAGGGTATGGGACTTATTCTGAAACAGGCATTGGCTTTGATTGCTGAAGAGTTTGATTATGCGTTAATAGATTGCCCTCCCGTTTTAGGGGTGTTGATGATTAATGCGCTTGCAGCCTGCGAAAGGGTTATCATTCCGGTTCAGACCGAGTTTTTGGCTCTCAAGGGTCTTGAACGGATGATGCATTCCCTGGACATTATGCAAAAGCCCCTAAATAAAAAATTTCTGTATACCATTGTTCCTACAATGTATGACAAACGAGTCAATGCGGCATCGGCTGCATATCGAACTTTAACAGAGACCTATCAAGATGGTGTTTGGAGTGGAGTAGTGCCGGTAGATACCCGTTTTAGAGATGCCAGTCAGGCACAATCCCCTCCGTCGTCATATTGTCCGAAATCCCGTGGTGTGTTTGCCTATAAGGCATTGTTGAACCATCTTAGATCTCAGGAGGCTGGGGTATGAGTGCGGGGTCCTTTGCCAACGAAGATGTGATGGACGACTATATGTCAGATCTTTTGACAGAAGAGGTCCTTGGCGAGGATATTCAGCGTCAGGCTGTTGCCAGATTGTTGGACACAGCTCAACCACTTGTACAGCCTCTGCAACACGTCGACGAACTTATTCCTATCGTTGTGGAGCCTAAGTCACCTCAAGTTCTTAACGCTGAGGTCGAAAAGGAAATAGAGCCGGTCGTCGTTAAGGAAGCTCCCGTGCCAGAGATGCGCCCCACGGAGGCATTCCAGGTGTTGTTTTTTGAAGTGGCAGGTTTAACCCTTGCAGTTCCCTTAACGGAGTTGGGTGGTATTCACGAATTAGAAAAAGTTAACCCAATGCTCGGTAAATCCCATTGGTTTAAAGGCGTGATGCTACACCGAGATGAAAAGTTTAATGTGGTAGATACGGCAAAATGGATAATGCCAGAAAAAAGTGCTGAAAAACTGGCAGGATCCACAAAATATCAATATCTTATAGTACTAGACGAAAGTAGGTGGGGTCTGGCTTGTGAAAGTCTAGTCACCACTGTTACCCTACAACCAGATGAAGTAAAATGGCGCAAAGTAGACAGTAAACGCCCCTGGTTGGCCGGAATGGTAAAGAAAAAAATGTGCGCCTTGGTAAACGTCAAACAACTAGTTAGTTTGTTGAATCGAGGTTTGAGCAGTAATGATTAATCCCCCTAGGGTGCTGGAGCGAGTTTAATGAGTAACGATAGAAGTTCGAATAAAGCGGCAGATAAAAATGACGAAGTGCTGCAATGGGTAACCTATAAGTTAGGCGAGGAAACCTTTGGTATTAATGTTATGCAGGTGCAGGAAGTATTAAGACATACTGAAATTGCTCCTGTACCGGGTGCACCTGAGTATGTGCTGGGGATCATTAATTTGCGCGGCAATGTTGTTACCGTCATCGATACACGAGCACGATTTGGCCTGCCGCCGACCGACATTACCGATAATACGCGGATTGTCATAATCGAATCAGACGAGCAAGTGGTCGGGATCCTGGTAGATAGTGTTGCCGAAGTGGTCTATCTGCGCTCATCCGAGATAGATAGCGCGCCGAATGTAGGCACTGAAGAAAGCGCCAAATTCATCCAAGGCGTGAGTAATCGGGACGGTCAATTGCTTATCCTGGTTGATCTCAATAAGTTGTTGAGTGATGAAGAATGGGAAGAAGTCACTAATATTTAACCCTCCGCACATGCCCCATCTAATGCGCTTACTTGGGGTAAAGTGCAGGCTATTATTTTGAATGGTTTATCTTTTTTGCTGAGTAGAAACTATCTGACTTTATGAACACAACAATTATACTTATTATCGTCAACGTACTGCTGTTAGCTAGCATCATTGTCGGGCTATTTATATCCCATAAGCGTCAGCATTCACTAGATGAAAACATGGCCTCGCTAATAGGTGCCAATCAACGAAACGAGCAGCAAATTAAACGCATGGACGAAGAATTACATGAAATTCGCAGCGGCAATATTGGCTTAGGGAATAAAGTTAAAGAGTTAATATCTGCGATACAGACTACTCAAGTCAAACAAGAGGAATTAGCCCACCAGGATCCGCAAAGTAGATTCTATAACCAAGCCACTAAACTGGTGGCTAATGGGGCAACAATGGAAGACGTCATGCGTGAATGTGATATTCCAAAGGCCGAAGCCGAATTGTTGTTTAGCCTGCACCAGAAATAAAGAGTTTCCTCCATTTTTAATCCGGTCCTGCCTGTTTCAAAGTTGAAACGGTTTTAAATATTGGAATTTCACTCACCCTTCATCCCTTTCATAAACGCGTCAAACATCAGTCCTGTAAAGCCCTTGCCATTCGCTAGTAGTTAACGTTTAATAACAGTAAGTTAAATAAACGGTGCTCTTCCTACAAGAGGACTTTCACCTCATTAGTTCATGCCCATGCTGGGCGATTACACAAGCAATTCAACAGGACTAAAAACAGCGAGCTGTTCGCTTCGCTTCCATTTTAGCCCACAATTTTTAGCCCGTTAATTGGGCGTTATGATTTAAACCAAACTAAGGAGTGTTTTGCATGAAATTATTTATATCGAGTCTACTTTTTGTATTA
>JAWUXW010000132.1:0-19550 GCA_034111125.1 Paraglaciecola sp.
GCAAAGCAAAACCCCCGTTTGTTTGCTCATTGGCGAGCAGGAATGATAGGTGCGTTTGCCTAATGGGAGCGGTATGAATTGAGAGGTTCACGTACCGTTCTGCGAGAGGCTGCGGGGGAGGTTCCTGCGGTCTACTCACCATGAGTGTTTTAATACGCTAAAAAATCAAGGGTATCATCTGCCGCATAACTACGGTCACGGTGCCACCTACCTCAGCGACAATATGTATGTGTTAACCCTACTAGCATTTTACTTTCATCAAATATTTGAACTGACGGACAAAAAATCCCAAGCTTGTAGAGTGGCGTATGGCTCTAAACAAAAGCTATGGGAAAACTTACGCGTGACCGTTCGTTTTTTACTATTTGATTCATGGGAAGACTTACTGGTTAACTGGTTAACTTATTATCAAATCCAGAGCCATCGGAGGCATATCGTTATAAGCCCTAAATAGCCAGTACGTAGGATAATGCGCACAAACGTAGAATGACCCCTGCCTGAAACAAAACCATAATCACTCTGTTTGGGCGCGAGAAGGCAGGCTCAATAAAGAAATTGGTTAAAAAGTGTATTTATGGGCTGATAGTGCCTCTTAGCGAGAATTGCTGAACCCTTACCACGTCATCTTGCAATACTTGTTCAATGGCAATATCCAGCTCTTTGTCGTCACGGATCACCCTGGCAGTCAGTCTTGGCTTGTAAGCCGATCAGTCGTTTAATAGCTTCAGAGGTACGCCCCCGAGCTTTGATTTCAAGGGCCAGGCCTAGATTGATCAAGCCGATGATCATGGCGGTTGCTTCAAAATAAACGTGCCGCGCCATCTCCGGGATAAACTCCGGAACAAACACCACCACCATGGAATAGATCCAGGCCGTGCCCGTGCCCAGAGCGATCAGGGTACCCATATTGGCTGAATGATTTAGCAAAGACTTCCAGGCACCAATGTAAAAATGCTTGCCGGAGAAGATCATCACACCCAGTGTCGCCAGTCCAACTAACAACCAAACCATGCGTTCCATATTACTGGTGACGGTCATCTCACGCATCAGTTGCTTATAATAGACCCAGCCTGCCTGCTCTTTTTCATCTAGTAATTCTTCATCGGAGCTGCCCTTGTGGCTTTTGGCGTTGTAGCCTGCCTGCTCCACAGCCAAGATAAGTGCATCCTCTGCCACGTCTCCGCTGATGGTGACCGTTCGCTGGGCAAAATTCATTTCTGCCGCCCTAACACCGGGAACATTTTTCAATGAGGCTTCAATTTTCCCTACACAACTGGCGCAGCCAGCCCCCTCAATCATTAACTCTTGGGAGTCAGTGGGATCAGGAATGCGCTTATTCGTCACATCATTTACTAGCACTTTCCCCTGTTTTGTTATCAAAATTCTCAATCAAATGGCAAATCATGTCGCCAGATGGTGTCTTGGATGGCTTGTCATGCCAATCGGCAACCGCCGAACGCATACGATTTCGTAGTGCTAACACCTGGGCAAACTGCTGCTCGGTTTCCTCCAGGCGCAATTGAATGAGTTCTCTGGTAAGGGAGCAGGGCGACACGCCCTTCTCTGATTCTCCGATGATTTTTTGAATATCTTTCAGGGAAAAGCCGAGCTGCCTTGCGCTCAAGATAAAGCTTAAGCGTTTCTTATCTTTCTCACCATAATTCTGATAGCCATTGCTATCACTGCGTTGAGGGTTTAATAGACCAATACGTGTGTAATAACGCACAGTATCGGCATTCACCCTTGCGCTTTGAGCTAGTTGTTTAACCTGCATGGCTCTGCTCCACTTAATTTCTGGCTTAACTTTTAACTTACTTCACACTATAGACCTGTGGGTAGCTCATATGTCAATACTGGGGTCACGAACTTGATAAAGTGCTTGAAGTGTTGCACAAAAAAATTCTCGGCACACACAAGTAAGTAAGAGTTGATATTGCCGCAGGCTGATATCTATAATGTGGTCCCATGCCTGCATTGGCTCACGAATGGAATTCGCTTTGAGAAAGGTAGATAACCGCAAACTCGCGTTAGTTGTAATATGCGCCCTCGTGTTTAACAGCATTGGGGCATTGTTTGTTGCGTCTTCTATCGCCAACGAAGCTCAGAGTTATGCTTCCCATGACGCAATGCTTATCTGTCGCGGTAAGTCATTCCAGTGGATTTCCCTTAGCACCTTTAATACAACCGGCCAACTCAAGGTAATTAAGCCACCGCAAGATGCCCCGCCTGGTTCCCAACATATTAAATGTGTCTATTCTTATCTTGCCGATAGTGGCGCTGATGATGAGCTGTTGTTTGAGCGCTTAAGCATCAGCGAAACCTCCCTCGAATTAACCCTTACACCATATTTCACACTCCCGCTAATACCTTCTAAACACCTGCTCGCCAATAACCGGGCACCGCCATATTTCTCTTAAAAATGTCACAAAAAAATCACTAATTACAACTTTTTGAGAGAAGCCTTAAATGAAAAAAATAGCCGCCATTGGGCGACCACTAATATTGTCTACTACCTTATTTTCTTCCTTGTGCCACTATGCCGTTGCCGACTCGGACCATTCATCGGCTCAACCGGACTCACATGCCCCCATTGCAGTGATGGGGGATCATATGCACAAAGCCGGTGAGTTTATGTTTTCCTACCGTTTTATGGACATGCAGATGTCTGGCAACTTACAGGCAAGCGATAGTATCTCCTCGGATGAGATTGTCAGCCAAGTCGCCAACCCGTTTGCCAATCCACCTATGTATCCCCCAACAGTAAGAGTGGTTCCGCAAGATATGAGCACGAAGATGCACATGTTGGGTTTTATGTATGCGCCAAATGATGACATTACACTGATGGCGATGCTTAGCTATGTGGATAGAGACATGAACTTACTTACCTACCATGGTGCAAGTGGAACTAATATATTGGGACGATTTTCGACCAAAAGTTCAGGCATAGGAGACACGCAACTAGCCTTGTTGTATCGTTTGTATGACTCCGAGACCCACCACCTGCACGCCAATATTGGCTGGATAATTCCGACCGGTTCAATTGAACAAAGTGATGAAGTCCTGAGCCCAATGAATACACGTATTAACCTGCGCTTACCTTACAGTATGCAGTTGGGTTCGGGCAGTCATCAGGCAGACATTGGATTGACCTATACTGGTTCTGTGCAACAACTGAGCTGGGGCAGCCAAATTAAGGCAAAAACGCCTATCGACACCAATGATGAAGGCTACCAACTGGGAAAAAAATACATGCTTTCAGGCTGGGGCGCCTATCGACTAGCCGATACACTTAGCACCTCCCTGCGTTTAACTTACAACCATTCTGAGGAAATAGACGGTTTTGACAGCCAAATCACTGCGCCTGTCACCACTGCTAATCCAGATAACTACGGTGTTGAATCTGTTGATATTGCCCTGGGATTTAACAGCGTGATTGCCAATAAACACCGGATCGCCCTTGAATATCAACTCCCTCTAGATTACCGAGTGAATGGCGTACAAATGGATATGGACAACATGCTCACCTTAGGTTATCAATTGGCATTTTAGCCTACATTTTGTTAAAAAATTGGCGAACGACAATAGTAAAAGGGATACGTTGTTCGCCTTTCAACATTTGCAGTAAGCAAAACAGTTGCTATAACTATGCGGTTAAATCACGGGGGCATTTAATGTCAGCTTTGATACTCGAATCCACCATTACCTGTCCGCAGTGTGGACACCTTAAAACCGAAACCATGCCCACTGACGCCTGCCAGTGGTTTTATCAATGTGAAGCCTGCATGCAATTGTTAAAACCCCTGCTGGGAGACTACTGTGTCAATACTCAAATCACTTCAAAACACACATTTCAGAACGACTGGGGTGCTTCAATTCAAGGCGTCCCCTTGAAGGAATGTCGTCTACCTTTCGAAAGGGGACAACGAAGAGGTGGAGTGCCCCAGACGTTCGGTCCCCGCCGGTTTTAAAGGGATTTATACCGCATTGGCTACTTTTAATTTAGGCCCACTGAACCTGCAAATAGCCGCCTTGCCTAAATCCCTTTAAACTCCCGCTGAAAGTCTTTTGAAGCGACTTGAGTATTATGCTCATACGGCACAGTAAGTTGCCCGCCCATTGCATATTCCCATACAGCAAGGGGATTCTTGCTGTAGTTGATATCGGTTTTTAATGGCATTTTTAAGACGTAATGCATTGCTTGCGCCACAGCATATACATCACGGGCACCACAACCAGGGATAAAATGAGTGCGCTGGCCATGCCGCCGACCATCGGTGCAGCAATTCGACTCATCACTTCAGAGCCTGTTCCTGTGCCGTACAAGACCGGCAATAATCCAATAATTATGGTGGATACTGTCATCATTACTGGCCGCACACGTAAACCTGCGCCCTGCATCACACAGTCGATGAGCTGGGCGAGATCCGGGCGAGTATTAGCCTTCTGATGACTGTCCATCATTTGCTGATAGGCTTGATTTAGGTAGACCAGCATGATCACGCCGATTTCCACCGCCACCCCTGCCAGGGCAATAAAACCGACCCCAACAGCCACCGATAGGTTAAAACCCTCTAAATACAGTAACCAGATGCCACCTATCATGGCCAATGGCAGAGTCCCCATAATAATCAGTACTTCGGCAAAGCTGCGGAAGTTGAGATATAACAACACGACAATAATCGCCAGAGTTAAGGGCAAAACATAACTGAGTTTTTCCTTGGCACGTTGCATATATTCATACTGTCCCGCCCAATTAAGACTGTAACCCGTAGGTAAATTCAGCTCTTGCTCTAACAGAATTTTGGCTTTTTTCACATAAGTACCCACGTCAATATTTTCTATATCAATGTAGGTCCAACCGTTAATTCGGGCGTTTTCACTTTTTATCCCTGGCGGCCCATCTTCGATGTGGATTTTTGCCACATCGGCTAAGGCTATGCGTTGGCCGTTTGGTGTAACGACTGGCAGCAAGGCAAGTTGCTCCGGTGAGTTTCTGTAGGCCTGGGGATAGCGCAGATTAACCGGATAGCGCTCCAGCCCTTCCACCGATTGAGTGACATTCATTCCGCCTATCGCGGTTGCGACCACTTGTTGTACGTCGCTAATATTGAGGCCATAACGGGCGGCCTTTTCCCGATTGATATCGACCTTAATATAACGGCCACCGGCAACGCGCTCGGAATAGACTGAAGCGGTACCCGGCATATTGCCTAAAATCCGTTCAATATCCTGACCGATTTGCTGGATCACATAAATATCGCTACCCGCAATCTTAATCCCAACTGGCGTTTTTATTCCTGTAGCCAGCATGTCTATTCGGGTTTTGATTGGCATGACCCAGGCATTGGTTACCCCGGGGATCTGTACCACGTCATTCAGCTCTTTGCGCAAATCTTCGATGCTTAAGCCTTCTCGCCATTCATCTTTGGCTTTGAGCTGAATGATGGTCTCTATCATGGTTAAGGGCGCAGGATCCGTTGCAGTCTCTGCCCGGCCGACTTTACCAAACACGTTTTTCACCTCAGGAATGGTATAGATTAGCTTGTCAGTCTGCTGCAATAACTCTCTAGCTTTACCGATAGATAATCCAGCATAAGTGGTGGGCATATACATCAAATCCCCCTCATCTAAGGGAGGAATAAATTCGCTGCCGAGTTTATCTAAGGGGTAAAAGCCAATAATGCCAACAATGAAGGCAAGCACTAAGGTCAGTTTGGGAAACGTCAAAACCACTTTGAGTAGTGGCATATAACTGGCCACTAACAAGCGGTTTAAAGGGTTCTTTTTCTCGCTGAGTACTTTACCGCGAATAAAGTAACCCATTAATACCGGAATAAGTGTAATGGCTAAACCCGCAGAGGCAGCCATGGCGTATGTTTTTGTATAGGCCAGGGGCGCAAACATCCGTCCTTCCTGAGCTTCGAGGATAAATACCGGCATAAAGCTGACAGTGATGATCAATAAACTGAAAAACAGTGCCGGTCCGACTTCAGAGGCAGATTTTATTACCACCTGCCAGCGGTTTTCATCTGTCAGCGGCGTCTTCTCCATATGCTTGTGCATATTTTCAATCATCACAATCGCACCGTCTGTCATCGCGCCAATGGCGATGGCAATCCCGCCAAGGGACATGATATTGGCGTTAATGCCTTGCCAATACATGATAATAAATGACATCAATATCCCCAGCGGCAGACTTATTACCGCGACAATGGAAGAGCGAATATGAAATAAGAACGCGGCACAGACGATGCCTACAATAAGTAGTTCCTGGAATAATTTGCTCCATAAGTTGTCCACGGCCCGGTTAATCAGATCTGAACGATCGTAAACCGTGACGATTTCGACCCCATCGGGAAGACCGGCCTTTAAACTTTCAAGTTTGGCCTTAACACCCTCAATAGTAAGTTGCGCATTTTCGCCAAAGCGCATAACGACTACCCCACCAACCACCTCGCCTTGACCATTTAGCTCCGCAATCCCCCTGCGCATTTGCGGACCAATACGAATATCCGCTACATCCCTTAATTGCAATGGTGTGCCCTGGGCATTTAGGCCCAGGGGAATGGCCGCTAAATCTGCAACATTCTTGATGTAACCAGTAGCGGTCACCATATATTCCGCTTCAGCCATTTCCACTACCGATGCACCAACTTCCTGATTGCCATTTTTAATCGCAGTCTGAATATGACTCAAGGGAATGCCATAGGCACGCAACTTGTCCGGGTCAACATTCACCTGATATTGTTTGACCATGCCACCAATCGACGCGACCTCTGCAATGCCGGGCACGGTTTGCAGTTCAAACTTTAAGAACCAGTCCTGAATGGAGCGCAACTGGCCAATATCATGCTGCCCGGTTTTATCCACTAAGGCGTACTGATAAATCCAGCCTACCCCCGTTGCATCCGGGCCAAGTTGCGGTCTGGCTGCTTCAGGTAAGTTGGGCGCCACTTGGGACAAATATTCCAGTACTCGGCTTCTAGCCCAATACAAGTCAGTGTCATCGTCAAAGATGATATACACATAGGAGTCACCAAAAAACGAAAAACCTCTTACTGTGCTTGCCCCTGGCACGGACAACATGGCCGTACTCAGCGGATAGGTCACTTGATCTTCCACCACCTGGGGAGCCTGCCCCGGATAGCTGGTCTTAATGATCACCTGTACATCGGATAAATCAGGCAGCGCATCTATCGAGGTGTTTTTCAGAGTAAACAAACCAACGCCAACAATAATGGCAGTGCTAAGCAGGACAAAAAAGCGATTAAACACCGACCAGCGAATGACTTTTTCAATCATTATCTATCCCTCTGCTTGTGGGTTAGGTTGCGCAGCGGCGACAAAATTGGCATCGAGTACTACAAGATCCCCTTGCCTGACTTCAAAGGTGAATCGAATGGGGTCACCTACTGCAAATATGGCTAAATTCACTGACTCATCAAAACGAAAATCCATGGTCGCAGCACCCCGTCCCCATTTTTCAATTGGCCCCCGAGAAATGTTTAGCAGCCTACTCTGTCGATCAATACGATTAATGACCCCATCAACGGTGGCGGTGGCAAAGTCTTTTACACCTTCTTCGCCGGGTTTGGCAATTTCAACCATACTTTCCGGTTCAAGCAATTGGTGGGACATGCGCTGAAAATCAGAATTTATGCTGCTTTCTGAATCAAGCAAAAATTGGGCAGATGTCACTACCCGGTCTCCCGCTTCCAGCCCCGACAGTATCTGAGCATGGTCACTGGTCATCTGCCCCAGAGCAACCTCAATAGACTTAAATTGCCCATTGCCTAAAGCCAGCACTACCCGGTCTTGGCGACCCGTGCGTATCACCGCTTCTGTGGGGACTAATAAAGACTGTTCATCCAAATCGCTATTAATGGTCACTTGAGCAAACATATTGGGTTTGAGCAGACGTTCTTGATTGGCAAATCTCAGGCGCACCCGGATAGTGCGTGTAAGGGGATTTAAAGTAGGATAGATATAATCCAATTTGCCTTGCCACTGCTTACCCGGTAAATAGCCAAGGGTCATGGTCACCGGCAGATCCTTAGTCACGAGTCCTGCCTGGCGTTCAAAAATCTCAACCTCTACCCACACTTCATCTAGATCACCAATTGACATCAAGGTTGTGCCCGGTTTGACATAATAGCCCTGACGAATATTGAGATTGTCCACCACCCCCGACTGGGGAGCCCTGAACTCAATAGTCTGTTGCACTTTTTTGCTGCTTTTCAGCTTATCTATCGCTTCTTTAGGCATTTGCAGGGCTGACAGGCGCTCTTCTGCTGCACTAATCAAGACCCTATTTTTGCGACTGTTAGCCAGCAAGTATTCTTCCTGAGCATTGACCAGTTGCGGAGAATACAAGGCGTACAAAGGTTGGTTAAAACTAACTTGCTGGCCCGCAGTTTTAACATATAATTTCTCTACCCAGCCTTCCACTCGAGGATGAATATGCACGAGTTTGTCTTCGTTATACTGCACATAGCCGACAGTATGAATAGGGATATGCAGTGCTTTTTTTACAACCAACGCGGTGCGTACCCCAAGGTTATTGACTACGTTGGGCGATATAAACACTGTCCCAGCACTAAATTTATTATCGCCCTGTTGCTGAGCATAAACCGGCACCAGGTCCATGCCCATGGGTGATTTTCCCGGTTTATCCTGACGAAAGTTAGCATCCATAGGAGCGACCCAATAAAGTACTTCCGGTTCATTGTCACCGCTTGTCTGGTTGTCTGCTTTACTGTTATCTGAAAACTGCCAGTTAATATTGCTACTAAAGCCTGCAGTGATTAGCGCGGTGAACATAGTTCCTATGGCGGCACCAAGCAAAATAGAAGTAGAAGTTTTCATGGTGTGACTCCCTGAGCAGCAAATATTGACACTCGGCTACCGGTAAAAAAATAGTGAATATGGATCTGAGTCGCTAGTTGCTCAGTGGCAATAGCAATCTGTTCGATGCGGCCATTGAGCTCGGCGATCCTGGCACGCATTACTTCAGCAAAATCCCCATCGTCGTTGGTATAAGCGATCAAGGCAGCCTCAGCCTGTTCATGCAGTTGAGGCAATATACTGTCTTTATATAAGTTTAAACGCTTGCTCATGCCTTGGTGTCGAGCATAAAGAGCAGCGAGTTGGGCCATCATTTTGCGCATCAGCAATAGCTTGTCCGTCTTCATTGATTCTGCCTGCATGCGCGAGGATGCCACTTCCTGGTCCTGACGATTTGTGCTAAATAACGGCAGATCAAAGCTCAAGCCAAGAGAGAAAAAATCCGCCCGGCTGCGCCCATTCTGCTCATCTTCCCGATACGCATAACTGCCGTTGACGCCCCACTGTGGCTGATACTTCTGCTCTGCAAGTTGCACTCCAGTAAAGCCAGCCTGAATTCGCTGCTCCACCGCCAGAACAGCCGGATGTTGAGCCAAAATTTCAGCCAAAGTTTGACGATTCTGCGAGTTCAATAGGCCCCTAAAACCACTTAGCAAGGGAGCAAGGGGTGGCAGGAAATCAGGGAAAACCGGCTTTTTCCACTCAGCATCACTGAACGTGTTGTGTGGCTCAGCTACCAGCCATTCCATGAGTCTGGCAACGGCCATATCACCTTGCTCATGTAATATGACTAAACGGTCATCAAGGCGGGATAGTTCTAGCTGTGCCCGCACCACGTCTTGTTGCCGTGTCTTGCCCTGAGCAGATGAATAACTTGCCTGAACAATCTCGGCCAGCTGTTCAAACAAGGCCCTATCATTTTCGATAAGACGAATACTTTGTTCTGCCTTGAAGGCCTGCAACCAAAGCTGGGATACGCTTAGCTCAACTTTTGCCTTGCGATCTTCTGCTAGCAAGGGATGTTGACCTGCCAACTGACTAAGCTGCCTGTGGCGAATAGCCAGGCTATCTCCCCTGGGGAACGTTTGTGCAAGGCCGATCTTGATTTGCGTCATGGGCTCTTGATCTAAGGCAAAACCGTCACTTGGCAAGTTTAACAAGCCCAATGATACAACCGGATCAGGCAAGCTCTTAGCAGCAATACTGTTCGCTTCAAGTGCCTGTTTTTTTAGTTCATTCCCCCTGAGCCAGGGATCATATTTAAGAGCAATTGTGACCGCTTTTTCCAAGGTTAATGCTGCCTGTACTGGTGGCAGTAATGCCATCCATATTAGTCCGGCAACACCCATCATTTTAATTGTGGCGACAGTGGCGATAGCGGTAATGGGCATATTCATCGTTTTTGCCTAAATTAACTAATTAAACTCATCAAGCTGGAGAGGAAAATACTTAAAAATAAAGAGTGATACCACCAGCTAACTATTATTAACATCCCAAATAAATTGAGGGATCTATCTTGTATTAGCTATTAATAGGCGGTTTATTTAAGGACGTTTGAAAGGGGTCTGAAATAGTAGATAGGGACAGCAACACCTTAACGGAATGAATTTGCGCTACTTGCTGAGAAAATGAATTCAGCACCGCAAACGATGCACAGGTACCAACCGGGCAAGCGCAATCTTGGTCACAGCAATCCATAGCCATTGCGTCGGGCAAGTCATGGGACATATCGTGTGAGACTTCCTGCAACACGCCACTATGTTGCATACTTTGCGACGAGCTGTGCTCCAGTGATTCACAAGGCATCAGATTGGAGGCAAACGACTGACTAACGAACAGCATCGTGATTAGAAAATATGTCGTTAATCTTACCTTCATTTTGCTTGTTTTCATCCACAAAGAATTACCTAGAGCAGCAAGCATAACCCATCCACTAATAACTGTCATATTCTATTCATTACTTGCGTTTTGGCGTTCTCGCCTCTTTGGAGGCGCCGTTCAAAAATAATATGTGTGAATAAATAACAAACCTTGATCAACATCAATAAAGCTCAAATGACTAAGGCCATAATGCCAATCCAACCAGACAACTATCAACGCCCCAAATACAGGACAAATGTGATGAACATTAAAGAAATAGGTCTGATCGCTAAAGATCTGGGGATCAAACCAAAAAGATTGAAGAAAACTGAGTTAATTCATAGCATTCAACGTAACGAAGGCAACTTTGATTGTTTCGCCACAGCCTACGACGGTGAGTGCGATCAAGTGCAATGTGCATGGCGGGGAGATTGTTTGCCCCACTCTCTTAAAAAAGTCGATTAAGTCAAACACCTGTGTTTTTACTAGCAAAAAACATTCCATCGAAACTAGAACCCTTAGTTAAACAAATTCTCTCACTGGCAACGGATCTTCGATGGACATGGAGCCACGCGGGCGATGAGTTTTGGCAGTTTTTGGATGCAACGACATGGAAGTCGACCCGCAATCCCTATGCGGTGCTGCAAAAATTGTCAGTTAAAAGACTGACACAGTTAAGCAAAGACCTTTCGTTTGAACAACATATCAAACACTTGTCTGCGGCGCGGGATGAATATTTTAATCGCGATGCTTGGGCCCAGAGCTATTTTGACGACAATAAGCCAGCCAGAATAGTCTATTTTAGTATGGAATTTGGTCTGGGTGAAGCCCTGCCCTTGTATGCGGGAGGTCTGGGCATATTGGCCGGGGACTATCTGAAAACCGCAAGCGATCTGGCGGTGCCGGCTATTGGCATTGGCTTGTTGTTTGACGAGGGCTACTTTCGACAGTACCTCGACGTCAAGGGCTGGCAGCAGGAAATCTACTCCCATAACGATTCGCGAAATTTGCCTCTACAACCGGTATTCACTAAAGATGGAGCCTGGCTAACTATCGAACTTAATCTGCCGGGACGCAAAATCAATCTACAAGTTTGGCAGGCTCAGGTGGGGCGAAGCACCTTGTATTTACTCGATAGTAACGACCCCTTAAACAGTCCGGTAGACCAAGGTATTACGGGCAAGTTATACACCGGATCCCAGGAGCTCAGACTCTTGCAGGAAATAGTTCTGGGCATTGGCGGTTGGGGAATTGTTGAGGCACTTAAGCTGCCAGTTGAAATTTGCCACCTGAACGAGGGGCATGCGGCTTTTGCTGCCATCGAGCGAGCTCGATGCTTTATGCAAAAAAACAAATTAAACTTTTGGCAAGCTTTATGGGCAACCCGGGCAGGCAATGTTTTCACAACTCACACCCCGGTTGCAGCTGCATTTGACAATTTTCCAGCCCATTTGCTGGAGCGTTATGGGCGAGAATATGCAGAGGGTTTAGGGATAGAGCCAGACCATTTACTCGACCTCGGTAAAAAGATCCCACAGAATGAGCATGAACCATTTAGTATGGCCTACCTTGCCGCGCGCACTTGTGCCAGAACTAACGGCGTGAGTCGTCTTCACGGTGAAGTCAGTAGGCAGATATTTTCTGAACTCTATCCCCAGTGGCCTCTTTCGCAAGTGCCTGTTAGCCATATTACCAATGGTGTTCACATGCCTTCCTGGGATTCGGCATTAGCCGATAAGCTGTGGACCGACAGCTGCGGCAAAGACCGCTGGTTGGGTACGCTAGAGTCATTGAGTAGTAACATCGACCAACTCAGTGACGAAGACATTTGGCGTCTGCGCGGAGAGGAAAGAGCAAACTTGATATATTATGCACGGCGACGCTTAGTTAGCCAACATGGTCGCTGGCACGACAGCCAAGAATCTATTGAGCATGATCCGGTTCGCCTTGACCCGAATGTACTGACACTGGGCTTTGCTCGTCGGTTTACTGAATACAAACGCCCTAACCTCTTACTACATGAACCCCAGCGTTTGGTTGACTTACTGTGCAACGTGGATAGGCCAGTACAAATTATTATCGCCGGAAAAGCCCATCCTCAGGACGAAGTAGGCAAAGGCTACATAAAACAGTGGTTTGATTTCTTACAACGCCCGGATGTGCATGCCCATGTGGTATTTCTGGAAGACTACGACATTAGACTGGCGCAACATTTGGTACAAGGAGTCGATGTGTGGCTGAACACCCCCCGCCGCCCCTGGGAAGCCTGTGGCACTAGTGGTATGAAAGTATTGGTAAATGGTGGACTGAATGTATCGGAGCTAGACGGCTGGTGGGCGGAAGCCTATGCACCCGATCTGGGCTGGGCATTGGGCGCGTTTACCCCCGAGGATGAAAAGCTCAATAAATCGCTTAGCCAAGCTGACTTAGACAACAAAGAAGCACGGCAACTTTATATCTTACTGGAGCAGCAGATCATTCCCCGTTTTTACCAACGGGACGATGCCGGCATTCCTCGTCATTGGGTGCAAACCGTGCGCCGTAGCATGTCACAGCTTTGCCATCAATTTAGTAGCAATAGAATGTTACAGCAATATGTAGAAAAGCTTTACTTGCCCGCAATTGCAGATTATCACCTGCGCATAGAAAACGAGGCGGAATTGGCAAAAAACCTCTATAAGTGGGAATCGCGACTGTACCTGCACAAAGAAAACATTCACTGGGGGGACTTGCGGATTTACCAAGAAGGCAAGGTCACGCGCTTCGCTGTGTATCTTTACTTAGGGGAAATCCCGCCTGCCTATCTGCAAGTACAGCTATTTGCCGATCCCGATATCGATCTAAATAACAATGACCAACAGCCTGTTTTTTGCCAGGAAATGCTGCGCGGCGCATCGATACCTGGCTCACTAAATGGTTTTGTTTACCATCTTGAACTAGAAACCAGCCGAGCCGCCGAGCATTTTACCCCCCGGGTGGTCGGTGCCTATCACACGGCGCAAGTACCGGCAGAATATAACCTGATCAACTGGTGGTCTGGTGAGCGACTTTTTATCAGCGACTAGCTCGCTCGAATTGATTTAACACAAAGCTCTTCAAGACTGGAGATTAAGTAGATGAAACAAGGCAAGCATATTGACAGCTATAAAAACCTGCGGAAGCTAACTGCAATGCTGATAGCCGAAATCCCGGAAACCATGGCTGGTTTTGGTGAATTACATGCTTCATCAGTCGCGTCCGGAGCATTAGACAGCAAAACCAAAGAACTAATCGCCTTAAGCATTGGCATCGTTATGCGTTGTAACGGATGCATTGCCTTTCATGTGCATGACGCCCTCGGCGCCGGGGCCAGCCGCCAGGAAATGCTTGAAACCATTGGAGTGGCTATTTTAATGGGCGGTAGCCCTTCTATGGTATATGGCTGTGAAGCATTGGAAGCCCTAAATCAATTTGAGAAAGAGCAAGAGCTGCCTCTGTAAATACTCTAGAGTTTTTCATATAGTCAGCCTGCCTCATTTAAAGATCTCGCTTGCTACAGATGTCCTTCCGATAATAATTGGCGATATTACGTAAAATGAATACAACGGCTAGTCTACTTTGTGACAATCGAGTTATTTCTTACACGTTAGTGAGTTTAATGGAGACAAGGTGAAGATAATATATCCGGTGAATCAAGGCATGCACTCACTTATGTTAGGAATAATAACATTCAATTACCGCAAATCAGAGTGTGGCCTAAACAGCAAATCTGGAGAGCAGATTAGATGTCAACATCCCTCAGCCCAATAGTTGGCATTGGTGCATCGGCCGGTGGTCTTGCTTCTTTAAAATCGCTGTTTAAAGCCATGCCCAACGATAGTGGTGCCGTCTTTGTGGTGATACAACATCTTGACCCAAAACATGAAAGCCTTACTGCAGAAATCCTGACACACTCCACTACGATGCCAGTGGTTCAGGTTGTCGATGGTATGACAGCTGAAGCCAATCATGTCTACGTCATTCCGCCTAACGCTTCTTTAACCCTCAATAATTATAACTTTATACTCGACAAACCGGTGCTGCATCATGGTTTGCGCATGCCCATTGACACTTTCTTATGGTCACTGGCAGAGCAGCATGAAGATCACGCTATTGCCATCATCGTATCCGGTACCGGTGGTGACGGCACGCTGGGGCTTCGAGCAATTAAAGGCAGCGGAGGCCTGGTATTGGCGCAATCCCCGGACAGCGCCGAATATGATGGCATGCCCCGCAGCGCCATCGCCACCGGACTGGTGGATGTAACCTGTCCGATTCAAGAGATGCCTGAACATATTCAACACTATTTACGCCACCCTTACATACGCAAGATAGCAATCTCTAAACAAGGCGCAGACATACCAACAAACGAGCGTGCACAGCTCAGCGCGATTCTGGCCTTACTGCAAAATAAAACCGGGCATGATTTTAGAGTATACAAGCACGGCACACTTGAGCGACGCATCGCTCGTCGGATGGGACTCCATCATCTGGAAAATATGGAAGATTATCTATCTTTCCTCCGTAAGCATGAAGATGAGACCAGCTTACTATTTAAAAATTTACTGATTGGGGTGACCACTTTTTTTCGTGACCCGGAGGCTTTTTCAGCTCTCGAGCAGAAAGTGCTCGTGCCATTGATGAATACGAAGCACAGTGATGAAACTATACGAGTATGGATACCCGGCTGCGCCACTGGTGAAGAAGCCTACTCGATAGCAATGTTGTTAGTTGAGCAACTGGAAGAAACTAACAAGCATTGCAGTATACAAGTATTTGCCAGTGATATTGACGAGGTTGCTTTGGGGGTTGGCCGTGCTGGCTTATATCCTGAGAATATTGCCGGGGGTATATCTGAGAAACGCCTGCAACGTTTTTTTAGTAAAGAAGACCGCAGTTACCGAGTAAACAAATCACTACGTGAATTAGTAACCTTTGCCAGCCAAAATCTGATAAGTGATCCGCCCTTTTCCAACCTAGACTTAATTAGCTGTAGAAATTTGCTGATATACCTAAGCGCAGATGTGCAGAGCAAGGTATTGGCCTTGTTTCATTTCGCTTTGCGGAAAAACGGCTGTCTGTTTTTAGGTCACTCGGAAACGTCCAGTCAACAAGACAGATTGTTTAAGCCGATAGCAAAAAAATGGCGAATTTATAAACGCAGTGACGTGGATCGTTCAACCACTGGCGTTGATTTTCCAATTGGTTCACGAATGGTCCGCGCCATTCCAACCATTGTTGGCAAACAGGGATATGGTGCGGACCAGCTGCGCCTTGGAGAGGTGGCTCAACAATATTTACTCCAGGAATTTGCTCCGGCTGCCGTTTTGGTCAACACCAGACATCAGATCCTGCATTTTTCCGGATCAACCTCACGCTATCTGGAACAACCATCCGGCTCCCCTTCTCACGATCTACTTGTGTTGGCTAAGCATGAATTACGGGGAAAGTTGCGTCTCGCTATACGACGAGTGACGGAAGAAAAAAAACGAGTGGTAATTGATGACGTACAAATCCTTAAAGATCACGGACGAGTTGGACTCAATATCTCACTAAGACCACTAAAAATTCCCCAGATAAATGAGCCACTGATACTGATCACCTTTGAAGATCACCGTGAAACAGAGTTAAATCCAGAAATACAAAAGAACCAACAATCACCAAAACAACAAGCGAGTGACAGCTCTTTGATACAGCAAATGGAAACGGAATTGCATATCACCCGGGAAGATTTACAAAGCAATATTGAGGAATGGGAATCAGCCAACGAAGAGTTACAGGCGGCAAACGAAGAGATGATGTCGGTCAACGAGGAGTTGCAGTCGAGCAACGAAGAGCTGGAAAGTTCCAAGGAAGAACTACAATCCATGAACGAGGAGCTGACTACAGTCAATAACCAATATAAAGAAAAAGTGGAGGAGCTAGCTAAAATTAATGATGATCTAGACAATCTGCTAAGTAGCACCAATATTGCCACCTTGTTTATTGACTCCCAGCTTAGAATAGGCCGCTTTACCCCAGCAACCCAGAAACTATTGAATCTGATTCCCACCGATGTCGGGCGGCCAATTAGTGACATACGTCCCAAGTTTACTGATGGTGCTTTAATGGGTGATATAAAACAGGTACTGGATGTTCTTACATCAGTGGAATGTGAGATAAGCACTGAGAACGATAGTTATTATCTGCGGCGCATACAACCTTACCGCACCAGCGGTAATCGAATTGCTGGCGTGGTCATCACCTTTATCGATATCAGCCAACGGAAGCGAGCAGAAGAAGATACCCTAAGGCTGGCAACCGTTATTCGTGACTCCAATGATGCCGTTACGCTGTGCAATGTAGACGGTAAAATTACCGCGTGGAATACCGGTGCCCAGAAGATGTACGGTTGGAGCGAACAACAAGCTATGAGCATGAATGTGCTTGACCTTGTGCCAAAAAATGAGCGGAAAAATACTAGACAGTTGTTACACAGCATCGTTAAGGGTGAAGTTATTCACGGTACAGAGAGTCTGCGCGTAAGTAAAGACGGACGTGTTATTACTGTATTGCTCACCATTACTCCCTTATTTGATAGCGATGGAAAAGTTGTTTCCATTGCTTCCACCGAGAAAGATATTAGCCAACGTATACAGGCCGAAAATAAACTGCGAGCAAGTGAAGTAAGTTTTCGCGCCCTGGTAGAATCTGCGCCAGACGCGCTGGTAATTGTTAACGGCGATGGCGAGATTGAAGTGGCGAATAGCCAGGCAGAACGACTGTTTGGCTATAGTAAAACCGAATTGGTTGGCATGCTGGTAGAGACCCTGATGCCTGCAATATTCGCAGCCAAACATGCTGAACATCGTCAGGCATTTTTTACTCATCCCAAAGTGCGCCTGGTGGGTAACGGCATAGAAGTGTTTGCCCTGACAAAGAACGGTGAAGAGATCCCGATTGAGGTTGGTCTTAGCACCATTGATACGGATCATGGACAAGTAGTCAGTGCGGCAATACGGGATATCAGGCAACGCAAAATTAATGATGAAGCCTTACGAACGGCAAAAGATGAAGCGGAATCTGCTCTTTCGGCGAAATCCCGTTTTTTAGCCACCGCCAGTCATGATCTGCGCCAGCCCCTGCACTCTCTGACCTTACTTAATAAGGCTTTACTTAAAAGCATTAACCAGCCAGAGGCGAGGAAAATGCTCGGCATACAAGGTGACTCCCTGTTTTCGATGGCCCGATTGTTAAATTCTTTATTGGACATTAGCAAGCTTGAATCTGGTACCGTGGCCACCCAGCTTAGTAACTTTGCTTTGCACCCTATGTTAGAAAAATTATGTGCGGAGTTTGAGGCCGAAGCCAATGAAAATGGGCTTGAACTATTGCTCAAAGCAAACAACAAGAACATCGTACACAGTGATCCGGGGCTACTGGCTCAGTTACTGCAAAATTTGCTCGCTAACGCCATTCGTTATACCAAAGCAGGCAAGGTTTGCATTGCCACTCATCAGGAAAATAAGGAGCTAAAAATATCGATCAGTGATACAGGCGTTGGCATTCCAGCGGGTCAACTCAGTCACATCTTTGATGAGTTTCATCAGCTAGACCGCAACCCTCAACAGCGCCATGGAGGTCTTGGTTTAGGCTTATCCATTGTTCAGCGGATTGCCGCTTTACTCAATACTCAGGTCGAGGTGATATCAGAGATGGGACGGGGCTCAACATTTTCAATTTCCCTACCCTTGGGCAAGTCAGTCACCCCCGTAGTGCCTAAAAAAGTAATAAACAGCCCTGAACCTACGCAAAAAAGTGCGCTAGTTTTGCTAGTTGACGATGATCCCGATGTGCTCGACGCCTCCGAAATGCTGCTCTCAATGGAGCAAGGCTTCAAAATCATGTGTGCGACCTCTCCCCAAGAGGCCTATGCTGCAATGGAAAAGCGCTTACCGGATCTAATCATCACAGATTTTCATCTTAACCATCAAGAGTCAGGATTAGACATTATTAATAAAGCCAAAACCAAAGATGGCTATCAAATTCCAGCCATTCTGGTCTCAGGCGATACCTCACCAGAAGTAGGTAATATATCCCGAAAAAACCTGGAAGTGATGACTAAACCTATCGATCCCGAAGACCTTATAACTAAAGCCAGACGTTTGCTTGACGAAGCGAGATAGATCTTGTCGAATATTATACGAAGCTAATTATACTAATCACCACAATTAATTGCGCACTCAGAAAGCCCCCGCCGTTTTTGGCTAAGGCGTCGCTGCGCAGCAATGGTGTACCTCGGTTACCAAATCCCCTTTCAAGTAGCGAGAACGCAGCACAAAATCGGCTGGTGCTTTCCAAAAGGGCGAGGTTTAAAGCAGCTTACTGTGCGTTGCATGAATTTGAAAGAGCACCACTATTCCTGCATTCACGCGCCTTGATTAAGCGGCTTTAAATCTCGCTGAGTGGGTAATTACTTATGGCGATTGGTATTAATCAGCTATTGGGACTGGTCTTTCGGAATCCAATTCAAGCTAAAAAATCTAATATGGCAAATTTTTAAACTTTTGCTACGCCCGGTTAGGATAATAATCCTATCCGAAATATTAGGGGCTTAGCAATGGATACTGGACTAATTGGCTCGGTTATCAATGCGCTTCCCCTTGATCGTATGATCGGAGGCCCACTGCGCGCCATGATCACAGCACAAAATAAAGCATCCCCGGGGCAAGCCCTTTCGCTGAACGCGAAACTTCACATAGTGAAGCGGGGTATTAACTTCAGAACATAACCATCAGACCAGAACTCCCCACCCCAAAGTTGTTTTTTTACACCTGGACATTTCTTAA
>JAWUXW010000133.1:0-12525 GCA_034111125.1 Paraglaciecola sp.
AGTCAAAAGATGATCTGCATTGTCCAGGCTAACAAAACTTTTTGGATGCAAGGCCGCCTGGTAGATTTTCTCAGCTTCGGTGATTTTGACAAGTTCATCTATCGGCGAGTGCATGACCAAGAGTGCTTTTCTCAGCCCCGCAATATGACTGGTATCGTAGCGATTAATATCGTCGATAAACTGTTTTTTGATAGTGAACTTACGTCCCGCAAGGCTTACCTCGGCTTCACCTTCTTGCTCAATTTGCTCTACATGTGCCGCAAAGTTGTGTGCTACGTGAGCGGCATCAGAAGGGGCTCCAATGGTTACCACTGCCATGCTCTCAGGCACTTTTTGCGCGACACCCAACACCGCCGCACCACCGAGACTGTGACCAATCAATAGTTTTGGTGCCTGGTAGTTTGCCCGTAAAAAATCTGCCGCCGCGACAAGATCTTGAATATTGGAAGAAAAGTTACTGTTGGCGAAATCACCATCGCTGTTACCTAAGCCAGTAAAGTCGAAACGCAGTACAGCGATGCCTTTTGCCATTAAGGCGCGACTAATTCGTGAAGCTGCCGCCACGTCTTTACCGCAGGTAAAACAATGAGCAAACAAGGCGTAAAACTTCACATCGCTTTCTGGTGATTCTAGTAGGCCGCTTAAACGATGCTCACCACTGATAAATTCAACTTTTTCCCGCATGAATGTTCCTTAATATCTCGTTAACTGAAAGACAATGACCGTAGTAACAAGCAGTAAATTTCCCGCGATGCCAATATAGGCTTTGACACGATTAACTTTATCGATGATAAGTTTTCGGTAACTACCGACTAATCAGCGTAACCGCTTCCAATGGCACGAAACGGCATGTTCAGGCCAAGCTCTGGCACTTGTTGCCCTATCCATGCAGGAAAGGTATTACTGTTGGGACCCGGGAAAACCGTGTACTCATTTGACCAGGGATAACGGCTAACCGCATCAGAAACTTTGGGGATCAACTTGTTTGCTTTTTCGCCTCGAATGGAAAGGATTTTTGCTGGTTTAGCGCCATACCAATAACGATCGGGTGTGCTGGTTTGATATTCCCGCAGCGCAGGCAAACCTCGGTTTAACCGCCAACCCACTACCTCATAAACCTTATACTCTGTCGCATTTTCAGCCTTAGTGGCTATCCAGGTATGAACCGCAAACCAGCCCCGCCAACTAAATGCATCCGCCGCGTAGACTTCAATCACTGCCTCTTGCGCTACCGCGGGGTTGGGCGCAATGCCGGCCGATTCACGATTAGCCGAGCGCCAGTCAGAGTTTGAACAAGCACTCACTAAGGTAGCGAGTAAGATTATTGCCGCGGGTTTTATCATGGTTTACTCTTCGGGCCTTTGGTGTCAACTATGATAAAGAAAAATCAGCAAGGGGCTGTGAGTTAAATTAGCGAGTGCAACGTTGAGTAACACCCGCATTAACTGCGCTACAAATTGATTAGCGCTAGTCTCGTTTGTACAAAGATTCAATAGTACTGGATTCTATGGTGTTTGCATTGATCATATACCCTGTTAACGCACCTGAAGCATCTTCCGACAAACTTAAGCTTTCCGTTGATAGTGCATGCACTGTAAAACGATAGTGATGTATTCCATGACCTGCAGGAGGGCACGCGCCACCATAACCTCGCTTACCATAATCATTTTTTATTTGTAAACTGCCTTTTGGGGCGAGGTCTTTTACTGTGCTTCCTGTACCTGCTGCAATCTCTGTAACGGTTGTTGGTATATTCACTATTTGCCAGTGCCACCAGCCACTGCCAGTAGGAGCATCAGGGTCATAGGTAGTGATAGCAAAACTTTTAGTGCCTTCGGGAGCATTAGACCAACTAAGCTGTGGCGATACGTCGCCTCCTGAGCAACCAAGACCATTAAATTCCTGGGTTTTAGACATAAACTCACCGTCAGCAATATCCAGACTTGATAGTTTGAAACTACCTGCCATTGCTGAACTTGAAAGGCCTAAGGATAAAACGGCAAAAAGAGAAAGTAATTTATATTGAGTGTTTTGCATAAGAGAGATTCTCGTTTGTATATTTTGATTAATGAATACTTATTTTATTCATTTTCCACTAGGTTTATAGTCCAAAAAAAGTCATTTGTCGTCCTAATCCGTCATCTTAGTTTTTCTTAGCTGTGACGGGGTCAGTCCAAAACGCCCCTTAAAGCGATCTGCGAATCTTGACTGGGAGTGGTATCCACATTGTTCAGAAATAAGACCTACTGGGTAGCCTGTGGTTTGCAACAAATGCAAACCACAGGCCCAGTTTCACCTGATCTTTAGTCTCTTGTATCGTCGTGCCTTCTAATTTTAGTTTTCGCCTTAAGGTCGACTCACTCATGGCCAGGTGCTGGCAAATATCTGCTATCGTCAATTCTTGCTCATGTCGCTGGCCAATAAATGCATGAAGTTGATGTCTAATTTATGGCAGGGCGACCAAAGATAGAATTTCTTGGTGCCCCCATCAACTGTATAAGTTCTTTTCTTCGCATAGACCACAACTCTTGAGGTGCCCAAAGAGACCACTCAACAAATTGCGTTAAACACTTTTCCAATGTCTCGGTTATTTCTCCCAGACAAAAATTCTGTTTGTTGACAGAGCTTAGCTGACAGCCCTCAAAGTCTTGATAGTCGAACTCGATCAACAAGGCAAAGTACTCTTTGTCTTTTGGTATGTTGCGCATGTTTATCGTTGGGCTATCCGATAAAAAATAAAATCACCTGAAAGACAGCTAGTGCAGAGCCTAACTAAACTTCCTAACCTTAAACTTACGCCCCTTAATTTTTCCTTCACCTAACTGCTTCATCGCACGTTTTACGCTGCGTGCTTTGATGGCTACGTAGCTGTGCATGGCGGTGACATTGATTTTACCCACATCTTCACCGGGTATTTCCGCTTCTTTGGTCAGGGCGCCTAAGATATCTCCAGGGCGAAGTTTGTTTTTCTTGCCACCATCGATGCACAGTGTGGTAAAAACCGGCTGTATCAGACGGTTTTCGTGAAAGCGTATTGCCTGGATCCCCGTCCATTTTATTTTGGCTTTTTGGTAGTCTTCGATGGCATTCGCCCGGGCAATTTCATTCGGTGCGACCAGAGTCAATGCCAGGCCTTTTGCATCCGCGCGACCGGTACGACCGATGCGGTGAATATGCACTTCCGGATCAGGGGTAATTTGATAACTAATCACGGCGTTGACTTCTTTGACATCGAGGCCACGTGACGCGACATCTGTGGCTATCAGCACCGATGCGCTCTTGTTGGCAAAACGAGTGAGCACTTGGGTGCGCTCACGCTGCTCTAAATCGCCGTGCAAGGCCAGGGCTGAAACACCCAGTTCTCGCAATTCATCGGCGACTTCCTGACAGGCGATTTTGGTGTTACAAAAAACTATCGCTGATTCTGGTTGGTAATGACTCAGTAAGGCCGCAACCGCTTTGATACGATGTTGCTCGCTTACTTCAAAGAATACCTGTTCGATGCTGACGGTATCATGGGTCGCTTCCACACTCACTTCTAAGGGCTCAGTTTGAACCTGAGCACTGATCTCAGCAATAGACTCGGGAAAGGTGGCCGAAAACAATAAGGTTTGACGCTCAGTGGGCACATTTTTAATCACCACCCGCATCTCATCTTCAAAGCCCATATCCAGCATGCGATCCGCTTCATCGAGTACCAGCGTATTCACTTCACTTAGATCCAGGCGTCGCTTGTACAGGTGATCCATGATCCGCCCCGGCGTACCCACAATGATATGCGCACCATGCTCAAGGGAGCCAATTTGCGGCCCCGTGGGCGTACCACCGCATAAAGTTAAAACTTTAATGTTGTGAATACCTCGCCCCAGGCGTCGAATTTCTTCAGCGACCTGTTCGGCCAATTCCCGGGTCGGACACATCACCAGAGCCTGCACCCTAAATCGCTTTACCTTCAAGTTATGTAGCAAACCTAGGGCGAAAGCTGCCGTTTTACCGCTGCCGGTTTTGGCCTTACCAACCACATCTCTACCGGCCAAAATGGCGGGCAAACTGCCTGCCTGAATGTCGGTCATCTGGCTGTAACCCATGGTTTGTAGGTTATCTAGTAAAGCCGGCTCCAGCCCCAGAGAGGAAAAGTCTTTGCTGGCAGTTGTAGTGGCAGTGTCAATATTAGGATTACTCAAAGTGTTCTCATTTCGTTGTGCATTTTGTTGTGTGTTTTATTGTTTGGTGCTTGGTACTTTCGAAACGCTAAAGGCTTGAGCCAATATCTTGTTCGATGGCTTGGTCCAGAATGTTCAACAGTTCTGCCCGGGCTTTTAATTTGGTTTGGTGATGGGCCTTCATATCGAGCTTGGTCATCATCTGTGCAATTCCAGATACAGTCTGGGTAAATACCGATTCATCCACTACCTTATCTAAAAAACCGGCAGTAACGGCATCGTCGGGTGAAACCATCTCGGCTAATAACACAGAGCGATTAAAAAACACCGGCGCTAGCCTACCTCTGGCTAATTCTATACCAGCGTTGTGCATGGTCATGCCAATCGCAACTTCATTGAGGCCAATCTTAAACTTACCTTGCACCCCAATACGATAGTCGGCCGCCAACAACAAAAATGCGCCTTTGGCTACCGCGTGGCCGCTACAGGCAATTATCACCGGATAAGGAAAGGCCAACATTCTGCGGGTTAAGCGTGAGCCTTTTTCCACCAGTTGCATGGCCAAACCCATACTTTCGTTCATTACCTTTAGATCATAGCCCGCAGATAACATGCCCGGCTGGCCGGTGATCACAACTACCGCCTTGTCTTTTTCTGCCTGATCTAATGCCTGGTTCAACTCATCAATCACTTGGTGAGAAATTGCGTTCACCTTGCCATTTTGCAAGGTGATGGTAGAAACTTGCTGATGGTTTTTATAATCAACTACTTGAGTCATGATTGTTCCTCGTCTTTATTGTATGCTCACATAGAAATCGCAGTACTTGCATTGCTAAGCTTCTAATATACTAGGTCGCCAAACGCCAATTTAGGCTTTGTCCAGCATAAAAAGGCACGATTGGATTACCGTTTGGCAAGATAGTTTGCTCGGGCACCTGCCAGCTTTCTTTTACCAGTGTGACAGTACCTGCGTTACGGGGCAGACCATAAAAGTCAGCACCATGATGACTAGCAAAACCTTCCAATTTATCTAAGGCTTGCAACTCTTCAAATACCTGAGCATAAAGCTCCAGGGCACTCCAGGCGCTGTAACAACCGGCACAGCCGCAGGCTGTTTCTTTAAGATGTTGCTCATGAGGCGCCGAGTCCGTACCTAAAAAGAACTGACTTGAGCCACTTGCCACGGCCTGGCGCAATGCCTGTTGGTGGGTACTACGTTTGAGTACCGGCAGGCAGTAGTTATGGGGTCGAATACCACCAACTAACAAGTCATTACGGTTTAGCAGTAGGTGCTGAGGGGTAATCGTGGCTGCAACGTAAGCACCCGCCGCCTGCACAAAATCCACCGCGTCGGAGGTGGTAATATGCTCCATCACCACCTTTAAATTGGGGAAAGCCTCAACAATTTTGCACAGATATTGATCAATAAAAACTTTTTCACGATCAAAAATATCCACATGAGATTCGGTGACTTCACCGTGCACTAACAGCAGCATCTGCTGCTCGGCCATCTCGGCAAATATGGGGTAAAGTGACTCAATACCGTTGACTGCCGCATCCGAGTTAGTGGTTGCCCCGGCAGGATAAAGTTTAGCCGCTACCACACCCGTTTTTTTCGCCTCACGAATATCTTCAATGCTCGTTTGATTGGTTAGATACAAAGTCATCAAGGGTTCAAATTGACTGTTGGCTGGTCGCGCCGCCAATATTCTTTGTCTGTAGGCCTGAGCTAGGGCCGCAGTCGTCACCGGTGGCACTAAGTTGGGCATAACAATCGCCCGGGCAAAACATCGGGCCGTTGCGGGTACCGTCTCGCCCAGCATATCACCATCGCGAAAATGCAAGTGCCAGTCGTCTGGGGTTTGTATGGTGATGTGTTGCATAAACTCTCTGGGCAATATCCAATTTTGATGGAAGGTATTATGCCTCAATTTTGCTAAGAATTAATCCTCGCTAGGGCTAGTGTGACAAAATAGCGGGTAAAAGTTGTACTTATTCTCTCGGGCCTTAGCCGAATTGAAATTTAAAGATGTGATTTCAGTCTATTTCCAGCAAAATGACGCTTCAGATAAAAACACTATAAGACTCTGCATATTAACCATGACTACCCATATTAGCCTCGTCAATATCGTTCCCGAACAAAAACGCAGCAAACTAGGTGATGCCTTACTGAAACTTGCCGACAAGTTGTTTGGGATCACCAAACTGAATGATCTTTATGTGCAGCATAATTTGGCCGGCCAGAATAAACAGAATTTTGCTGACAGCTTGATCAAGGGCCTGAACTTGCAATTGAGCGGCATCGATGACTTGCGCAGCAAGGTACCCAAAGAAGGGCCAGTGGTGATTGCCAGCAATCATCCTTTCGGCGGCATTGAGGGAGTTATCCTAAGTTGGGCTTTAGGACACGTTCGCCCGGATTTAAAGGTGCTGGCAAATCAGGGCTTAAAGATTTTTCCAGAGTTGGAAGATTATTTTATCTTCACCAACCCCTTGTCCGAAAATGATCCAAAAAACGCGCCTTCCCTACGAGCGAGTTTACGCCATGTAAAACAAGGTGGCGCACTACTGATATTTCCGGCAGGGCGCGTATCGTATTATCACAAAGATAAAAAGCGTATCACCGATCATAGCTGGAACCGTCTGGTGGCCAACTTCGTACAACGCAGCGAAGCACAATATTTGCCGGTATTTGTGAACGGACTCAACAGCCCATTATTTTATCGCCTTGGTCGGATTTACTACCGCTTGCGCATGTTAATGTTGCCTCGGGAGTTGGCCAACAAAAAAAATGCCCAGATTCAGATTGTGGCGGGCAATCCAGTTTCTGCCGGGGTTTACATGAAAACCCTTGATCCACAAAGTCATACTGCAGTACTTAGGACCCAGGTTTATGCTCAAGATCCCAGCTGGCGAATGACATGGCCCGCTGACAAAGCTCAAATATTACAGCCTCTAGCCACAGAGCAAGACGGCAAGCTTATTTGGGCTGAAGTAGCCCAACTGCCCGCGGAGCAACACCTACTTGACCACAAAAATTTGGCTGTTTATTTTGGCTATCAATCACAACTCCCAGCGACCGTAAAGGAGATTGCCCGTCTCAGAGAATTAGTGTTTAGAGAGCACAACGAAGGCAGTGGCGAGCCCTTAGACACGGATCACTTTGACGCGACCTATACGCATTTATTTGTGCTCAAGCGGGAAAGCGGCAAAATCATCGGAGCCTATCGCATGGGGCAGACTGACCGCCTACTCGCCGATGGCAACATCGATAAACTATATTTATCCCGTATGTTTAACTTTAGCCCTGAGTTTGTGAACCAGCAGCAGCCGTGTCTTGAATTGGGACGCTCTTTTTTAATACCCGAATATCAACGCAGCTTTCAGGGTTTGTACTTGTTGTGGAGGGGCATTGGGGCCTTTGTGTGCAAGTTTCCTCACTACCGCACCTTGTATGGAACAGTTTCTTTGAGCAAGCTCTATGATCCCCGCAGCGTAGCCTTGATCGACAAGGCCATGGTAACTCCGACCAACTTGGTTAGCCCTTACACGACGTTTGATTTCCCGCTACATCCTGAGCTTGAAGAATTCGCCAGCCAACATAAGATGAGCGAGCACCTCACTGCCCTGCTAGGCAGTATAGAGACCGACGGCAAAGACGTGCCTATTTTGCTCAAGCATTACAACAAACTTGGCGCAGTGTTTCATTGTGTAGGCATAGACAAAAGCTTCAACGACACACCCGGTTTATTGCTTAGTGTTAATCTGCCGGCTGCACCGGAGAAATTATTGAAGCTTTATATGGGTGAGAGTTGGGAAGCGCACAGGGATTGGAAATAGCATCGGGTTTCGACAATAAGCAGGGTTTGTTGCCCCTCGCTATCCGGGAATTAAGTTTGCTAAGTCTCTGCGGCAGTGAAGGATTCTAACAATTCTAATTTGCTCTGACAGAACGCGATAAAAGATAACATGTCGCTCTTGTGGAAAACTTCTAAGGCCTTCACGAATTTCTGTTCTTTGTTTTCCCAGCTCAGGATTGGCACCAAGGCCTTCAATAGCCATATCAAGTTGGTTCAAATATTCAATTGCCTGTTCAGTCCCATACTCATTGGCGGTAAAACCGTAAATATTTTCAACATCACAATCTGCTTCTGCAGACAGTTCATAAGACAACTTTGCCAAAGGCACTATTAACCCAAAAGCTCGATTTTTGTATTGATGATATCTTTAACCGACCGCTTACTGGTTATTCCTTCCCACCCTATGTTTATTTCCGCGCGTAGGTCTTCAATCACCCGATGACGGTATATTTCATGCAGTCTCAGTGCATCGCGCACAACTTCACTGGCATTTTGATAGTCGCCTTGCTGGACCTGTGCAGAAATGTACTTTGCCTGTTTATCTGTAAAACTAATATTCACAAATAGCTCCTAATCTGTTCTCTTAGAAGCTAGCACTTATATCCATATTTAGCAAATATAGACATAAGCACTGAATATATCGTTTAAACCTTCTTTACAAACTCTGATTTTAGTTTCATCGCGCCAATACCGTCGATTTTACAATCAATGTCGTGATCACCATCTACCAGACGGATGTTCTTCACTTTGGTGCCTACTTTTACTACGGATGAGGAGCCTTTGACTTTTAGATCCTTGATCACGGTCACCGTATCGCCATCTTGCAGGGTATTGCCGTTTGAGTCTTTGATCACTTTTTGCTCGTCGTCTATCTCGCTACCGTCCATGGACCATTCGTGTGCACATTCCGGACAAATGTACATTGCACGATCTTCATAGGTGTATTCAGACTTACACGCGGGGCAATTGGGTAGGGTACTCATAGCAGTTAGATCCTAAGCGTTAAAAAACGGCGCTATTATCCATGAATTTGACTGCAATAACATCAGAGAAAAGAGCGAGCGTTAGCCTAGTGATCAGGCTGCAGGATTCAGGCTTGTTTACGTAAGTGGCTGGCTGTCGCCGGTGCTAAACCAAAAAGCTCTTCAGTTTCAAGTCCTTGCAAAGACTTAATCACGGCCATTAGCGAGTAGTGATGTACTGCATGGCTAGAAACAAAGATCAACTCTCGGGCCAGGGTGGATTGCGTTTCAGTATTTTGGGTATCAAGCATGGAAGACTCGCAAATAACCTGTAGCGACAGGTCGGCATCTAGCTGACACACGCCTACCAGCCAGTGCTCAATGTCCTGGCACAAGGTCAATGCAACTTGAGGTTCGGTTTCTATCTGTGAATGGCGATTACGTTTGTTGTAATTGATGGTGCCGGATACCAGGCCTTCTTTTACCGCAAGGTAGTGATCAAGAATATGCCGCATATGCGCACCGGCACTGCCGGAGAAGTGAGGTTTGAGCACGAGCTGATAAGCCTGCTGAGAAATGCTGAGGAGAAACTGTTTAGCCTGCATGACAATTTCTAGATGTCCTTGTAGTTGCCCTTGTAAATGACTGCTAAGCTCTACTTGGTTATTGATCATACTCACCCTATTATTTTTCTTGTTGATAGATGTTACACAAAATGAACAGTCTATGACCCAGCAAAAGCCTTTTTACTTTCAAATAAGTTCGAAGGGCTTTGATGCAGACTATTTTGCCACATTAGGGCGTATGATCCACATAAATCAAACTATCGGTGGCGTAACCGTTATCTTTGGCATGCTGTACTAAGGTGTTCAAAGTATCTTCTGGCAAACTAGTTTGCCTCGCCAGTATCCATAGATAATCTCTATCAGGCCCGGTTATCATCGCATATTCATAGCCTTGCATGTCTAACAAAAAGATCACATAACTGGCATAAAAGGGACCGAAAAAGGATACTTTGAGATGAGCTGTATCTGAATCTCCGACAAAATAAGCTTTGCCATCTGCTTCTTCCCACTCTTGCTGCGCAATATTAAAACCTCGATTAAGCACCTCTATCCCACCATCATCCAGCATGCTGTATTGAGCGCTTATTTGCTCTAAGCCTCTTTCAAAAGGGTGATCTAAACGGGCAATTTCGTACCAGGTCCCTAGGTAACGAGGTAACTCAAAGTTTTTTACTGGCTGAATGCCATCAGGCAGGCTGGTACATGCGCTGAGCAAGAAAATAAACGCAGTAAGGGTAAAAATGCGTGAAAAATAATTAAGCATTGTTGACTACATAGTGTAAAGAATAAGGATAATACGTAAAAAGCAGGTCTTTGGGTTTATCTAAGCCCTAGATCAGGCAGCCCTGTTTGCCTATCTGTGAGTCACTTAAGCTTAATGTATGCAATATGTCATTAAATATATCCATAAGTCTTAGCTAGTACTGTAAAAAGTGGGATGAATGACATATATATTTTCTTTTTTATAGTCATCTATTCCAGATGGTTATAATTGTCCTGAGTCGAATACGGACAATCGATGCGAAGCCCCTATATTCAATGGCTTGACGTTTAGTTTACCAGAGTAAAACTGTGTGAGACTGTCACATTAAACCCAATTCAAGTAGTCACACAGCCCGTAAACTTCCTGCTAGACTAAACGTTCAGAATTTATCGAACATAATGAGCAAAGAAATGAAAACATCAAAACAACTATTTACCCTTATTACTTCTGAAGGGCAATTAGAAATGTCATTGCGTGAGGTAGACGTGCCGCCACTCAAACCTCATGAAGTGTTGGTACGAATTGAAGCCGCACCTATCAATCCCTCAGATATGTGGCCCATGTTTGGCCCTGCGACCTTAGCCGCAGCGAGTTTAGATGAGAATAAAAAAGTGCTCAGTGCACCAGTACATGGCAGCATGTTGCCGCGTATTAAATCGCGCTTAGATCAGGTTTTGCCCATTGGTAATGAAGGGGCTGGAACAGTAGTAGCCGCCGGCGAAAAGGCCCAGGCCTTGATGGGAAAAACCGTGGGTATCTTATCCGGTGCAGCATATTCAGAGTACTGCGTAGTCGCCATGCAAGCTTGCCTTGTCCATAAGGAGGACACCAGTGCTAAAGATGCCGCATCTTCGTTTGTTAACCCACTAACCGCTTTGGGCATGGTTGAAACCATGCGAATGGAAGGACATACTGCGTTAGTTCACACGGCAGCGGCGTCCAGCCTGGGCCAGATGTTAAACAAAATTTGTTTGGCAGAAAATGTATCTCTGGTAAACATTGTTAGAAATCAACAACAAGTGGATATCCTCAAAGACATTGGTGCGAAGTACATTTGTGACTCGTCAAGCGAAAATTTCAAAGCCGATCTTCTCAAGGCGATTGAAGAAACTGGCGCAACCTTGGCCTTCGATGCTATCGGTGGTGGTGAACTAGTCAGCAATATATTGAGCGCAATGGAACAAGTAGGCAGCAAAGACGCGGTTGGATTCAATACCTATGGTTCGCCGACCAACAAACAAGTGTATATCTACGGCGGCTTAGACTTCTCCCCGACCATCTTAAACCGTGCCTACGGCATGACCTGGAGTATCGGTGGTTGGTTACTTATGCAGTTTTTAGGCAAAATCAAGCCAGAACGTGTGGGTGAGTTGCACAAGCGAGTAGCTTCAGAAATCAAAACAACTTTTGCCACTACCTTTACCGAGGAGCTTACGTTAATGCAAGCTTTGAACCCAGAAACAATTAATCAATACAACGCCAAGAAGACCGGAGCCAAGTATTTTATTAATCCTAGCAAGGACTAAGCTCTTTTGGACTGAATAAACTAGCTTTTAAGTAAAAAGCAGTTTTAATTGGCGCGCTTAATCCACAGCACCAAACGTGCAATCATTATCTGTGAATCTACCGGCTTGGCAATAAAGTCAGTCATGCCACAGGCCATGCAGCGCTGACGCTCTTCTTGAGTTACACCCGCTGTTAACGCAATCACAGGCAAGCCATCATAAGCCGAGCGTTAGCTAGGTCCAGCCCATACGCTTTTGGCATGGCGACTATGCTTGCTTTGTTAGGCACTGCTATGTACCTGTCATTCTGCACATAATGTAGAAATAAAAACCGACTATTTATTAAACAATATGGGCGAAATTCAATCGCTTGAACATGATTGTTCAAAAACAACTTGACACCGATCCCCGAACTTGATCTATTGCTCACTTTTGCGAGTGAATTTTCATGTCATCAGCGGTTTATACGACTAAAAGATTAGATCATCTTGGCTTGGTTGCTGGGTTTTGTCAGGAAATTGGCTTGGCTGGTATTATCGATAATGCGCTAGGCATTTCTGAGCGCAGACAAGTAAGCTATAGTCAGATTTTTACTGCCATGCTGTTGAATGGGCTGGGGTTTAACGGGCGAACATTGCATATGTATAGCGAGTTCTTTGATGACACACCGGTTTCCCGACTAATTGGCGAAGGGGTTGAGGCAGCA
>JAWUXW010000134.1:0-15379 GCA_034111125.1 Paraglaciecola sp.
TAAATCGCTGGTTATACTCAGCCCGTTCTCCCTTGAATTGGTTTACCGGGCGACGAAAAATGCGAATTATTCCCCGTAAACCAGAGGGTGAAAATCCAGGGCGACGCTTGCTAAATGCTCCAGGTATTGGACTGGTGGAGCTAGATGAAGAGGGGCGACCCTGGCGTATCCGTCAGTTTGTCGCGGATGGTAAAGCGGTTAGTTTTGCGCGTGTTGAAGATGAGTCCCGCTGGGATTGATATGATTGGTTCGGCAATTAGCAAGCCATCCAGGTCAGCGCAAGGCAGCTTTTTTGTGTCGATTCACTGAGCGCTTTTATTAGACTTAAATCAGCTAAAGGCCGAAGTTCAGCATCCATCGTGATTGTGCGTCCTATTACAGAGTTTACCTTTTGAGTTCTAGTTGCGGTCTATCTCGAATATATAGGCTGATCCTGATTCATTGTCCTTGCGGTCCTTGTGGCCATTGCGGGTAGCGCCGATTAACGCATTGCCATTGGAAAATGCAATGCTCCAACCAAATAAATCACCAGGCTCACCATCGTCGGCAGTTAGCTTAGCTTGATGACTCCATAGGTTATCAGTCCGAGTGAATACATAGGCTGATCCTGAATTGGGCTTATCATCTTGATGCATAGCGCTAACCAATGCCGTGTCACCAATAAGCAAGAAGCGGCGATGCACTCCCAACTTGAATTTGGGAGTTTTTTTGTTTTTTTTATGAATACGTTGTTAATTTTTTTGACTTTTTTGCAGGACGGCGTGGTCTTGCAAATCGGTCAATTTAATGATGCTTAAGCAGCGCTCATTGGTCGCTGACAGCAGCACTTTAGGGGCGCAACCTTCGATTAAAGCCTCTTGCCAACGATTAGCACACAAACACCATTTATCACCGGCGACTAAACCTGGAAATTGATACTGCGGCATCGCCGTACTCAGGTCATTACCTTTTGATTTGGAAAAACTTAGAAATTCATCGCTCATAATGGCACAAACGCTATGATTGCCCATGTCACCTTGTGGCACATAGCAAAAGCCTTCGCGGGTAAAACCTGTGTTACCACAACATAGTGCTAATGGTTTACCGAGTACATTTTTTGCGTTTGCCATACTTACTATTCACTCTATATCGTTAAAGTACAATATAACAAACAACGGGTTTTTGTCATAGCAATACAGTGGACTGATTTTTAGCGGCGTTTAAACATAGGTTTATGATTAAAATAACTTTTAAGAAGAGAAGTGATGACAGGATATCCACGATTAGAGCATGCCAAGCAACACGTTTTTTAAATTCGTAATCACAGATGTCATGGTAATGAACCCCTTTGTAAATTCGAGTGAAGAGGCCTCGTAAATTTGTGCCAGAGATAATTTCTGCTAGCATACGCTTAAGGTTTTTTGCAGTAGTAACATTATGCCAATCATCATTGAAAACTGTCAGGCGGTCTTTGCCGAGCATTTTCACCTTAACATCGACTCTCTAAGCATTTTTCGTTTACAGCACACCGGATTGTTGGCCCTAATGGCAGCGGAAAATCTGCTTTGGCAGCGTTGATAGCCGGGCAGGGGGAGCTTGTGCGAGGAGAAGTTTCAGTTACTGAAAGTAAGATATGGGTATCTGTTGAGCAACTACAGGCCTTGATTTAAGCGGAAAAGCGTCAAGATTGTGCGGATATACTCGATATTATTCGGGTGCCGACTAAGGAGCGGGAGGTTTTGCTTGAGGGGATATCGGCTACAGATCTCGATCACAGTTTACTCGCTCGTGTTTGCGTCGTTTTTGCTATCACGGCGCTGCTCGAACGACCATTTAGGGCCTTGTCTACCGGTGAAACCCGTAAGTTACTGTTGGCCATGGGCGATTATCTCTCAAGCTAAGGTATTAATTTTGGATGAGCCCTGGGATGGTTTAGATACTCAGGCCTGTAGTGATTTCAACAAGCTTCTTCAAGAGCTATCTTCACAAACGACCTTGATACTGGTATTGAATCGTTTAAGTGAAGTTCCGGTATTTTGTCGACAATTAGTGTTGATGGGTCACGGTTCAGTGCAATGGAAAACGTGCATAGATTATGATTTAGAGGTTCAACTGGCCCATCTTGGCCAATTGCAGCATATGCAACAATCTGAGTTAGAGCTGCCAAAACGGGATACTGAAAGCTTTGCTCCCCTCCACTTGATCCTAATGCTCCTTTGGTAAAACTGAGCAGCGCCAAGGTTAACTATGGCGATGATATTGTATTCAGAGATTTAAGCTGGAGCATAAAACCCAATCAACACTGGCAAATTACCGGTCCCAATGGCTCGGGCAAAACTTGCCTGTTAAATTTGATTACGGGTGATCACTCACAATGTTATGTGAATGATATGAACGTTTTTGGATTTAAGCGTGGCAGCGGCGAGAGCATTTGGCAAATCAAACAATATATTGGTTATGTGTCAAATGGTCTGCATCTCAAATATCGAGTCAATTGTGCTTTGTTGCAGGTAGTGTTTTCGGGCTTTTACGATAGCATTGGGTTGTATCAGCAGCCTACGAGTAGTCAGCATACTTTGGCAAAAAAATGGTTAACATTGCTCGGGCTTGTTGATTATCAAGATACGCCTTTCAAGAAATATCATTTGGAGACCAACGTTTGGCCTTGATTGCTCGCGCCATGGCCAAGCACCCTACGTTATTGATATTAAACGAGCCATGTAACGGTATTAGATGATATTAACCGTCTTAAAGTACTCGCGTTAATTGAACTACTCACCCAAGAAGGCAATACGACGTTGTTATATGTGTAGAGGACGTTATCCCGAGTATCGAGCAGCATTTGTATATGACTGATTATACGCCATAGTTGTGTTTTTTTAAGACCAATTGCTGAACACACAGGCTACTTGCCTTTTTGCAAACCGTATGGGTTTCGCTTACATATGGTGCCAGGCCACATGGCGTCTTGGCTCGAGAAATTAATGCTTCTCAGCCGGTTTAAACATGTCTAGTAATACCAATCGCCATAAGTAATTACCCACTCAGCGAAACTTAAAGCAGCTTAATCAATGCGCGTGAATGCAGGAACAGTGGTGCTCTTTCAAATTCATGCAACGCACAGTAAGCTGCTTTCCGAGTGCGCAATTACTTGTGGTGATTGGTGTAATACTGTATTTAAATGATGTTTTACGTTGCTAGAAATGGCAAAGTAGTCGGCTTTGTTTTTCACTGTTTTTCCAGAAAGTTGAGTTATATGATTTGAAATATTCACAACGGGCACAAGCCATTCCCCCCTTTTTTGCCATGGCTTTTAGTGAAAAAGCAGCCCGTTTACAAGCACAAGGCAAGCATGTTGTTAAATTGAACATAGGTGAGCCGGATTTTGGTGCGCCACCTGAGGTACTACTTGCGATGCAAGACTTTGCGGTCAATACGCCTCTCCCCTACACCTCGGCACTAGGGCTACCAGAATTACGTGCTGCCATTGCCGGTTTTTATCAAACAGCCCATCAAATAGAACTTGATCCACAACAGATTGTGGTTACCGCAGGGGCGTCGGCAGCCTTGTTGCTGCTGGCGGCCGCCTTCGTGGATGAAGGCGACAAGGTGATCATGGCGGATCCCTCGTACCCCTGTAATAGACAATTTATAAAAGGATTTGGTGGCAAAGTACAATTGGTGCCGACCCAAGCAAATTCCCGCTTTCAATTGAATATGGCGCTGCTTGAACAACACTGGCAAGCCGGCACTCGAGGTTTAATGCTAGCCACCCCCTCTAACCCCACCGGCACATCCGTAGCCCCAGATGAAATAGCTGCAATGTGCGAATTTGCTCGCGACAAAGGAGCATGGCGGATCGTCGACGAGATTTATCTTAATTTGCACCATGGCCAAGCCGATTCACCGCCAGTGAGTGCCTTATCATTCGATGATGAGGCCTTAGTGATTAACAGTTTTTCGAAATATTTTGGCATGACGGGTTGGCGATTAGGTTGGTGTGTGGTGCCCGAACGTGCAGTCGACGTCATAGAAAGATTGGCGCAGAATTATTATATATGCCCGTCAACTTTGGCGCAAAAAGCCGCATTGCAATGTTTCACCCCCAGCTCTATTGCCGTGTGTGAGTCACGACGGGCAACGCTTATTAGCCGAAAAAAATTAGTACTGGCTGGATTACAAAAATTTGGCTTGCATGTGCCCGTTCATCCTGACGGTGCCTTTTATGTTTATATCGACGTCAGTGCCACTGGACTTTCAGCGATGACCTTCTGTGAGCGGGTATTACAAGAAGCCCATGTTGCGCTCACCCCTGGAAACGATTTTGGTGAGTACCAAGGCGAGCAGTTTGTACGTTTGTCTTTTGCCTCTGCCGAGTCTGAACTCGAAGAGGGCTTGCATCGGCTTGGGATGTTTATGGATCGTTTGAATAGCTGATTACATAGGGCTTTGCGGGTTTTATTTGCTGCGCAGGATTCATTATTATGGCTGTCCTGTTAATTCTGTTTTACAACAAATGAATATTTAGAGGGCTTTATCTATTTAACATCAAGCTCACAAATGCTCTTTACGCGCATTTTCTAGTTTACGTTGCGCTTCGGCAATATTTTTATCTAACATAAATTGAGTAAAGATTTCCATCGATACCCCGCTCATTGCAGCATTAGTATCGCGGTCAAAAAACTGTGATACACCTTCGGCTATGTTTAACGTTTTTGTGCCAGCATTAATGAAGTAATCATTACTGCTACGACTTTGCATGTTAGGTGGGATCATGCCTAATGTTTCGTTGAGTTTTTCTTGAAAAGGTTTACTGGCTAAAAAAAGTAATAATTTCTTTGAAGAGTCATTTAAAGTGGTGTAGCTGGGAACCATAAATAAATCTAGCGGCGCTTCTTCATAAACAGGGACCTGATTGTCGATAATAGGAAAGCGAAAAAATTTAAAATCATCTCTTAATGCTGGCGGCAAAACACCCACAAAGAAATTTCCCATGAGGGTCATTCCTGCATATTTATGGTATAAAAATGGCATTGCTTCTTGCCAATTTCTCCCATTATGCTGTTCTAAAAAATACTGACTGTCTAGTAACTGTTTCCATTTCTTAAATACTGCCGTAACTTTTTTATCGTTAAAAGATTCATTCCCTTTTAATAACGCTTGATGAAATTTCATGCCATTGATGCGTAAATTTAAATAGTCAAACCATGCCGCTGTTGGCCATTTAAACTTAGTACCAATGGTTAACGGGGTGGTCCCCGCTTGCTTTAAAGCCGAACAAACCGTTATAAATTCATCCCATGTGGTAGGTACTGCGAGATTTAATTTTTCAAAGATAGACTGGCGATAATAAAATCCCCATTGATAATAAGAAACAGGGATTGCGTAAGCAGTAGCGTTTAATGAAACCGCGCCAATGGAAGCAGGACTGAATTGTTTATATAAGTTATTTTCTTGCCACAAACTTTGTAAGCTTTGTACTTCTCCTTGGCGAATGTATTGATATATACGTTCGCCACCCTGCCAACTTAAAATATCAGGCCCCTTTTTTTCTGCAAACCAATGAGGTAATTCTTTTTTATATTCAGCATCGGGTTTAAAGATAAGTTCGACGTTAATATTAGGATTCTTTGATTCAAATTCTTCAATCAAGGTGATATAAGTCGTCCGCTGAATACCGCCACTACTGAGTAAAACCCCCAAACTGATTTTTTCTGAACTTACGTTATTAGAATAAAATAATGAAGTAAATAATATGGATAAACAACAGAGAAACTTAAACATACAAAACACTCATCATTAAAAAGATTGCTAATAACGTTTATCATATATATATTGTCGTATAAATACTATAAATAATTAACCCATGATAAGCACGTTGTTTTAGGTAATTGATTGCTTACTTTTATAGGCGTAACTAATTGAATTTAAGAAAGAAACTAATACTGAGCTTATTAGCGGGACTTTTCTGTACCTTGATCATCTATGGCGCAGTAGATTTATCTTTATCTCAATCATCACTTAAAGAAAAAGTTAATCTTGCTTCTAAGAATACCGCAAAAAGACTCGCCATAACCTTGTCTGATGCTATGTGGAATTTTAACGTATTAAATGCAACTAAAATTTCTCAAGCTGAATTAGGGACTAATGACCTTGTTGCTATTACTGCGTTTGATAATGAAAATAAGTTATTGCTAGAGTCTTACTGGGATAGTGCAACGTCCAAAATTGTTAAAGGTAAATATCGTGGTGAGTTTCTTTTCAAAAAAGATCAAAAAATAACATTCAAGGATCAAGGTAAAGATTTTGATGCGGGTAAAGTGGAACTTGTCTTTTCTAATCAAACCCTAGATGACGCTTTTTCGGCAGCACTAACAAAGAACTTATTTCAAATAATATTACTCGGCGTAATATTATCGCTACTGCTACGCTCACTGATCAGTAAAATGGTGCTCGACCCTTTACAAAGCATTACACAGCGTGTCAACGATATTGCGGAAGGACGAGGGGACTTAACCAAACGTATTGAGTTTGAAAGTAAAGATGAATTAGGATTACTCACTCACGGTATTAATTGCTTTATTGATAATGTACATAATATTATTAAAGATATTGCTTCTGTTTCAACCACGCTAGATAAAACCTCGAAAGATGGTCAAGTCAATATTGCTCAGTTAAATACACTCGTTTCAACATTAAGTGAACAAGTCACACACATTTTTGAAGCCGTAAAAGAAATGAGTGCCACTTCAACAGATGTTGCTCAACAGGCGACTGATACAGCGAGTATTGCTCAGTCAACCAGTGAGATGTCTTCAAGGGGCATGGATGAAGTCGATGATGCTACTAGACAAATTCAGGCATTAGCTTCAAGCATTGAGGATTCAACCCGTAAAACAGAATCATTAGAGGAGCATTCACAATCAATAAGTACCGTTATTCAAGTCATCAAAGGCATTGCAGAGCAAACTAATTTATTGGCTTTAAATGCGGCGATTGAAGCTGCTAGAGCCGGTGAACAAGGGCGAGGTTTTGCTGTTGTTGCTGATGAAGTGAGAACGTTAGCGCAACGCACGCAAGAATCAACGGCGCAAATAACAGCTCTCATTAATCAACTGCAAGAACAATCCAGTGCGACTTTATCATTGATGCTAGAAGGCCAAGAAAAAGTCATAATAAATGTTGAGACAGTAGAAAAAGCTGGGAGTACTTTTAGTCATATTAAAGATGAAATCGAGCAAAATTTATTGAGTGCTACTGCGATTGCCTCCGCGGCTGAACAACAAAACCATACCTTAGCCTCAATTGAGCATAATATTGAGTCGATTACTGAAGCAAACGGTAAAACACTAGATGTTGCTCGACAAAGTGCGGATACGAATGAAGATATTGTTAGAATAAGTAAGACGATGGCTGAGCTGGTACATAAGTTTAAGATTTAGCACTGATAGTCTGGATTTATTTATTGAGTAAGAGGTCTTTAGGTTCCGTCTGGAATGTATAAACTGTAATACAAATAACTGGGTTGAATTAACTAGACACCCATTTTAATCGAGCTAACATCTATCCTTGGCCTAAAGATCCAAGGCCATTTAATTTAAGGCGCTATCAGCTCTCTTTGAATTTGCCTAAAATAGTTAGGATGTTACCTGAACTATTCGTCTTCCATGGTGGCTACGATAGTTATTGCTGTATTTCACTCAAAGACGAACAAGGTACAGAAATTACATATCAGGTTGCTTTCTCGGTATTTAGGAGTAAGAAAAAACTGAGGCTCCATATAGAAAGCGCATACCCTCTGAACTCTAATGTTGGTAAAAAGAAACCGGTTGGATTTTTGAAGATTGCGTGGGCATTGTTAAAAAACAAACCATTACCTAAACCCAAAAAATAAAGGCCTAGATGCAACAAAGGCCCCCTTGTGGGAGCCTTCGCCAAGAATTACCTTGGTATTCAGAACATCTTTACCGGCACCGCCTCGACCATATAGGTAATGGAATGTCATGCTTTCGCATGTCTGCTGCATCCTTAACGGTACAATGAAGTACACGCTATGTGTACATTATCGTACTTCCTCTTAAGGTAAGTCAAGATTGATTATATTATCGATTAGATAACGCTGCGGGATGGGTTTGACTATACACCCCCTCAATTTCGCCATACTCACATGCACATAGATTTGAGTGGTAGATAGATCTGCATGTCCCAGAAACTCTTGGACATGACGAATATCTGCGCCTCTATCGACCATATGGGTAGCGGCTCATGACGATCAATGAGCAGAAAACGTTGCTGTTAAATATAAAGGACCGGCAATCCATCATAATTAAAATTTTAGGTATAAATTATCAGCGAATATATTCCTAAAATGCTGCGGAATGTCGGTTTTACCGTCTGTGGGCCAACTTAAAAATACGTCTCAAAATGATCGCTCCCTAGCTGCTTGCAATGCAGCTAGGGAGCTTACCAGCCCTTCCCGAAGGGTGATCCAAGGTCACTTACACTTTAGCCCTTAGACGGGCAAAAAAAACGGCGCGATTAAGCCGATTTTATCCATCGCTGAGTGAGCAGATATCTAGAGGCATTGGTATTACACCAAGGCCACCGCACAGAACACCAATAAGACAATGTTACTCAGAAGTCCGATAAGAAAAAAGTAACTTCTTGGGCTGGGGTTAATTTCGGTGGCAATTTTATAGTACAGCACCATGTGAATTATCCGTGCGACAGCAAATATCCAAATTAACAGTCCGTGCGTCCAAAATACGTTAGCACCCACCAGTATGGCCGGAAAGTTTTCAATAGAATTTAGAAAAGTGCGATGAGACCTAAATACAAATGAGGCATGACTCAGGACTCATCAATTTTTCCAGGTATGGCAACTGATTGACTCGCCTTGGATTTACTAGCGATCAGCTGTTGAACGATTAGGGTTAAAATAATGGTTAATATGCCCCAAAAGGCCATGGAATAATCATTTACAAATTGCATAGTAACACCTGTTTTTCAAGAATGGTTTTGTGTTGCCAAAGACTAAATTAGTGGTAATCCAACTCCAAGTCCAGGGCCTGAATATAGACGGCTTCCCGCTCTAAATCGGCGCTGAAAATGGGTTTGTTGTCTAACCAATCGTTGGGGAAGGTTATATTTAAGTTGTTTGCATCTGCGCCGATCTTCATTTTCGGCAGGATGTCGTCTTGACGTTTGATACTTAACAGCACCGCTAAGCGCAATATAGCGATGAGTCTGTTGACTTGCTCCGGCTGGTGTAGAACAAACTCGGGTATTTCATTACTTCTAATTTTTTTACGGTGGCAACGCACCAAGGTGGCGAGTAAATTTTGCTGCTCCTGATTGAAGCCCGGTAAATCGAGATTTTGCAGTATGTAGCCTGAATGGCGCTGAATGCCTCTAGTATTGATCTGCATGCCTACTTCGTGCAACAGGGCTGCCCAGCCGAGCATGTCTTTTAACTCATTATGGCTAATTTTCCAGGCTTTTTTACAGCTCTGGTAGATACTCATGGAGGTGGCCAATACCCGCTTGGCTTGTTCAATATCTACGTCGTAGCGGATGGCCAGACTTTCGGCGCTGCGCTGGCGAATATCCGGATGGGTAAGCTGATCTTCCATTTCATACAATACCCCCTCTCTGAGGGCCGCTGGGGAAAATGTCATTTCGTCAATTTGCAAACTATTGAAAATGGCCGTCAGGATCGCTAACCCGGCGGCAATAACCGGTTGTCTGTCTTCAGTCAAACCTTCAAGCTGCAAACTTTTACTGTTACCAGCGGCGCAACACAGTTTAATCAGGGTTTGTAAGTCGCTCATGGAAACATGGTTTTCCCGATTAGTACTATCAAGTTGCTGTGCTAGCTCAATTACTGTGCGTATCGTGCCAGAGCAGCCAAGGCAGCTATTCCAGCCGATTTGAATGAATCTCTTGTCAATCAATTCTAATTCCTGCTGGGCGCAGGTAATCGCTTTGTTAAAGGCTTTTTGGGTCAATTCGCCATTTTTAAAGAAGCGATGGGTATAGCTCACACAGCCCATTTGCAGACTGCGCAGTAATTTAGTATCAAAACCTTCGCCAATAATAAATTCGGTGGAACCGCCGCCAATATCAACCACTAACCTTTGACCATCGTCGTAGTTGGTATGGGCAACACCCTGGTAGATCAAACGGGCTTCTTCTGCACCAGATATGACTTCAACTGGGTAGGGTAGGATAAGCTTGACGGCTTTAATAAAGTCTTTGGCGTTGCGGGCTTTTCGCAAGGTATAGGTCGCGACAATGCGCACGTTTTCAGGCTCAATTCCCTGCAGACTTTCAACGATGGTCTCTAAGGCCTCCAGGCCCCTTTGCTGAGCTTCATTGCTTAGTACATAGTCTTTGTCTAAACCGTCGGCCAGACGCACCTTTTGCTTCACCCTATGCAGAATCTGCACTGAGCCTGCCATGATACGTGCTACCACTAAATGAAAACTATTTGAACCAATGTCCAGCGCGGCGACTTTGATGGCATCACGGGTTTCAACATCTTCAAACGCAGTGCTGGCGTGGGGCATAGCTTAAGTCTCCAGAGCTTTTAAGTAGTCGTAAATGTCGATTTGTGAGCGCAGATTTTTCCGATTCCCGCGACGTACATATTTATTATTTTGTTCCTGATCAATGATCCGTGCTTTCAAGGTATCCTTAAACTGGATTTCTAGTATGTCAATTATCCTGGCTTTTAGATCCTCGTCATAGATCGGGCAGCCCACCTCTATGCGGTTATCCATATTGCGGGTCATCCAGTCAGCGGAAGAAATAAACACCCGCTTATCTCCACCGTTTTCAAACACCATTACCCTAGGATGCTCCAAAAAGCGATCTACGATGCTAATAATTGAGATATTCTCGCTGAGGCCTTTTACCCCAGGCACTAAAGAGCACATGCCACGGACAATAGCTCTTACCTTAACGCCCGCCTGACTGGCTTTATACAAGTCATCCACTAGTAGCTTATCATCCAGATTGTTTAACTTTAGGGTGATCGAGGCTTTTAGCCCTTCGTTGGCATTTTGAATTTCCTGCCTAAGCAGAGACTGGATCTTGGTGCGAGCATTGACTGGGGAAATCTGTAAATGTTGAAACTTAAAACGGCGGTAGGGTTGTTGAATAAAGTTAAATACATCCTCGGCCTCTTCAGCGAGGGCCTGGTTGCGGGTAAATAAACTAAAATCCGTATATATTTTTGCGGTTTTTTCGTTGAAATTACCTGTGCCAAAATGGGCGTAGTTAACCAGTTGTTTGTTTTCTTCCCGGGTGACAACACAAAGTTTACTGTGGACCTTTAGCGCCTGCATACCAAATACGACTTTCACCCCGGCATCGGTCATGGTTTTTGACCATTCGATATTGGCTTCTTCGTCAAAGCGGGCCCGCAGTTCAACAACTACGGTGACCTTCTTGCCATTGTCTACTGCGTCTATTAATGAGGCAATAATCCGTGATTTTTTCGCTACCCGGTAAATATTCAATTTGATCTGTTTGACACTGGGATCGAATGCCGCCTGGCGCAAAAACTCGGTAAAATGCAAGAAACGATGATAAGGATAATACAGTAAAATATCTTTGTGACTAATGGCGTCAAAAACTGTGTCATAGTCTGCAAAAACACGGCTATTGATCGCCGGGAGTCTGTGGTTTTCCAAATAGTCACGGCCCACATTTGGAAAACCAATAAAGTCTTTGAAGTTTCGATATAGGCCTCCGGCAATAAGACTGTCGTAGGAGGATATCTTCAGCCTTTTTTTCAAATTTTTCAGCATGTCATTTGGCATGTGACTGTCATAGACCACTCGCACGGGTTCGGCGATCAGGCGCTGTTTCATGCTCTCGGACATTTTATCCACGTAGCTTTCGTCTATTTCATCGTTTATTGAGTATTCTGAATCCCGGGTCATTTTGAAGGAGAACGCTTCAAGAGAATCAAAATCGACAAAGCCCCTGAAGATACTTGCCAAATTTAAGCGAATAATGTCATCCAGCAGAATAATGTGTTTTTTCTTACGGCTTTTCTCCGGGGGGATCAATACAAAGCGAGACATGCCGTTGGTGGGTACTTGAATGGTGGCGTACTGAGTATTTTTTTCTTCTTTATTGATCGCCACATACAAGTAGGTGGCTGAATCATTTAGCCGGGAAACTAAATCGACTTTGTTATGTAACAGGATGGGCGCGATATGGCGTAAGACTTTATTTTTAAAATAGTTGGTCAACCATAAAATTTGGTATTCGTTTAAATCATTTTCGCCGATAAGGAAGATATTATAACGGGACAGCTGCTTGACAATGTCCATATGCACCTGGTCAAAATCATCGGTCATGCCCTGCACTTTGTCCTGGATCTTTTCCATTAATAATTTGGTTTGATCAGCCAGATCAGTTTCGCCCTCATTGATGTGAATATAGATCTTGCGTTTTACCTCGGCTACCCGCACTCGGTAAAACTCATCCATGTTGTTCGAGTAAATCCCCAGAAATCGAATGCGCTCAACGATGGGATTGTGCTCGTCAGCGGCTTCTTGCAGTACCCGTTGATTGAAGGCCAACCAGCTGAGTTCCCGGGGGTAATACAGGTTTCTTTCCATGGGCATGAGAGACTGTTTCCTTTGATATATGAATTTTTCAATCTAAACGGGTTTTGCTCCCGGCGCTGGTTTGTCGGTGAGGCTGTGTTGAGTCAAATATCAGCACCAACACTCAACAGACCCTATCGCTAATTTAGTGCTTATCAACTAGCCTTGCCGCACGGAAAGACATATTTATTAGAATTTTATTGAAGGTCGATATCTACCATTAAGTCGTTGGCTATATCTTCAAGTGCTTCACGTAATGGGTCCATATCAAAGTCGGTCGCCACTGATATAGAGGCCTTAGCTTTAAACATGCTGCTGCCCCAATTGGGTGCGCTTTCACAGCTCGATTCAAACTTAAGAATATTGATGTTGAATTGGTTTAATATGGAGGTTAATTCTTGCACGATACCTGGTTTGTCATTGCCCATGATTTCAACCTGGGCGGTCACCGTATCGCTGTTATCGGCTTCTAAGCCTTCGACTAAATGAATCTGCAAATCTGGATGCTCAGAGAATTTGGCAAGCAGTTCGGCACGTTTTTCCTGAGGTAAATCAATTTGCACGAAGCCGGCAAAATGTCCCGCCATATGAGAGAAGTTGCTGGCTAACCAGTTTCCCCCCATATCGAATACCGTTTGCGCAAGAGAATCAACCAGTCCAGCTTTGTCTTGGCCCACTACAGTAAAAATCATCGGCTTCATAAATTATTTACTTCCAGGTTATGCCCAAGTCTCCTCAAAATACCATTTTGGCGGAAATTTAAAGGGATTTAGACGCATCACTTAGTTATTTAAAGCATAACAAAATATTATTTTCAATGAGAGTCATTTTCTACTAACAATCAAATATTAGGCTTCCAGCAACTTGTGAATGAAGTGTAAACTGCATAAACCTGCTTAAGGGGGCAGAGTGTTAAATGCTGGACGGCGTTTGACAGCAATAATAAATAGCAGTCAGTAACAAAAGACTAACAAATGTAGGTCTCGTGGCTTTACTCATATAACTCTTCAGGTATGATGCTCGACAGAATTAATGTGGGCTGTTGTACCTAAACCAAAGAGATAATAACACTATGTCTTCAAATTCATTTTTAGGGGTATTCGCCAAATCACCCCTTAAACCACTAGAGCAACATATCAAAGTGGTAAATAAATGTAGCCAGGGATTGTTACCATTTTTTAAAGCCGTTTATGCTGCTGACTGGCCTAACGCCGCTCAATGTCAGCATGAAATATCCAACTTAGAGAAAGAAGCTGACGAGCTTAAACGGCAGCTTCGGGTGAATCTTCCCGGTGGTATTTTTATGCCAGTTCAGCGTCAGGACGTGTTGGACCTGTTAACCCAACAAGACAAAATTGCCAATATGGCGAAGGATATTTCTGGCCGGATTTTGGGCCGGGAATTACTTATTCCTGAGCCTATGCAAGAAAGTTTTATGCAATACCTTAAGCGTTGTCTTGATGCCACTAAGCAGGCCAAAAAAGTCATTAATGAACTGGACGAATTACTGGAAACTGGCTTTAGAGGTCGGGAGTTGCGCCTGGTGGAAGATATGATCTCTGAGTTAGACCTTATCGAGGACGATACCGACACCTTGCAAATTCATTTACGTAAAGAACTATTAGCCCTAGAAAAGGATCTCAATCCAGTAGATGTGATGTTCCTGTATAACATCATTGAATGGGTCGGCGAGTTGGCCGATATTTCTGAACGAGTCGGTTCTCGACTTGAATTAATGCTGGCCAAATAAGAGATGTCCCAATGGAAATAATTCAAACTTACGGTTTAACCTTAATCGTAGTGGCCGCTGCGGTCGGTTTTTTAATGGCTTGGGGGATTGGTGCAAATGATGTCGCCAATGCCATGGGTACCTCGGTTGGCTCAAAAGCCCTTACTATCAAGCAAGCCATTTTTATTGCGATGATATTTGAGTTTGCCGGCGCTTATTTAGCGGGAGGGGAAGTGACCTCGACCATTCGCAAAGGCATCATAGACAGTGGGTATTTTATTAATACTCCAGAACTGCTGGTGTTTGGCATGATATCCGCCTTACTTGCGGCGGGAGTATGGCTGATGATTGCCTCTTATTTGGGCTGGCCGGTTTCGACCACCCACTCAATAGTTGGCGCTATCGTTGGTTTTGCCGCCGTTGGTGTCAGCATGGATGCCGTCTCCTGGGGCAAGGTAGGGGGCATAGTGGGTAGTTGGGTCATCACTCCGGCTATTTCTGGTTTTATTGCCTTTTTGATATTTCAAAGTGCCCAAAAGCTTATCTTCGATACTGACAAACCCTTTGAAAATGCTAAACGTTATGTACCCTTTTACATGGGAATGGCGGGCTTTGTGATGGCACTTGTCACCATCAAGAAAGGCCTGAAACATGTGGGTTTCGATATACCAGCCGATCAGGGTTATTACATTGCCATTGCTTTGGCCATTTTGGTGGGCATCGTCGGACGTTTTGTTATCAACCGCATCAAGTTCGATCCCAAGGCCGACAAGGACATGCATTACGCTAATGTTGAAAAGGTCTTCGCAGTATTGATGGTGGTGACCGCCTGTTGCATGGCCTTTGCCCATGGCTCAAATGATGTGGCCAATGCTATCGGTCCTTTGGCTGCCGTAGTCAGTATAGTAAACAGTGGCGGTGAAATTGCCAAAAAGGCCACATTAACCTGGTGGATATTACCCTTGGGTGGTGTCGGGATTGTGATGGGGCTGGCCCTATTTGGTCACCGGGTGATTAAAACCGTTGGAAACGGCATTACCCACTTAAC
>JAWUXW010000135.1:0-10990 GCA_034111125.1 Paraglaciecola sp.
GCCTGTTTTCATCTTTTCCCTTGTGGAGGGACTACTTGGCAAGGAATTCTGCAAGCGCCCCTCTCTTTATAATAGTTGTTTGTGTAAGGCGTACATAAGCCCCGAGTTTGAAGTGTATGATGGGCAAAATTGAAGTGCAAAAGAAGGGTGAAATTAGCGTAATCTGCCAGCTCTTAAACCAACTTGGCTTATTCCGACTCCAATAAAAAAGGCTGCAAACGCAGCCTTTGAGATGAAATTTTGAGGATAGCTTACTTTTTCTTTGCCTTGGGATTTGGCAAATCAGTAATACTACCTTCGTACATTTCAGCGGCTAGGCCGATAGACTCATTCAGGGTCGGGTGAGCATGGATCGTTAATGCGATATCTTCTGCATCTGCACCCATTTCAATCGCCAGGCCAATTTCACCTAACATTTCACCAGCGTTAATACCGACAATGGCACCACCAATAATACGGTGTGAGTCTTTCTCGAAGATTAACTTAGTCAAGCCCTCGGTCCGTGCTGATGCGATAGCACGACCGGATGCAGCCCAAGGGAAAGTAGCGGCTTCATATTTGATGCCTTGCTCTTTGGCTTCTTTTTCAGTTAAACCCACCCATGCCATTTCTGGGTCGGTATAAGCAACAGAAGGTATACATTTAGGGTCGAAGTAGTGTTTCAAACCTGAAATCACTTCTGCAACTACGTGGCCTTCATGGGCAGCTTTATGAGCTAACATAGGCTGACCGATTACGTCACCTAGAGCAAAAATGTTAGACACGTTGGTGCGAAGCTGTTTATCAACATTGATAAATCCACGTTCGTCTACTGCTACACCGGCTTTTTCTGCATCTACCATGCTGCCATTTGGACGACGGCCAACGGCAACCAATACTTTATCGTATTTAACTGGCTCTGCGGGCGCTTGTTTGCCTTCAAAAGACACATACAATCCGTCTTCTTTCGCTTCAACGCCTGTTACTTTGGTTTCTAACATAACGTTAAATTTGTCTTTAACGTATTTGTGATAGGCTTTTACTACATCTTTATCAGCCGCGGGCACTAACTGGTCAAGAAACTCAACCACATCAATTTTTGAACCCAGTGCACGGTAAACTGTGCCCATTTCCAGGCCGATGATACCACCACCCAGGACTAACATTTTTTCAGGAATGTCAGCCAATTCAAGTGCGCCAGTGGAGTCGATTACACGAGGATCATCTTGTGGAATAAACGGCAAGCTAACTGGCTCAGAGCCAGCTGCAATAACTGCATTATCAAAGGTAATAATGGTCTTTCCGTCTTTGCCTTCAACTTCAAGGGTATTGCTACTAGTGAACTTACCATAACCTTGTACGTGTTTTACTTTACGCATCTTAGCCATACCAGATAAACCTTTGGTTAACTGGGTCACTACGCTGTCTTTCCAGCCACGGACTTTGTCTAAGTCGATGGTGGGCTCACCAAAAGATACACCGTGACCGGCCATATCTTTAGCATCGTCAATGACCTTGGCCACGTGAAGTAGTGCTTTTGAAGGTATGCAACCTACGTTCAAACACACGCCTCCCAAAGTTTCACGAGCATCAACTATAACAGTCTCTACACCTAAATCAGCAGCACGAAAAGCGGCTGCGTAGCCTCCTGGTCCTGCGCCTAATACCACTAGTTGAGTCTTGATTTCGCTCATATGATCCTCAAATTCTCTTTTTGAACAACATGTTTTTCCGGCAGTGCAGGAGACATGTCGTGAATAAATTCTGCCTTTTGGCTTTTAAAATTGGCAACAGTAAACTGTCACCTATTGCTTACTAAAGTATTATTCTACGTAAATCAGTTAAGTTTGCCGCAACTTCAGTTGAGAAGCGTGCGCCTACTGCACCGTCGATAACTCGGTGATCATAAGACAGACTTAACGGCACCATTAGGCGCGGTTCAAACTCTTTGCCGTTCCACTTTGGTTTCATCTCTGATTTAGAGACGCCTAATATAGCAACTTCAGGCGCATTAACAATAGGCGTAAACGCGGTACCGCCAATACCGCCTAAACTTGAAATGGTAAAAGTACCACCTTGCATATCCGTTGCTTTTAACTTGCCTTCACGGGCTTTGACTGAGGTCTCAATTAACTCTCGTGAAAGTTGCTCTATGCCTTTTTTGTTTACGTCTTTAATTACCGGCACTACTAAACCGCCCGGTGTTTCTACCGCAATACCGATATTGATAAACTTTTTAAGAATTAAACTTTCACCGTCAGCGGATAATGAAGCATTAAACGCTGGGTATTTTTCCAGGGCTTTGGCCACCGCTTTCATCACGAATACGAGAGGCGTTATTTTTAAGCCTGATTTAATTTTACCGTGGTAAGCATTTTGCTCTTTACGGAAGATTTCAACATCGGTGATATCCGCTTCATCAAATTGGGTAATATGCGGGATAGTCACCCAGTTACGGTGTAAGAAGGGGCCAGAAATTTTCTGTATACGGGTTAAAGGTAATACTTCAATTTCACCAAACTTGGCATGATCAACAGGCTTAACCGTGGCAATCTGCAGCACATTGTCACCGACTACTGTGCTTGCGCTGGCAGAACTTGGCGCAGCCAACGCGGCTTTCACATACGCTTGCACGTCTTCTTTTAAAACACGATTTTTAGGGCCGGTAGCGGCTATCAGATTCAAGTCAACACCAAACTCTCTTGCCACTCTGCGCACTGAGGGTGAAGCGTGGGCTTTACCATCAGGTGTTGCAGTCGGCGCAGCAGCAGGAACTGCGGCTTTCGCAGGAGCAGGAACTGCTTTTTCAGCAGCCGTGGCTGGCGCTTCAGCGACTACAGCTTTTGTTTCAACAGGGCTTGTCTCACCTGCACTAGCACCGGCTGTTTTAAGCTTAATCACCAGCGTACCTTGCTTGACTTTATCCCCGGTAGAAATAAATACTTCTTTAACTGTGCCAGCATGTGTCGAAGGCACATCCATAGTGGCCTTGTCGGTTTCCAAGGTGATTAAACCGTCTTCTTGCTCAATCACATCACCCACAGACACCAGTACATCAATGACCTCTACCTCTCCGTCTTCACCGATGTCGGGCACAGCTACGTCAATCACTTCACTTGCACCAGTTGAAGTAGGCTCTGCAGGAGCTTCAACTACGCGAGTAGGTGTATCTGGTACCGATGCTGTAGGTACTTCTTCAGCCGCCGCAGCACCTGCAGCTATAATTTCGCCGATCACATCACCTTCTTTGATTTTGTCACCAACAGATACCGACAAACTGGCGAGTTCACCAGCAAAAGGTGCAGGTATGTCCATTGATGCTTTATCAGTCTCAACAGTGACAATACCTTCATCGGCCTCCAATGTGTCGCCTACTGCGACACAGATTTCAATAATTTCAACTTCTTCGCCGCCTACATCAGGGACTAGAATTTTCTGAATATCAGACATTTATACGATTCCTTATCTAGCCACTATTAGGCGTAAAGTGGGTTAAGTTTATCTGTGTTGATGTCAAAGCGCTTAATTGCTTCGGCTACCATTTTCTTATCAACCTCACCACGCTTAGCTAATTCATACAAAGAGGCAACCACAACATAAGATGCATTGACTTCAAAGTGTGTACGCAAATTGGCGCGGCTATCACTGCGACCAAAACCATCAGTCCCTAAACAACGATAGTCGGTATCGATAAATGCCCGGACTTGATCTGAATAGCCTTTAACATAGTCAGTGGCTGCAATGGCAGGGCCTGCATCTTTAGTGATCACTTGACCGATGTAAGCAGTTTTAGCATCTGCCTCAGGGTTAAGCATGTTCCAACGGGTTATTTCCTGGCCTTCACGGGCCAATTCGTTAAAAGAGGTCACAGAGTAAACATCAGAAGAGACTTTGTAGTCTTCACTTAAAATCTGTGCCGCTTTGCGCACTTCATTTAAGATCGTACCGGAACCCATTAGCTGAACGTTGGACTTAGCCTTAGCTTTACCCTTCGCTTCGACTCGCTCTAACTGGTAAATACCTTTAATGATTTGCTCTACTACCTGATCATTTTCTGGCATAGCAGGATGTTGGTAGTTTTCGTTCATCAAGGTTAGGTAGTAGAAAATATTTTCGTTTTCACCGTACATGCGACGTAAACCGTCCTGCACAATTACTGCGACTTCGTAGCCATAAGTTGGGTCATAAGTAACACAGTTAGGGATCAAGTTAGCTTGCACATGGGAATGGCCATCTTGATGTTGCAGTCCTTCACCGTTCAAGGTTGTACGACCCGCAGTGGCGCCTAATAAGAATCCACGGGCTTGGCTGTCACCGGCTGCCCATGCTAAATCTCCCACACGTTGGAAACCAAACATAGAATAATAGACATAGAAAGGGATAGTGGTGGCGTTACACGTTGAGTAAGACGTACCTGCGGCAACCCAAGACGCCATTGCGCCTAGCTCGTTAATACCTTCTTGCAAGACCTGGCCCTTTTTATCTTCACGATAATAGGCGACCTGGTCAGCATCCTGAGGAATGTATTTTTGCCCTTCATTGGCGTATATACCCACTTGACGGAACAAGCCTTCCATACCAAAAGTACGGGCTTCATCAGGAATAATAGGCACCACACGCTTACCTATTTTCTTATCTTTTAATAAGGCATTCAGCACACGCACAAAGGTCATTGTTGATGACACTTCCCGATCACCTGAGCCTTTTAAGATGGCATCAAAAATTTTTAATTCAGGGATTTCAAGTTGTTCTTCCGCTTGTGGGCGACGCTGAGGTAATGAGCCTCCTAAGGCTTCTCGGCGTGATTTCATGTACTTATATTCTTCGCTATCTTCAGCAAACTTGAAATACGGTAAATCAGCAATGGCTTCGTCAGCAACAGGAATATTAAAACGATCGCGGAATTGCTTAATGGAGTCTACGTCCATTTTTTTCACATTGTGTGCGATATTGAGTGCTTCACCGGATGCACCCAAACCAAAACCTTTCACGGTTTTAGCCAGAATAACCGTTGGACGATCTTTCGTGTCCATGGCTTTTTGATAAGCGGCAAATACTTTAACCGGGTCGTGACCACCACGGTTTAGACGGTAAATGTCTTCGTCAGACATATTCGCTACTAATGCTGCTGTTTCAGGATATTTATTGAAGAAGTTTTCCCGGGTATACTTGCCGCCTTTGGCTTTACAGTTTTGGTATTCACCGTCCACTGTTTCGCTCATAAGTTGTAAAAGTTTGCCGGAAGTGTCGCGAGCGATAAGGGCATCCCAGTAACTGCCCCAAATAACCTTAACCACTTCCCAACCTGCACCGCGGAATGTGCCTTCAAGTTCCTGAATGATTTTGCCATTACCACGTACCGGTCCATCAAGACGTTGCAGGTTACAGTTAATGACAAACGTTAAGTTATCCAGGCCTTCCCGAGAAGCCAAACCAATAGCACCCAAGGATTCTGGCTCATCACACTCACCGTCACCCATGTAGCAATAGATCTGCTGCTCAGAGCAATCTTTAATGCCACGGTTGGTCAGATATTTTAAGAAACGTGCAGTATAGATAGCTTGCACAGGGCCTAAGCCCATAGAAACAGTCGGGAACTGCCAGTAATCTTTCATTAAATGAGGATGAGGATAAGAAGACAAACCTTGGCCATCACATTCCTGGCGGAAGTTATCTAATAACTCTTCGGATAAATTGCCTTCAACAAAAGAACGGGCATAGATCCCAGGAGAGATGTGACCTTGATAGAAAATAAAGTCACCGCTATTCTTATCTGACGGCGCTTTAAAAAAGTGGTTAAAACCTACATCGTACAACATGGCTGAGGAGGCAAAACTACCAATATGACCACCCAGATCTAAATCTTTTTTAGACGCTCGTAATACGATCATTAAGGCATTCCAACGGATAGCAGCACGAATGCGCGCTTCAATCGTTTGATCGCCAGGCATGGTAGGCTCTTGAGCTACCGGAATGGTATTGATATACGCAGTGGTTGCGTCATAAGGTAAATGAGCGCCATTGCGACGAGCTTTGTCAATTAGGGTCTCTAAGAGAAAATGAGCACGTTCTACGCCCTCTTCTTGTAAAACTGTTTCCAGAGAGTCTAACCATTCTTGCGTTTCTTGTGGATCCACATCCGGATGCATCATATCAGCCATGGTGCTTTCCTATTAGTAAAGGTTGTTTATCAAGTTTACTGCCAGTCAGCAAAGATAGTGCAATTTGACTATTTTTCCTTTCTTTCCAGTACGTTATCATTTTACTTCAATTCTGCGTAATGCCCGTTGCATGCGCAAGTCCTGCCTATTAATGTTTAATAGGGTTTCTTCAATGTAGGCCAGATGTTCATTACTGGCATGGCGCGCCTGCTCTGGGTCCCGCTGTAAAATCGCCTGCACGATATTTTTCCGCTGTGTAATGATGAAAGGCTGAGCAGAGGGCTGGGTAGCCAGAACTTCTAAATTGCGTTGAATATTGTCTTTTAATAAGCTACGTAGGCTACGCATCACGTGCAATAACACCACATTATGGGCGGCCAGCGCCATGGTTAGGTAAAATTTCACCAAAGCTTCGGCTTCAATACTCTTATCTGCCAACTCGGGATCAGAGGGTAAATTACTCAGTGCTAGTTCTAGCGCAGTATAGTCATCAGGCTGGCCACGTAGGGCCGCATAATAGGCCGCCATACCTTCCAGAGCGTGACGAAATTCGAGCAGATCAAATTGGGTTTCAGGACGCGCGGCAAGTAGCGCTAAAAGAGGATCGGTGACCAGGGCATTGAGTTGTTGCTTAACAAAAGTGCCTCCCCCTTGTTTGCGATGAACCAGGTTTTTTGCTTCCAATTTTTGAATGGCTTCACGAATTGATGGCCGTGAGACTGAAAATTTTTCAGCCAGCTCACGCTCAGCAGGGAGTTTTTGACCAGCTAAAAGCGTGCCGTCAATGATCATGGATTCTAACTGCTCCATAATATCATCTGACAATTTTCGGCTTTGGATACGCTGGGTGATCACTCTTTGCTCTTTTGCTTATAAATCAGCCCGAAAATCAATTAGAAAATATCTGGCTGGTAAATTGGTAAGACCATTTATTCTGACAGCTTAATTGACTATCAGCGCCGGGTAAATACTCCTTTATCCAGTGGCTGAAGAATAACATCGACTGATTAGTAGGAAGGCCACGGCATAAAAGGCGTACGGCTTACCTTTCACTAAGGTATGACCAGTTAATTTATCCAACCAGAAAGGCTCAATATGGCGATAACAACCATCAAAAACATGATGTTGCGCTTGGCGAGGCGCACTAATGTACAAGGTTCTTCGGTGCAATCGTTTTCATCTGGCTCAATTTCTTCTGCTTGTTTGGAGACGTCAATTAACAAGGTTTTTGCCGACACCGCAGTGTCAGGGAAGTAGCCCAGCCACACCGGAAACGCACGAGAAAAGTGTCCCACCAATAAAAAACCAAGAGCGGTGATACGCACAGGTAACCAGTCCAGTATGTTCATTATCCTGTTTGCCTGTTCAGCGGCTTTGTTTCCGCTATTTGCATAGCGATGTTGTACGTTGCGAGCCAACACATATAACACCGCCCCGGCAGCACCCAGGGCAGTAAACCATAAAATAACCGCTGCATAGTGTCGGTAGTTTTGCCACACCAGGTTTTGTCCAAAAAATTCCATGCCTTGCTCGGGCTCAGCAATTTGCTCTGCGTAAAGGCTACAGGCTTGCAGATCGCCGCGATTGGCGGCTTGCAAAAAGCACTTATAGGTCACTCTCACTGCAGGACAACCCACGCACACCATCAAAATCGCCGTACTAAGAATAAGTTCCAGCAGACCACCGGTAAAATAATGCAAGGCAAAGTAAAGTATTAGAGAGGGAACAATGATCAGCAGTAATATGCTCCAGGAGGCCGACGAACCTTCTGACTTGTTAAAATTTTCGGCCTTGTCCAGATACTTATCGACATATAAATCCGCCTGCCAATATTGAGACTTGGTGGTGACTCGTTCTACGAACAATACCAACAATAAGCTAATAAGTGTCATGATTCAGGTTTTCCTTATGAGTTCAGAATGAATATGTAAATGCACAATATATTGCTAATTTATGCCAGCATTTGCCTAAATCGAGGCCAATCAAAGGCGACACCCGGATCGCTTTTACGCCGGGGAGCGATATCATTATGTCCTACTATTTGCCCAAGACCAATACTGGGGTAATGATGCATTAGCTCTTTGCTTAAACGTGCCAGTGCCAAATACTGTGCATCGCTATAGGGAATATGATCCGCTCCTTCTAACTCTACGCCAATGGAATAATCATTACACTTATCTCGGCCTTGATAAGCAGAAAAACCGGCGTGCCAGGCACGTTTATCGAAAGGAACAAACTGCACAGTACTGCCATCTCGTTTAATCAGACAATGGGCTGACACTCTAAGTTGATAGATTTCCTTGAAGTAGGGATGAATGTCGGGATCTAACTGCCCGGTGAATAGATCCTTTATATAGTCGCCACCAAATTGATTGGGCGGCAGGCATATATTGTGGATCACCAGCAGGGATATTTCTTGAGGCTCTGGGCGCTGATCCTGATGACTGGTGTGGATAGATTGAGCATTAACTAGCCTGTGCTGTTGAATACCAATGTTAATTTGCAAAGCACTAAGCCTGTTAAATATTATTTCTACAGGTATTATCGGATGTGAATTTTCAAAAGTCGACCTGAAAATAATCAAGGCGGTTTGCATATATGTCAGAGCAGCAACAAAGTAAAATGGGCAAGTGGATGTTGATATTTGCTTGGGCGGCAGGCTTAGGCTTATTGACATTGCTATTTGATGATCAATTGGCCGAGCAGCTTAATCCCAATTCCCAGCCTATATCGTCGGTTAATGGGGGTATTAGTGAAGTAAAACTCAAGCAAAATCGTTATGGCCATTATGTCAGCGGCGGAGCTATCAACGGGCAGCCGGTGGTTTTCTTGTTAGATACCGGCGCAACGGATGTGTCCATCCCCTTTCATTTAGCTGAGCAACTGAATTTGCAGCCAGGCCGAAGATCCTGGGTGCAAACGGCGAACGGCAGAGTAGAGGTGGCACAAACGACTATTGCCAGACTAGCGATTGGGGACATTCAACTATTCGATGTGAATGCCAACCTCAATCCAGGGGTAAAACAAAACGAAATATTGTTAGGGATGAGTGCCTTAAAACAATTAGAATTCAGCCAGAAGGGCAAATGGCTTGTATTGCGAAGCCTATGAAGCCTATAAATTGCACAACAGATCATAAGAGAATTCATGTTAGCAGACGAAATTAAGCGTGCCGTACAGCAGGCCTTAAATGAAGATTTGGCTGGTTTAGATCCTGCCCAGGGTGACATCACTGCAAATCTGATCCCCCCGACCCAGCAAATTGAAGCTCAGGTCATTACCCGAGAAGACGGCATACTGGCAGGCAAGGCCTGGGTCGAGGAAACCTTCGCCCAGCTAAGCTCGGATATTTCCTTGCATTGGAACTGTGAGGACGGGGAGGCAAGTACCGCGGGGCAAACCCTGTTTTACCTATCCGGCAACGCTAGATTGATATTGACCGGTGAGCGCACAGCACTCAATTTTTTACAGAGCTTATCGGGCACCGCCACCCTTGTTGCCGGCTATGTCAAAGAGCTGGCTGGCACTAACACTCAGCTGCTGGATACCCGTAAAACCCTGCCCGGTATGCGTCTGGCACAAAAATATGCAGTCAGATGCGGAGGAGGGAAAAATCACCGTATGGGTTTGTTTGACGCTTACCTGATCAAAGAAAACCATATTAAAGCATGTGGTTCGATTTTGGCGGCCGTCAATAAGGCTAGAGAATATCACCCAGAGCTCGCCGTTGAAGTGGAAGTAGAAAGCTTAATTGAGCTGGAAGAAGCAATAGTTGCAAAGGCCGATATTGTTATGCTGGACAATTTTAGTTTAGAGATGACCTATCAAGCCGTGCAGATTAATCAGAGGCGATGCAAGTTAGAAGTGTCAGGCAATGTTTGCCAAGCACGCCTGGCTGAGCTGGCAAAGACCGGAGTGGATTATATCTCATCCGGGGCGTTAACCAAAAATGTGCAGGCCCTTGATCTGTCGTTGCGAGTGATTAACGCCAATAACAACTAAGCCAAGCATTTCAGCAACCAGACTTAGGTATATTCCTGAATACTTGTCAGCAAGAAAACCTGTTCTATACTGAATAGGCATTCAACATAACGCCATCAAATAGCTCTACGTAATTTGGCGCAAGTTCACTAACGTAATACGCACTAAACATTGCCGGAGATACAAACCATGAACATGACTGAAATGAAAAACACCAAGGGTTTTACCTTAATTGAATTAATGATTGTGGTTGCAATCATCGGTATTTTGGCGATGATTGCCTTGCCTGCTTACCAAACTTACACCAACAAAGCCAAGTTCTCAGAAGTGGTGCTTGCTGCGGCGAACCATAAAATTGCCATAGAGATATGTATTCAGACAGAAGGCTCTATAGCAGCTTGTGTGCAAGGTACAAACGGTATTCCTGGCGACATTAGCACTACATTGGGCAGAGTTGCATCAATAACTTGGGTTGCTGCTACCGAGCTATTAACTGTAACTGCTGTTGGGTCTACGGGAACCCCTGTTGACGGCTTAACTGGTGAAACCTACATTCTTGAGGCTAGCCTAGCTAATGACAGAGTGGCCTGGGCGCTAAGCGGTACATGTGATAATGCAGGTTTCTGCTAAACATTAGCTAAATTAAGCCAAAGCCCAGCATTGCTGGGCTTTTTTGTTTGTAAATTTCATCAGGATATCACTATGGCTAACACGCCTATTACCTATGCCTACAGCGGTTCAAATAAAAGCGGTCAAAGTGTCAAAGGCGAAATAAGCGCATTGTCCATTCTTGAAGCCAAGAGTCTGTTGCGTCGTCAGGGCGTGTCAGCAAAAAAAGTAAAAAAATTAACCAAGCCCTTATTTGGTAA
>JAWUXW010000136.1:0-20027 GCA_034111125.1 Paraglaciecola sp.
TTAGATCTTGCCCTTGCTAACAAATTGCGCCATCCGGAAAATAATTTTGCGGTAATATTTATCGACTTAGACTTATTTAAGCAAATTAATGATTCTTTGGGACATCATGCTGGTGACCAATTTCTGATTGAAGTGACAAAGCGTATTGCAGCATGTGTGCGGGGGCATGATCTACTGGCGAGATTAGGTGGAGACGAATTTGTGATTTTACTCGACAGCTTTGAGGATACTAAAGATGTTGAGGAAGTTTCCTCACGAGTGATCAAATCCGTAGCGGCTCCGTTTGAACTCGAGAACAAAAAAATCTATTCCGGCGCGAGCATAGGCATAGCCTACATTGAGAATGGCTATCAATCCGCAGATGAAATTATACGGGATGCTGATGCGGCAATGTATCAGGCAAAAACCCAGGGAAGAGGGCGCTACGTTGTTTTTGATATGACTATGCGTGAAAAGTTACTGGAAGAACTGGAAATACAAAGCGAATTTCGCCTTGCCTTAAAAGTGGGTGCCTTTGAATGCTATTCGCAAACCGTATTTAACATGCACAATAAGCAACATCTGTATGAAGAGTGCTACGTACGCTGGGAGCATTCAAAACTTGGGGAAATAAACCGTGAGCAATATGGGCAAATTGCTGAGCAAAGTGGCCTGACGGTTGAAATGGATAAGTTCATGTTGGCCAAAGCCTGCGAAATTTTGCGTGAATGGCAAGTCAGCGAGGGCCCGGAACAAAATTACCGCTTAGCCATCAATTTATCCATTCATCATCTCACCCAAACCAAGCTTGCCGCCCAACTGGTTGAAGAAGTCAGAAGCGCAGGAGTTGATCCTAAAAAATTAGTGCTAGAATTTGACGAAAATATTCTCAATCGTCGTTCCCAATTTATGCTGCCCGTAATCAAACAACTCAAGCGCGCTGGAATAACCCTGATTTTGGATAATTTTGGTAGTGGCTTAGCCTCGCTTAGCTACCTGTACTCCTATCCCTTTGACTATGTGAAAATTGATCCTCGCTTTGTGAAAACCATACCTCGTTCAGCACGTAACTTGAAACTGATCCAGTCGGTGATAACGATTTCCGAGCACCTTAGATTTGGCTTAATTGCCCAGGGTATTGAAACAGATGAGCAATATCAGTCCCTGCTGAGTATAGGGTGTGAATTTGGCCAAGGAAGCTTCTCACAGCGAGCAGAAAAATTGTCTTAATTGATGCTGAATACCTGCCGTTGGCCGGGTACTGCTGACTTGTCAAATTCACCTTCGCTGACTCTACTTTTTATTCATCATCTCACGTAAATTGGCAATACTCGTCTGACCTTTTTGTTGACGTACATCCGCGCTTTCCTTGACCTTTTTATGCTGCCACTCTAGATCATCTTGCGGTAACTCATGTAAAAAGCGGCTTGGTTCTGGGATGATGACCTCTCCATATTTGCGACGCTCCTTTGCCATAGTAAAAAATAGTTGGCGCTGGGCCCGGGTAATGCCCACATAAGCGAGCCGCCGTTCTTCCTCTATATTATCTTCATCAATACTACTTTGATGAGGTAGTAGCCCCTCTTCCATACCCACCATAAATACGTAGGGAAACTCCAAGCCTTTCGACGCATGTAGGGTCATTAGTTGAACCTGATCTGATTCTTCCGTGTCCTCACCTCGCTCCATCATATCCCGCAGAATGAGACGATTGACCACTTCTTGCAAAGTCATTGGCGGATCTAATTCCCCCCCTTCGAGCATGTCACTTATCCAGCCGAATAAAGTACTGATATTAGCCATCGCCATTTCTGCCGCTTTAGGACTGGTACTGGTTTCATACAGCCATTCTTCATAGCCCATGGTTTTGATCATTTCTCGTATGGAAGCAATGCCGTCTCCCCTTACAGCCTGATCGGAGAGTTCAACTATCCAGCGACTAAATTGCTCAATGGACATTAAGGGCTTGCCACTGATAGCTTCTTGCAAGCGGGGGTCACAGGCTGCGGCAAACATATTAATGTTCCCCTGATTGGCAAAATTACCTAGTTTTTCCAATGTAACCCGGCCAATTCCTCTTGTGGGAGTATTAATAATTCTGAGTAGAGCATTGTCATCATCCTGATTCACCAGCAAACGCAAGTAAGCCATGATGTCTTTCACTTCAGCACGACCGAAGAACGACATTCCTCCACTAATTTTGTAGGGAATACGGTTACTCATCAGGACTTTCTCAAATACTCTTGATTGAAAGTTTCCGCGATACAAGATTGCATAGTCTTTAAATGAAGTACCTTGCATAAATTTGTGAGCAAGCAGTTCTGCCACCACTCTTTCTGCTTCGTGCTCCTCATTTTTTGCGGTAATTACCTGTAAAGGCTCCCCGTAGCCTAGTTCTGAGAACAATCGTTTTTCAAAAATATGTGGATTGTTTTGGATCAGGATATTGGCGCAGTGCAGAATGCGTTCGGATGAGCGATAATTTTGCTCGAGTTTCACCACCTTGAGTCGAGGAAAATCTTGCTGCAAAAGAACCAGGTTTTGCGGCCGGGCTCCTCGCCAGGAATAAATGGACTGGTCATCGTCGCCCACCACGGTAAATCTTGAACGTTCCCCCACCAGCAAGCGCACCAATTCATATTGGCTGGCATTGGTATCTTGATACTCGTCCACGAGCAGATACTTGATACGGTTTTGCCATTTTTGGCGGACTAGCTCATTAGTTTTCAGTAGTAATGTGGGTAATAAGATCAAGTCATCAAAATCCAGAGCGTTATAGGCTCGCAGATGATTTTGATAACGTTGGTAAAAATCGGCAAATTCACGCTCAGCCGCAGGCATCGTCCGCTTGGCTAGATGCTCGGGCATGATTAATTCATTCTTCCAATTTGAGATAGCGCTTTGCAACAAGGATAACTGCTCTTTTTCGCCGTCTAGCTCGTCCATGGAGAGGTCTTTGAGCAGAGACATACTGTCCTTGTCATCAAACAAGGAAAAGCCCGCCTTGAGCCCAAGGTTCTTCACTTCTGATTTGATAATGTTTAAACCGAGGGTATGGAAAGTAGATACTTTTAAACCACGGGCTTCTTTTTTACCTAAGGTCTGGGCGACCCGCTCTTTCATCTCTCTTGAGGCTTTATTGGTAAAGGTCACTGCGGCTATGTAACGAGCAGGGATATCGCACTCTCGCACCAGATAGGCGATTTTATTAGTAATCACCCTGGTTTTTCCACTGCCCGCACCCGCCAGCACCAGACAGGGTCCTGAAATGTAGGTAACGGCTTCGTTCTGACCAGGATTAAGTTTCATTGCATCGTCTATAGTTTTCGGCGACGGATTGTAAGAAATTATACCGCCCAATACCATGAGTTATGCAAGCTAGTGGTAAAGAGATGCATTTTGTCTACTCCCAAAGCACCTGAAAATGCGTATTTCAGGCCGTTTGAGTATACAATATGTATTTTTAGCTTTAGGAAAAAACCATGCTTGATCCAAAAAAACTAGAAGAACTGGCAAAACAAATAACCTCTGCCATACCTCCAGGCGTTAAATCAATGGCAGAAGGTGTCGAGGCCAAAGTGAAACAAGTCCTACAGGCACAACTCACTCGGATGGACTTTGTTAGTCGTGAAGAGTTTGAGGTGCAAACTCAGGTCTTAATCCGCACCCGGGAAAAGCTGGAAGCCCTGGAAGCACGGGTTGCCACACTGGAAAGTTCGACCAGTTAAGCGTGATACCAGCCTTTTTTGTAGCTTCGCCAGTTAATTTTTAAGAGTTTTAAGCACTTGTCGCAGGTGATATGCGGATTAACTGGCATCTCGTGGCAGGCAAATTATGGTCAGCGTTAACTGCTCAGTTGTTGAGTAATAAAAACTGTCCAATAATGCCTAGTGCAATCACTAGCCCAACATAGTGGTTATGTAAAAACGCCTTGAAGCAGGCCTCTCGTACACGGGCCCGAATCAGCCATTGTTGGTAGACAAACAATCCAGCAGATATGCCCAGTGCAAGGTACATTGGCCAGCCCAATTGTTGATTGATACTCACAAATAATATCAACACAAGACTAAAAAACTGCAAAATTGCGATGATCAACCTATCGTATTGACCGAATAATATGGCCGTCGATTTCACGCCAATTTTTAAATCGTCTTCCCTATCTACCATGGCGTACTGGGTATCGTAGGCTGTGGTCCAGCAGACATTGGCTAAAAATAGCAACCACGCCTGCCAGCCAATTTGGCCGGTAACCGCCATAAAGGCCATGGGGATTGACCAAGAAAAAGCAGCGCCCAGCACCACTTGCGGCAAATGCGTGTAACGTTTCATAAACGGGTAAATAGTCGCTAATACTAGGGCGCCAAATGACAGCACTATGGTCTGCCAATTCAAAGTAAGGACTAAGACAAAAGCGAATAATATAAGTAAAAAAAAGAGTCCCAGGGCTTCTTTTTCGCTTATTTCCCCGGTGGCTAAAGGTCTAGTGGCGGTCCGTGCAACGGAGCCGTCTACTTTACGGTCCGCATAATCATTGATCACACAGCCCGCCGAGCGCATGACAATCACTCCGGCCACAAACACCAATAAAATTGACCACGGTGGTGTGCCTTGCGCGGCTATCCATAAGGCCCAAATCGTAGGCCATAGTAGCAAATAAATACCGATAGGTTTGTCCGCGCGCATTAGCCGCCAGTAGGCATGCAGCTTATTTCTATTTAGCATTGTCTGTCCTGTGCCCCCCGATAATATGGAGGATATTTTTATAGGCGGGCGCCTCAGGTAAAAACACCTCAGCTACCATCATCTTTATATCCTGTAAAGCAAAAACCGAACGGCGACCCCACAACTGCTCTGCCTTGGCAAATCCAAGCGTCATTAATAATGAGGCTGGTTTTGACAAGTGGGCGACTTGAAAAGGAGAGCGCTTAAAGCGCTCATCATTGAAGATAAGTTGCCCAAGAGGTGTGTTACCTAGATCGGCGAAATCTGATTGACATAGAGACCGGGGAATGATCGAGCGTGCAAACACCCAGGGCTGGTTTTCACCAAGCAATATGACTTCCCGAACTTGCCAATCTGCCTCATCGTAGTGTGGCTTGGCTAGTCCTAATTGTTGCTGTTCCTCAAGTGTCAGGGCTGCCTGTCGTTGACCTAATACACTTACTTGAAATTCCCGGCAATGGGATTGCAGGCGCTCAGTTAATGAGCCGGTGTCAAGCAGCCAGTTTTTCAGATAAGCATCAGGGATATCGATGTGTGCCGGACTGCTCCATTTGGCGTCAATACCAAGCGGGAAAATAGTATGCTGATTCAAGCTATTACACTGTAAGATGAGTATTAGACATAGTACCATTCCATTAATTACCGAGGCTAGACTAAAGTACTAGCGAATTTGACTCTAGTGGTTAAATACTAAAGATACCAAGCTAATAATAGGGAGCTCAATATGAAAAAAATAATACCACTATGCTTAGCCTGGACACTGCTACTTGGCTTTAGTCCAGCTATTTGTGCCCAAGAGCCGATGCCAAAAAATTTCGCTTATTTTGGCCTTGAGCCGGATATTGTTACTAACTATCTGGGTACAAGCGCCCGTAAGCTAGGTTACGTGCGAGTGACGATTGAATTGATGTTAGAGGACGCGTCCTATTTGGAAGCAGCAGAGCACCACTCTCCATTGATGCGCGCGGCAGCGATTGAAATTTTTGGCCGTCAACCGGAAGAAAAAATAATATCTCTAACTGGCAGAGAAGATATCCGCCTTGCTTGTTTGGAAAAACTAAGGGCAATCATGAAAAAAGAAACCGGCTCAGAAATGGTCAAAGATGTTATTTTTACTAAATATTTACGTCCGGGTTAGTTCCTGTCTCTACCGTCGCTAGCAATTTTCACCAATAGCCAGGCAAAGATGCAGCCGCTAAGCAAGCCAACAGTGTGAGCTGTATTAGCCATACTGACCCAAAGCACATCCGCATAGCCAATGACTAACCATACGAGTAAAAAGCCTATCATCGGTTTTGGCAGTCCAAGGCCCCAAGAAGGCCGCAGCCAACCAAGCCACCATACACAGCCAACTAAGGCATAAACCACGCCAGACAAGCCCCCAAAATTGGGGCCACTGACCAATAACTGTCCGATATTGGATAAGACTGCCGAAAAAACAAATAGCCCAATCAAGCTGCTCATACCAAATTTATTTTCTATTTGCTTACCTAGCATCCACCACCACATTAAGTTAAAGGCAATATGCAAAAACGAAAAGTGGATCAACGCCGGGCCAAGCAATCTCCACCATTGAGAATTCTCGTATAAGCTCGGCAGGGGCTGAATTTGTAAAAAAGTATAGGGCTGCATAATACCCACATTGGCTAATGCGTAAACCACCAAACAAATGATTAATATGCCAGAAGTGAATGGCGTATCGAGTAGCCCAGCCCTAATTTTTTCAATCGAAAGTGAGGGTTTATTTGTCAGCTCAACCGACTGGCCTGATTGCCAGGCTGCTTGCTGATATTTTGTATCATGAGGATTAGCAATAAAGTCCTGAATAATAGCCGCCGCACGCCCTTCCTGAGATGAGTCAATCAACTGCACCGCATGTTGCTTGTGTTGATACAAGTATTCAGCATGGATCTGCTGACTCTGCAGGTAGTTGACTAATAATCGGGCGATTTGCTCTTGACTAAACGTGACTAATACCTGGGTCATTTAATCTGGGCTGCCTGTCACAAAAGGCATGGCCTGCCGCCAGGCTTCAAAACCACCATCCATGCTGTAGACTTCATCAAAACCTTGATGAATGAGGAATTGGGCGGCCTGTTGACTGCTCACGCCATGGTAACAACACACAATCACCGGAGTAGTAAACTCAGTTTGTGCCATAAATGGTTGCAACCTGCCGTTGGTTAAATGTACCGACCCTTCTATGTGCCCCGCGGCAAAAGACTGCTCGTCGCGAATATCAACCACCCGGGCATTTTCCTGCTCAAGCTTTTGTTGAGTGTCTTTAACAGATATATGTGCGAATTGCTCCACCTTAACTCCTATTGCCAATTAAGTATCACTTTGCCGGACTGGCCTGAGCTCATGATATCAAAACCTTGCTGAAATTCATCTACTGAAAATTGATGGGTGATAATCGACGTCAAATCCAATCCGCCCTGGATCAGACTGGCCATCTTATACCAGGTTTCAAACATTTCCCGACCGTATATGCCTTTAATGGTCAGGCCTTTAAATATCACATGATTCCAATCTATTGCTACATCATTTGCTGGAATGCCCAACACGGCGATTTTGCCGCCATTATTCATTTTTGCCAGCATATCCCTCAGTGCGATCGGCACTCCAGACATTTCCATGCCCACATCGAAGCCTTCGGTCATACCCAACTCGTTCATCACCGTTGCCAGATCTTGCTCAGCGACATTGACTGCTCGGGTCGCTCCCATTTTCAGTGCCAGGTCCAGTCGATAAGGATTGAGGTCGGTGATCACCACGTTTCTTGCACCTACATGGCGGGCAACGGCGGCGGCCATAATCCCTATGGGCCCGGCGCCGGTGATCAGTACATCTTCGCCGACCAGGTCGAATGACAAAGCAGTATGCACCGCATTGCCGAAGGGGTCGAAAATAGCGGCCAGTTCATCGGAGATATTATCCGGAATTTTGAAGGCATTAAAAGCGGGAATAACCAAAAATTCAGCGAAAGCACCTTGTCGATTAACCCCAACGCCGGAAGTATTGCGGCACAGATGACGGCGGCCGGCGCGACAGTTGCGACAATGACCACAGGTAATGTGGCCTTCTCCAGACACACGATCGCCTAATTTGAAACCTCTAACTTCCTGGCCAATGCCGACTACCTCACCTACATATTCATGACCCACTATCATCGGCACGGGAATAGTTTTTTGTGACCATTCATCCCAATTATAAATATGCATGTCTGTACCGCAGATCGCGGTTTTGCGGATCTTAATCAATAGATCATTGTGACCAACGTCGGGCTTGGGGGATATTGTCATCCACATGCCCTTTTCAGGATGTAGTTTTGCTAAGGCCTTCATGCAATCACTCCAAGCTGTTTGCCCACCTCAATAAATGCCTCAACCGCCGCATCGACCTGTTCAATAGTATGGGCTGCAGACATCTGAGTACGAATGCGCGCTTGATCTTTAGGGACGACAGGGAAGGAAAAACCCACAACGTAAATGCCCTTTTGCAGCATCAGTTCTGCCATTTTGCTCGCCAGTTTTGCGTCACCCAACATCACTGGAATAATCGCATGATCTTTACCGGAAAGGGTAAAGCCTGCCTGCTCCATGCGTTGGCGAAAGTGTTGACTGTTACGTACTAATTTGGCTCTTAAGTCGCTGCCATTTTTGAGCATCTCAAACACTTTTAAAGAAGCGGCTACGATGGGAGGGGCCACCGAATTAGAGAACAAATAGGGTCGCGAACGCTGTCGTAACCATTCCACCACTTCTGTTTTGCCCGAGGTATAGCCTCCAGATGCGCCTCCAAGAGCTTTGCCCAGTGTGCCGGTTAAAATATCCACCCGTCCTAACACGTCACAATATTCATGGCTGCCCCGGCCTTTCTCACCGACAAAACCTGTGGCGTGGCAGTCATCTACCATCACCAGAGCCTGATACTTATCGGCTAAATCACATATGCTCTGCAAATCGGCAATCACTCCATCCATGGAAAACACCCCATCAGTAGCGACCAACTTAGTCCGGGCACCATCGGCGTCAGCCTGTTGCAATTGAGCTTCTAACTCGGCCATATTGTTATTGGCATAACGATAACGCTTAGCTTTTGATAAACGCACTCCGTCAATAATACTGGCATGGTTTAAGGCATCTGAAATAATCGCATCATCGGCACTAAGAATAGTTTCAAACAAGCCACCATTCGCATCAAAACAAGAGGGGTAGAGAATGGTATTTTCTGTGCCCAAAAATTCGCTAATGCTCGACTCAAGCTGTTTGTGAATATCTTGGGTGCCACAAATAAACCGTACCGATGCCATACCAAAGCCATGGCTGTCAAGGCCTTGCTTGGCGGCCTCAATCAATGCAGGATGATTTGCCAGGCCAAGGTAGTTGTTGGCACAGAAATTCAATACCTGTTCACCGCTAGAGACTTTTATGTCAGTCTGCTGCTCGGTGGTGATGATCCGCTCTTGCTTAAATAAGCCCTGATCTTTTGTATCTTGAAGTTGCTGCCCAAGGCGGGCATATAAGTCTTGTTTCATAGACTATTCCACTAGCGATTGCCGATTAATTAATAAAGTGTGATTCTAATAGACTTACCCATCACGGCGCGACTAATTTGTTATTTTAGCTTTAATCTATAAACCGGCGAACCGTCACTGAATTTTTACAAGCCAGGAGCTTGGCTATTTACCAAAAATGGCCTAATACCATTGTGCCTTGATAGGTGATCAACTCACAAGGCGTTGACAAGTTTCATAGCAAAGCGTAACGTCGAAGGAATGCGGGTTGCCTTCATAGACCTTGTAATGCAGCCAGGGAGCTTGCCAGCCCTTCCCGAAGGGCGATACTAAAGTCGCTTGCGCTTTAGCGGTATATATAGGTTAAAACACGTCGTGATTACGCTACTTTTATTCATCGCTGAGTGAGCAGATATTTAGGTGGATTGGTATAACAACAAAAAGCCCAATGAGAACTAATAAGAACCTTGCCAGATGCCTGTTAACTAGGGTTAAAAAGATACTCCAGAAGGAATAATAGCCGTATACTAGTTTAATGGTTGGCAAAACGCACCGTGCAAGCCCAAAAATACCTAGGATTCTCAGTCCGTTATAAGATAATCAAGACAATAAGAATTGCTACACAAGATCTCGCTTTTATCTGCTAAAGTAAGGACATTTGCAGTTTTACCTAAATTTCAGTCATTTCTCTATGCTACAAGCCTATCGTCCAAGTTTTGCTGAGCACATTGTGCGACTTAGTTATTCATTGCTAATTATCTTGTTATTGCCCTTTACGATGATGCATTTTTCACTGCAGCGCTTAAGGGGTAAAGCAGGATATGACGGCAAACGACTGTCACGTTATGGCTTAATTTCCGGGCCGATTAAAACAGGCGGACTATTAATTCATTGCGCCTCTGTTGGTGAGGTAGTTGCCGCTCACACTCTGATAAAGATTATACTAGACAGCCATCCTGAGCTTCCCATCACCGTCACAACGAATTCCACAACGGGCGCCATGCGCGTTAAAGAATTGCTGAGCGATGACGTAAGACATGTCTATCTGCCCTACGACTTAGGTTTATTTATGCAACAATTACTAGCCAAATTAGAGCCTAGTATGGTGTTGATAAATGAAATGGAGCTATGGCCAAATCTGATCCACGCATGCTGGACACGTAATCTTCCCGTTTACCTAATCAACGCCCGCATGAGTGATAAATCGCAAAAAACCTATAGCAAATTGCCACGACTCTTTGCTCCCATGTTCGCCAAAATAACCGGTATATGTGCCCAGGGACAGCGTGACTACGACAACTATCTGGCGATGAATATTCCGTCAGACAAACTGACCCTAAGTAATAATATTAAATTTGATATGCAGTTGGACGAAAAGGATCGTGTTAGTGGCGCAAATTTGGCAGATAAATTGGGCATAGATAACAGGCCAATATTACTTGCCGGCAGCACCCATGAGCCAGAGGAGCAAGTGCTGATAGAGGCATTTAAACAGCTGACGACAGATTTCCCAGATTTACTTCTGGTGATCGTTCCTCGTCATCCCCAACGATTTGAAAAAGTCGCAAGGATCTGTGAGAACAGTGGTTTGGCATTTATTAAAGCAAGTGAAAATAAAAGATGTCAGACAGATACCCAGCTAGTACTGCTTGATAAAATGGGATTACTTCGGCCTGCTTATGCCCAGGCCAAAATCGCCTTTGTAGGTGGTAGCATTGCAGACAGAGGCGGACACAATGCATTGGAGCCTGCTGCATTTAGCGTCCCCATACTCATGGGTTCACATACCTATAATAATCCGGCTATCTGTCAGACCTTGATGGATGCAGGTGCACTGTATACGGTTAATGACAAGCAAGATATTGTAGAACGTTGCAGGCTTTGGTTGAATGATGAAGAGCTGCGCCTAAATTACGGTACAGCGGGTGCAAAGGTAATACAGGATAACGGGGGAGCAATCAAAGTAACCCTAGAAGTACTAGGCCTTTAAACTTTTTTATTTGACTACAGACCTTTGATATTTATACCATTGTGCCTTGATATGTGAACAACTCAGAAGGCGTTGGCAAGTTTCATAGCAAAGCGTAACGTCGAAGGAATGCTGGTTGCCTTCACAGACCTTGCAATGCCGCTAGGGAGCTTACCAACCCTTCCCGAAGGGCGATACTGAAGTCGCTTACGCTTTAGCCGTTATACCGGTTAAAACACGCCGTGATTACGCTACTTTTCTTCACCGCTGAGTGCGCAATTACTTGTGGTGATTGGTATTATTGCAGTGTACGAAAGAAATCCACCAGCGTTTTTGCCTCCCGCTCCACCGTATAGTGCTGGAGTACCCTTTGTCTGCCCTCAATACCCATTTGCAGTAAACCCTGTGGATCGGCTAATAACAAATCCATTTTTTCTGTCACCGCTGCTAGGTCATTTACCGGCACCACATAGCCATCGATCCCGGGACGAATGATCTCTTCCCAGGCCCCCGCTTGGGTCGCGAGTACGGCAGCGCCGCTGCTCATCGCCTCAAGTACAGTCAAACCAAAACCTTCATTGTCACTGAGGGCTGTCACCAAGGATAAGGCAGAAAATATAAGCGGGATACGTTCAAAAGGTAATTCTCCGGTGAATAGGATCCTCTTACTTAAGCCGGCATCGGCTGCTTTTTGTTTAAGATCATCAACAAAATCCTGATTACCGGAGGAAATTGCCCCCACGACCACAGCGGTATAGTCCGGATACTTGTGCAGTAGCGCAATACTAGACTCAACAAACAGATGCACGCCTTTTTGTTTTCTAACCCTTCCCAGTATGGCGATACCGTATTTTCCGGGAAAACCCAGAGCCTGCCAAGCCGCTTCTTTGTTAACAGCGGGTACGTAGTCGTTTGTTTGAATACCGTGTGGATTGAGCATGTCCGGTGGATCAACCAAATACTTTGCAGATGAATTGCTAATGGCAATCACTGCATTCATTCTTCGGGTCAACCACAGGGTAAAGCCTGAACGCTTGCGTTGAGCAGCCGAGCTAAATACAATTTTTATTTTCGCCCTAAAGACAAATTTTAGGATCACCGCCTGGATCATTTCATCCACTCTGCGGGCGTGAAACACTCGCCACTTGCCATTTTTTAATGGCTGACGACACAGAAGGGCGGTTTGCCAAAAACTAATAACCAAGCTTTGATCAGGCACAAAGTGCTTACCCATAACGCGCAGGTTTAGCAACTTTTTCTGATGAGACAAAACTTGCAACATGGTAGAGGTCACGCCAGAAAAATTGGAGTTGGAATTACCAATTATCAGTTCAATTTCGTCCTGCTTGTTACTCTGAGTTGACCCTTCACGCATCTTCGCTAGCCCTTCCATCACTAAGTTAATATCTCGCAGCACTAGCTAGTGTCCATCCTGAAATGGATGCCTACTAGCTAAAAAGCACTGAATGTTTTGCGCTTTCCATTACAATAAGGACAACTTTCGCTCTAAGCCATTGTAACATGCCGAATTTTACGCAAAAAAACGAAGACAACAACATCATTTTTTTTGAACCCTCCGTGTTCTCAGATCCTAGCTTGCGTATCTTTGAGGCTGACTATTGGCGGTCACAAGAAAGTCTAACAGGCACATCCAGCGGGCGGGGGACTACCTACTTTTTTAAGAACAAAGGTAAGGAATACGTGCTGCGTCATTATCTTCGTGGTGGTCTGGTGGGCAAAGTTTTGCATGACCAATATTTTTTTACCGGTGTGGAAAAAACACGAGCCTGGCGAGAATTGCACATGCTGGCCCAAATGCGCAAATTGGCTTTGCCCGTACCGCGACCGATAGCGGCAAAAATCGACAAAGGCTTCGCCTATTATCGGGCTGACCTCATTATTGAACGAATTGAACAAGCAAGCGACGTGCATCAGCTCTTGATGCAAAAGCCGCTGGAGGCGCAAGTCTGGCGCAGTATTGGAGCATGTATAGGGAAATTTCACCAGCATCAGGTATTTCATCACGATCTAAATATTCACAATATTATGCTCGATGACCGGCAGCAGGTTTGGCTGATAGATTTTGACAAGTGTGAATTCAAACAGGGAGATAGTTGGAAAGAAGCCAATTTGCAGAGACTAGAGCGCTCTCTGGAAAAGGAACTTAGACTTAACCAGCACTACCATTACCAGCAAGACGCCATGCAAAATTTGCTTGATGGCTACCATAGTCTCTTGTAAGCACTAATCTCCGTTTATTTGAGGCTATATTTGATTTGAGAATAAAGCATAGCATTGGTTTCTGGCTCTTGTTCATTCACGTCACTTCGTTCAATCTGAGCACCTAGCTTAAATTGCCAATCTCCGAAGGTTGTTTGGTAAAAGCCGCTTACCTGAATAAGTTCTTCGCTGCTGCCTAGCACCACCGGTGATGGACGTTGTGCATCTTCATTCAGTGTCAGTTGACGCACTACAAGCTCAAGTACATCACCGTTTGAAAAATGTTTATTGAGGCCCAAACTGAGCATTTTTGCATCACTATCAAAGGTACTGCCAATGGCACGTTGATTGAAACGATAACCGGATTGGTAGTCTCCATGCTCGTAGTAACAATTTTTTTGACTCGAGCCATCGTTTCCACAGGCCACATTGGTATTGCTGCCTTCCAAATACACCTTTGCGCCCCATATATAACTGGATATACCGAACAAATTAGCCTGATCGGTAATATTGAAATAATCGGCAGCATCCTCGCCGACACGCTGAGCATAAAGGCTCACGGGACGCTCAAACAGGGAAAAACTGTATTTAACATCAAAACCAGCCAAATGATTGCCCTTTTTACTGTCTAGCGCGTCATCGCAACTATCGGCACCATCGGCGCACTCGGTCTTAAAGGTCAGCACATCAAAAAAATCTCCCAGACTATTGCCCTGCCCCTGGCCGCCCCACATGGCCGACCAGGACGCGCCAATTTCCAGGCCCTTAATCGGTTTAAACGTAAAGCGCGTCATCCAAAGCTTTGCATCAGGGATGACCCTGTCACTCTCCAGTTGCCCCAACTGGGCGGTCAGATACCAGGGGCCTAAAAAGCTTAACCAGCTATTTTTTGAGGCGGTTGCTTGAGAGCGAGATAAGGCCAGTGCCGGTATGGGTCTGGCATTATTAGATAAAATTAAGCTGCTGGATTGAGCAGGACCCCACCATTGATCAATCGCTCCGGCACGCAGGCTCCAGTCGCCAAATTGATAGGCAATAAAACTCTGATCAAAATGATTTTCTCCGCCGGGCTCGTGATTAGCTGATACTTGCACTGCCCAGCGTCCCCAATACACTTCATTACTGAAATTAAGCTGGGCCTTTTCGCCTTGCTCACCATCAAAAGTGCTAAAACGACTTGCTTCGCTAGCACCATAAAGACTGATCGTCGTACGATTCTCTTGTTTTTGATGAAAGCGAAGATAATGCTGTAAACGTTGGGCAGCGATCGCGGCAGTGGGCGCCAGCTGAGCCATATTTAATGCACTGAGTTGCTCGGCAATTCCCTTCCAGGGCGTCGGATAGGTCGTCGTGGCCGCGTCCAGGTAGCCCCATTCTGCGAGGGTTTGCAAGTCATAGTGTAATTGTGGCTCGACAGTGCCAATCCAGGGAGAGGCCACAACGTGCTTTGATGAGAATGAAATGAGCATTTGTAGGGTACAAATTAGGCTTAAACGTAAAAACAAACTACTTTCCTTAATGTGAGCAAGGCTAACCGCTATTTGATCGGATGAAAGCACTAATAGCGAGCCTTTTTAAATAACTGGTCTTGACCTGCATATTCCGATGAATGCAATATTAAGCCTATTATAATATCCTTTGCCCACCTCTTGGCTAGACAAATTACATTTAGCCTGACTTTTATTTAAACGTATATGCAAACTCTATGTAATATAATGCATATTACGCTGATATTGATTGAAAGTAAGTTACAGAATGAAAAAGTATTTATTTTATATTAAGCATAACTATTCGTTCGAAGTTTTACGTCCTCTGCAAGACGAAATAAAACGTCAAAGAGGACAAGCTACTTGGTTTGTTGAAGGTGATGGAGATCAACTTTGACTATTTCCGTACTAATGAAAAAGTTATTGAATCGGTTGAGGAGGTTTTATCTTATGATCCTTACGCGACATTTGTGCCTGGCAATATGATGCCATCTTTTTTTCCTGGTTTAAGGTATGTGTATTTCACGGCTTTGTTGGTTATAAAACCCGAGTGAAAGATAACGTTAACTACCACTTCATAATCCGTGGTTGCTTTGATCTCTACGGCACACACGGCCAGTCATCCACTGATACATTTAAAGAGCTTGAATGTAAACATGGGCATTTTAGGTAATAGAAACCGGATATTGCAAGATGGATCCTTATTTCGACGGTACTTATCCAGAAAAAACGAATAATAGTAAGCCGGTTATTTTGTTTAGTTCTACGTTCTCTCCTCGTCTTACCCAAGCTCCGGCATTACTTAGAACCATAGAAAAATTATCTCAGGACCAAAAGTGGAAGTGGAAAGTCACCTTCCATCCAAAAATGGATAGCAACATTGTTAAGGCATATAAGGCCATACAACACGAGAATCTGGAATTTATTGAAACCGATAAGCTAGCACCTCACATGATTGAGGCTGATTTGATGTTAGGTGATAATTCCTCCATGATCACCGACTATCTATTGTTAAGGAAACCCGTTGTGACCTTTAATAATGAAGCACCAAAAGACTATCTTCATAACATTACGCAAGTTGGGCAACTTGAGGAAGCCATTGAATATGCGCTTGGGTATCCGGATGAGCTGATGCAATCAATTAATAAATTTGTCCAAAACACCCATCCATACAGAGATGGAGAATCTAGTCTTCGAGTGTTGCAGGCCGTTGATGAATTAGCATCATGTTTTCAAAAATTGAAGAAAAAGCCGCCAAATATAATACGCAATATGAAACTGCATAAAAATTTAGGGTATTGGAATTTCTGATACAATTGACTGGAACAAATAAATTGGCAAAATGTGTTCTAATTAAGTTAGCCTTGACATCCATTAATGAAAAAATTGACAACTATGCATACAAAAGCAATTTATCCCGGCACTTTTGATCCAATTACAAACGGACACGCCGATCTGATAGAAAGAGCGGCGAACATGTTTGCTAATGTGACCATTGGCATTGCAGCAAACCCAAATAAGCAACCCTTGTTTACTTTGGAAGAAAGGGTTGAACTGATCAAAGAAGTTAGTGCTCACCTACCAAATGTTAAAGTAGTCGGCTTTACCGGCTTACTGGCTGACTTTGCTGATACAATCGAAGCAACAGTGTTAATTCGTGGCCTCAGAGCAGTATCCGACTTCGAATACGAATTTCAGCTGGCCAATATGAATAGGCGCTTAAATCCCAATCTTGAAAGCGTATTTTTAACGCCCGCCGAAGAAAACTCGTTTATCTCATCCACCTTAGTCAAAGAGGTGGCGCTGCATAGAGGCAAAGTGGATCAGTTTTGTCATCCTGCCGTTCAAGCGGCGCTTCAAGCGAAACTTCATCCGAAAGTGTAAATAGATTTAAACGCATTTAGTAAAATTGGTATTTAAGTCTGGCATGTAGTGCAATAAAACGTATTACGCTGACCAATGGTCACAGAGCATATGACGCTACTGCATGTTTCACATTCTTTGCCCGCACGGCCATAGACCCTTAGATGCTGGGCAAAATACCCTGGTTTGCCATCTGCCTGGGCAAAATCTTTCAGTGTAGTGCCTCCCTGCTCTATTGCTTTAGCCAGCACCTGCTTGATGATCTGAGCAAGTAGCACATAACGCTTACGACTCACCTTCTTAGCATGGCAACGGGGATCAATCCCCGCCAGAAACAACGATTCGTTAGCGTAGATATTACCTACGCCCACCACCACTTTATTATCCATAATAAAGTTTTTCACCGCCACCGTTTTGCTACGCGACAAGTCATATAAACGTTGTCCATCAAAATCAGCGGTAAGCGGCTCTGGACCAAGTGCGGCCATTAGCGATAGAGGTTCGGCATCTATCCCTTGCCATAGACAACAGCCAAAGCGCCGAGCATCGTTAAAACGCAGGCATACACCATTGTCCATGACGATATCTATATGATCATGCTTCTTTAGCTCGGCGTGCTGGTCGATCACCCTTAACTTACCGGACATGCCCAAGTGCAGCACAATGCTTCCCACTTCTGTATCCAACATTAAATACTTAGCTCTGCGTCGAATACTGGTAATCTTCAAGCCTTCGGCAAGATGAATTTCCTTTGGGATAGGCCATCTGAGCTGCTTGCAACGGACAATTATTTTATCAATAGTTTGATGTTCAAGGTGGGGGCTGATACCGAGACGGCTGACTTCAACTTCCGGTAACTCTGGCACTAAAATTCTCCTGGTAAGAATAGTTGTTCAGCATTCATATTGCTTAACTGGTAAAGCTCTTTTTCCACTTCCACCAGCAGGGTTTGCCCAAGTTGGTAAAACTGGTAGACCCGAGCTTGATCTTGACCGGCTAACCACACCACCACGACTAATCCACTGTCTTGCCTTAGCTCTTCAGAAGGTTGGAGGGTTGCCTGCTGCCAATTATTCACCAATTCGTCTAAGACAGTCTGTCCGTCAAGTGCTTGACTCTTATCCGCTAATATTCGCCAACCACGACCAATGCGCTCAATTTTGTGTGAACCAAAGTCGAGGGTCATAAGAACAGAGTTAGCCGGTAGTAAAGGGAGGCCTTGGTCCAGATCTGGCTCATTATTACTGAGAAAATTGCTGCTGGAGTTAAATAGCACAATGAGCAGTAGCATGCTGACAATAATGACATTGTTCCAAGCGCGTTGAGTAAGACGGATCATGGGTAAGTTGCTAAGCCTTGCAGAAGGTCGAGAAAGAGTATTATACCCAAATTACCTCAAAACACTCGTTTCAGAAGCCAAAAGCAAAAAACCCGGCAGATGCCAGGTTTCTCAGGAGACAAACAAGTGAATTTACTTGATTTTGGCTTCTTTAAACAAAACGTGCTGACGAATTTTCGGATCAAACTTTTTGATCTCCATTTTGCCGGGCATGTTACGTTTATTTTTATCTGTGGTGTAGTAAAAACCAGTACCAGCAGTTGACACTAACTTGATTTTATCACGCATGGTTGGGCTTCCTTATATTTTAACGCCAGTGGCACGAATGTCAGATAATACTGAATCGATACCTTTTTTATCAATAATACGCATGCCTTTAGCAGTCAAACGTAATTTCACGAAACGGCTTTCACTCTCAACCCAAAAACGGTGAGATTGTAGATTCGGCAGAAAACGACGACGGGTCGCATTCTTAGCGTGTGAACGGTTATTACCTACCGCTGGACGCTTGCCTGTCACTATACATACTTTGGACATTGTATTTGTCTCCAAACAATTCTAAAAAATTTAGCCCTGGTAGCTCACTTGATAAACTTACCAGCTAACGCTATGGACAAGAGGGCGCATTTTATACAGCAAACACCTTAGCAATTCAATAAAAAAGTGATCAAAAGCCCATATTACCCGATCCCGTGTGAGGCTTTAGCCAGCTTGTGAATTTTTAGTTGTACTTTAATTGATTAATTATTGACCAATATTTTTGCTTTTATTTGGCTGCGTGCACGATCCAAATGGACACAAACGGCTAAATAGGGCAGTTATTTAGCCATGCACCATGATTGATCAGGCTCGCTCCGAGATCTCTATCGTAAACACCATGCTGCATAATTTCATCACAATATTTGGCAATAAATAATTCTGTGCTAATCTTTTTGGAATACCTTTGTTGTTGTAAAACCTTAACCATACCTCCATGAGTTCAAACTTAGAGCATGAAAGCCATCTTAATCAACCTGGACAAAGCGACCCAGAGAATGTCGTTTCAAAATTATCATCCCCTTGAGTGCAAGACAGTCAAATTCAAGCAATCTGACAAAATAGTCTGTGTGGTAGAAAGTGGAGTCTGAAAATATCGACCCAATTGAATTGACGAAAACGGCAAACCGGATGGGTAAATCTGGTGAGTTGACCAGAAAGTTACTGGCCAAAGGCAACCCAATCTATGGTGCCAATCGAGAATGCCCGGATTACCTAGAGCGAATCCTTGCCGATGGTCGAAAATCACTTGGTCATTGGCAGGAAGGTAAGTTTGAGGCGAGAACTTCCCTGTTAAAACCCATTCAAACTCAAATGGACTGAGTTCATACATTACTGCGTAATAAATAACCATGGGCAACAAAAAGCCCCTTTCGGGGCTTGCGGGTTAACTAAGGGCCAATTTTTACAGCCTCGCGCACTAACCAGTATACCCAAGTCAAATCGATTCAAACGGAGGCTAAGGTCTAATTTCCTTGTATTTTGGGGGTACGACAAATAAACAGTAAGATGTAAATGATGTCCCATCACTTCTAGGCTAGCAAACGTCGTGTGCGTAATAACATGAAACCGATCGGTCAATAACATTGAAGACGATCACTTTTTTGTCTTCCAGTAGAGCTCAGTAAAATCTAACTTGTGTGATCGGCTTCAGTCAAGGAATTTAGTTTTTTTCGCATGGATCCGCCTTTTAACTCTAATTTAATTGCCCCGTGAACAAGCCGATCTAAGATCGCATCTGCATGCGTGGATCCGCCGATCATATCGTACCAATTTTCTATCGGTAATTGACTCGCAATAAGTGTAGATTTTGTGTCATACCTCGCATCAATTAACTCAAGTAAATCACTGCGTTGTTGCCCCGTTAATGGCTCTAATCCCCAATCATCTAAG
>JAWUXW010000137.1:0-18038 GCA_034111125.1 Paraglaciecola sp.
ACAATCTGATATATTTGTATCCAGTCCTTCTTTTATTGATTCGCGCATTCCTGGCACGGACAATAAATACAATGTCTCTTGAATAGCTTCCCAATCTTTCTCAGACAGTAAGACAGCGTTATTTCGCTTACTCGTAATTCTAACAGGGATGTGAGATTCGGCCGCTTCATCGATAACACGAAATAAATTAGCACCAGCCTCTGTTGCAGTTAAAGTTGTCATAAGTACCTCCAAACAAAAGCGTACGCTTAACCGCACGCAACGTCAATACTGGGGAGTCCAATTATCTGGTTTGTCGTAACATAGCAGAACCTTTTTGACCTTGAGTTCGCATCCCACAAGCGCCTTTGAAAAATTCGCAATTGTACCCAAAAAAACAAGGGTTGAACCCAAACTTAACACTAGCCGATTTGTTTCCACATAACGTTGTATTTTCATTTCAACAAATAAAGTATCGGCGCGCTCTTGAACACTCAACTCGCAGGTATTCGATACAATACGCTTGTAATGCGCTATGCGATTAAGGGCATCGTTTAATGTATTTGACGACATCATTGCGTAGCCCACAGCATGAAAGGGGCCGGGGTGAAAGAATTTGGCAATCGTTATAGCAAAGTCGTGGGTATTGAGTTGTTCGTTACAATATTCAATTAACGTACAATAACAGTTATGGACGACCCTTGACTCTTGGTCTTTCAATATTTTTTATCAATATTACAGGCTTTCATAGCCACCGAAACGTCGATGCCATTGGCTTCACAGGCTCTACTGAAAGGGATCATCCAGCCACTTATTGTAGAATACAAAGTCGTCATTGGGGGCAATAACTTGTTGATTTTCTTTTTATTTTAATTGCTTGGCGTGAAATGACCATAAACTGGCACAAATAGGTTTCAACGAACACCCTAAACCTCGTAAGATAATCAATTGTTTAAAAATTTTAATGGAATGACTGTAAACCGGCGTGCAAACCGATTCAACAACAAAAAAGCATGACGCCATAAATCCTTTAACAAAGAGTAAAAATAAATGAATAAATTCAGCATAATAGTTGGTCAATTTCTGCTTGGTCTCTATTTTCTTGCGCCTGGAATACGCAAATTTACCGCATCAGACAAACTGCTGGCCTACATGCAATCCCATGACATTGCATTCGCGCCGCAACTTTTGTGGTTTGCTGGGGCTGCGAGCGTAATTGGTGGAATTTTGTTGATGTCCGGTCGGCACGTTAAGCTCGTAGCCTATGGGTTTGTAGTCTACGTGCTGCTCGTCAATTTCATGCTGCACGACTTTTGGACTATGAACGAAGATATGGCCGCTCGTGAGATGCAGAATTTTGTCAAAAACCTGGCAATAATGGCAGGCTTACTGGCCCTCGCTGGATATGCGCCATCACGCAGACTATCCCTGCAAGGGTGGTGGCGAAGTGACAAATCTTTGGAGCGATAGCTTAGTTAGTGCCCATCCTGAAACAGCAATGTTATTTAGCGTGAGTGATGCTTTCCAGCTTTGCTGTACTTTATCAACATGGATAGTTATCTGGGTCGTTTCATCCTTATAAGTCATGCCCGTCCATGAAGTACTAGCCTCCCATTTTTGCGCCACAGCAGAAAAAGCCGTAGCTAAGAATAGAATTGGTAACAGAACAAATAGAACAATACTGGTGTTTGATTTCATGTCTTGCCATCCCCGTTTTGACTGAATCGAGCACATATTAAATGATGTTGCCAATAGCTTTCGTCTCATTCGGGCAAATAAAACCTGTCGAATAGATAAATTAAACCGAAATGGAAGTCCGCAAGGAACTCACATTGTTTGATTCGCGCCATTATCTGCAAAGCCTTTGGAATCTTTGAACTTATGTCTTATCCAACTAGAGTAAAAAAGCAATAAAATTCAGTCGGAATTACACTATTGCTATTCAGAGAGAGAGAGGAATATGAACGGAAATATTAGTTCTCACACTAGCTATGAGAAATTATTAGCAGCCATTTTTTCACAATAAAATTGCAAAATCTGTTAGCTATCGGCTTATTTTCTGTGATCTATTGCCCCATTAACGTTTGCTTAGATGTTTCTGTGACAAATAATTTGCTAGGAATTGGGGCGGAATGATGCTTGTATTTAAGACACTTGTGCTATTCGCAACGATATGGATTGTTTAATAAAATCATATAGGCCGCTAACCAAGGCAATAACTTGCCTGATTAACGTCTAAATATGGTGCGGAAGGAGAGACTTGAACTCTCACGCCGTGAAGCACTGGAACCTAAATCCAGCGTGTCTACCAATTCCACCACTCCCGCAAGTGGGGTGGACGATGGGGATTGAACCCACGACCACCGGAATCACAATCCGGGGCTCTACCAACTGAGCTACGCCCACCACTGTAAAACATGTTTCAGGCCAAATTGAAGCACCCGCAGGACCAATAAGTTAACCCTGTACTCTTTTATTGTTGCACTTTTTTGAAGATTATATTTTGTTGGTGACAATTTTTCATCATTCGAATCTCTCGGTTCTCACCGTCAAACTCGATGGTGCGCCCGGCAGGATTCGAACCTGCGACCCACGGCTTAGAAAGCCGTTGCTCTATCCAGCTGAGCTACGGGCGCGCTGCGAGTCATTGTTCACTACTATATATACAACTTTCAATAAAATGGTCGGTGAGACAGGATTCGAACCTGCGACCCCTTGGACCCAAACCAAGTGCGCTACCAAGCTGCGCTACTCACCGACTAAACCGTAAAAAATACTATCTCTCTCTACGGGGGGCGCATATTACCTAGTTGCCCCTACCTCGTCAAACACTTTTTAAGACAAAAATTAAGCTTGTTTATTTTTGTATCACTTTGCTCAATATTAACGCTAAATTCATTGACGTATACCTGCAGTTCGCCTCATTTTGTTAGGGGATGGTCCGCAGGTAATTTATTACGCAACCAAATCGCCAGTTTGTGTTTCATACTCAACAAATCCTCCTGACCTGATGGCAAAGGGGTAACCATTTTATCTTTCACCAACAATCTATAGATGCATTCCACTTTTTCTTTGGCAGAATCGGTGCTGGAAAATGTGTTATATCCGCGATTTTTAGCATAGGCCTCTCCCACAACTAGGGCTTTTTTAAGCAATTGGGTTTCATTTGGTAATTTCTTCATATAGTTCTCAGGTTAATGGTTGTTATACCCAAGTGATCTCAAGATGCAGAGGTCACTTGGGTATAGTTAAAACAACACGCGACAAAGGCGAGCTTAAAAATTAAAAGTAGATACCTTAACTGTTCCCATCATAAGTCCATCGACCATTTACTTTTGGTGAAAAACCTAATTCACTCAAATAATTTTCATGTTCAAGGCTGTCTGCCAGAGCAACAATTCTTGAGTCAGCTAAATTTTTAGCCACTGCTTGCCCATGTCCCAGGGTAAAGTGCCCAAGTCGGCAGTCCCGATAAGCTGGAACCACAAAGTCAAAGTCTATTACAAAGGTGTTCTCAGCCTCTCGATATCCTGACAACATACCAACAACGTTTGTTACCTCAGCCAAAAAATAATATTCTCTGTCAGGCAAATCAGCCACTTTCATAAAACGTGGAAACAAGTGTTGAATTTCCATTTGATGAAAATCTAGAAAGAAGTCCACATAGTTTGAAGGACGATTAACCTTTAAAATAGTAAACTGTTGCTGAGTCTTGACCAACCTCTTTTTCAGAAAAAAGAGGTTGGTTAGGGCAAATAAACCATTTAAAAAGGCCACTGGGTACGCATTAGTAAATAGTCCGTAAATACAAAATGATGCTGCGCCAAATAAATTACACCAACGCAGCTTAGCTATAGAACTCCGCGTTAGTGATATGCAATCAATACAGACGCAGCATAACCAAATATTTTTACCACACTTAAATCCAAATTTTTTACCCTTTATTTTCTGTAAATAATGGAGTTGCGTATAACATTTAGCGTAAAGCAAAGGCATAAAATTATTTCTCAGCCCAATTGCCTGAACACAGAGCAGTATGTGACAATAGCTCTACAAACTAACAAGGTTTTTGTAATTTATGCCCGCCCAAAAAATTGATGGTAAGTTAATTGCTCGTCACGTCCGCCAAGATGTAGCTGTTCAGGTAGAATCCATAGTGTCATCTGGCAAGCGTGCTCCAGGTTTAGCCGTAGTATTGGTGGGCAGTGATGCTGCCTCCCATGTTTATGTAACAAACAAACGTAAGGCCTGCGAGGAAGTAGGCTTTGTATCAAAGTCATTTGACTTACCTGCCAACACCCCACAGTCAGAATTATTAGCGGTTATCGATACCTTAAATGCCGACCAAGAAATAGACGGCATCCTGGTGCAATTGCCTTTGCCCGCCGGATTAAACAAGGAGCAAGTGCTGGAGCGTATTCATCCCCATAAGGATGTAGATGGTTTTCACCCCTACAACATCGGTCGCCTGGCTCAACGTATACCCGCTCTTCGCCCCTGCACACCAAAAGGGATCATGACTCTGATTGAGTCAACCAAACGTCCTATCAAGGGTTTAGATGCGGTAATAATAGGGGCTTCTAATATTGTTGGTCGTCCGATGTATATGGAGCTGTTATTAGCTGGATGTACGGTAACTTGTTGCCACAAATTTACTCAGGATTTACGATCGCACGTCCAGCGAGCAGACTTATTGGTGGTGGCTGTGGGTAAGCCCGCTTTTATTCCAGGAAAGTGGATTAAGCCCGGTGCCATTGTGATAGATGTGGGCATCAACCGGAATACCGATGGCAGCCTAGGTGGTGATGTGGAATTTGCCAGTGCAGAGCAAAGAGCCGGTTGGATAACCCCTGTCCCCGGTGGAGTGGGTCCCATGACAGTTGCCAGTTTGATAGAAAACACCCTGGAAGCTTACGTCAAATACCATTCATGAACTTCAATTAACGAGCATTTTATGTCTGAAATATCTGCCGTGATCGGTTTAACTCAACGCTGGATCGAGAAGGTTATTATTGGCTTAAATTTTTGTCCTTTCGCTAAACGTGAATTTGAAAGACGGAGTATTCGCTACCAAATTCACTCTAAGCCCGATGTAGAAAGCGCATTGTCAGCCTTTTTGGACGAATTAAGCTATCTCGATGAACATGAAAATGTGGCGACTACCCTGTTGATTTTCGAACAGGGATTTATCGATTTTGAGGAATATCTGCAACTGGCTGGGATGGCTTCCGCGCTTATCGAGCAAAGTGGCTATGGGGGCTTATATCAGCTCGCCACTTTTCATCCGCATTACTGTTTTGACGGTGAACAGGCGAGTGATCCTGCCAATTATACCAATCGTGCTCCCTTTCCCATATTACACATATTGCGTGAAGCGAGTATTGAACGGGTATTACGCAGTTATCCGTCGCCAGAGTCCATCCCAACTAACAATATTGCCAAAGCCAGAGCAATCGGCGTGGCTGAATTGCGTGAACTTTTATTGTGATTAACCTGAGTTACTGGGGTGACTCGCCTTCGTCAATGGCACTGACTTCATCTTCACTTGTTTCGTCATCAGAGGGTAATTCCGTCAGAAAATCATCTACTGACTTGTCCAACTGCTGGCCAGAAAAATTCGAAATTTGGTAAATCCAATCCAACCAATAAACTTGCCGGTTTTTTGCACTAAATTTGGCAAAAACCTCATTATCCAGCTCTGCAACTTCAAGTATAAAAAACAGCCCTCCTATTAGCTTAACTTCAAGTTTAACCAAGGGTTTAAGGGTATTCCAGAATTTTTCATCCCGCGCGACTAGCGCCTCATAACTTAAGTCACTGATACTTGATACAAGGCTAGATAAGACGCTGTCGTATTTTAACGAACGACCTTCAGGGATATTACTCAGAGTAAATTCTGACTCCGTATCGGCTGTTGCAATTGTCCACTTTTCTTTGTCCAGACGAGAAACCTGACTAATGGCTGATGATTCAAAGGATAATGCCGGCTGTTTTAACCAACTATATTGCTCAAGAGGCAAGCTAAGTTGTTGATTGATTAACCAAGATTGTAACTGCTTGGGAAACCTTACAAATTGTCCCTTGCCACTGCTAGCTTGCTTACCCACTAGCACTTGCCAACTATTGTCCGTACTGCTTAATGTGACCAAGCTAGCCAGGCTGTCTTTAGTATCGATAGCCTGCAATCCAAGGTGATGATAGTTTTGTGCTTTATTCGTTTTCGCCTCACTCAACCTGGCCTGCATCAAATTATTAACTAGCTCAGATAACTTACTCGGCTCTGCGGGATATCTGCCGCTGGGTTCGTTCAACTCAGCTTGCCATTGGCCAACCTCCAATACGGCACTAAACACTTCACCATCATGATTGGCAATGGCGATGTGATTTATTTGCATCGCTTGTTCCGCAAGATCAGCAAACAGCAAATCGTCCTGCGAACGGGGTTGAACTGCTTCATACTGCAGCCATACTCCAGCAGTTACGGCGACTAAGGCGATTATTCCCAGGCTTAGCAATTGTTTATTCATCAAAGCGCTCCTCGGGATGGCTTAGATTTAGTGCGCAATAAGCGCGCGAATAACATCAACAACAACACTAAAGCTAAGGGAGCCAGGGCAATATTAATAAATTTCAGCCAATTACCCAGACTTTCAATATCCTTATCTAATTGGTGGCGCACATCTCGCAAGGCTTTGCGTATGTGTGTTTTTTGCTGCATAAAATCATCAACCGCCTGTTGTTGCTCAGGGGTAATAACTAATGCTCCTCCCTCTCCCTGCTGACTCTGCAGTTGGCTTAACTGGTATTCGGTTTCTTCCAATTGTTGTTGCAGTAACTGTTCTTGTTCCCGAAACTTTTGCTCTGCTACCACGGTTAGCTCGTCCACTTTGCTAAACGGGCGAGCAAAGGTGCCTCGGCTACGAATGCTGATCAGGGCATCACTGCCCGCTAAATTTTCTACTGCGTTGGTAATAAAATCGCCATTATTAGCAAAGGGCGTAGTGATAGTTTGGCCAAAAAAGTTAGCTTGCTGTACCCAAAAGCGATCCGCTAAGAAATCACTGTCACCGACCACAATCACGTTTAGCGATTTAGTTGAGCTAAGCATCTGCTCTACCTTGGCACCCTCCAGCGCCTGCTCAAAAGCAGAATTTGCGGCTCCGAAAATGCGGGCGGCGAGCACGTATTGTTGGTTTTGACTCTGATATTTTTTGGCTAATTCTTGTGGGTCACGGGTCATAGCGTAGGTGCTAACATCAAGTAAATCTGCGTTAGGGCTTGAGTGTAATAGAGGTAGCCATTGGCTTTGACTCTGTTCGTCATGACTAAAGGTACCGAAGGACGCACCATTAATGATCTCAAGGCTAGCAGTAATAACATCGTCTCGATCAATCTGCTCGGCACCCAAACCCACAAAGCCAAAATGCCTGGCAACCCCGCCACTTGGCGTACGAATATCCAAACCCGCCATTGCATCCAATAACACCTGTCCTGCCTCAAACGTCACGCCCCAGGCATCAAAGAGCCTCGCCAGATTTGAACTATTGCCTCCCATGCCGCCACCCGCCATCATAGCCAATTGATCAGACTCATTGTGTGGGTCAACAAATACCAGTAATTTGCCTCCGGCCATAACGTACTGATCAATCGAAAACAACAGAGATTCACTTAGAATTTTTGCATGCATCAGAATTAATACATCCGTTCCATCGGGCACCGCCGCCACATCGCTGCCTATTTTTTCCAATTGATAAAGTTGCTGCAACTGACTATAGAATGTCCAGGGTGGATCAAACTGACCGCTCATTGTGTTCTGACCGCCGGCGACAGGAAGATCGGTTAATAAGCTAACCTTAACCCGCTTTGACGCGGACAACTTGTGGATCAATTTACTGATCTCATACTCCAGAAAACTTTCCTGTTGAGGATCAAAAAATGGGATAACCTCTTGATCATCAAGGGCATTGCTTGCCGCCAAACCCATATAAATTGCTTCTCCGGCAGCACCGATTGTTGCGGCGGTTAAACCAAATTGATTCGCCCGATCTTCTTGCTCAGAAAATGCCTCAGGGTCAATGATTTCAAGGTTAATTTTGCCCTCAGCGAGAGTTGCATATTCTTCCAACAAGCTCTCGACTCTAATGGCATAGTTGCGCAAGCTAGTCATATTTTTCGAGGCTTTATCCGAAAAAAAGAAATACAAATTTATCGGTTCATCAATTTCTGACAGTACTTTCTCGCTCCCCTTGGAAAGTGAATAAACCTGATTTTCGGTAAGGTCCAGTCTTACCGGTGACAGTAACTGGTTATTGAGTAAAACCAGAGCAAAAAACGATATAGCAATCAATAACATGCCTAAAGATGTCGATATATTACGGCTCATGTTCAATCCGCCTTTTTTTGTTCAATGATCAGAAGACCCGCGTATAACCAACTAGCGGTGACCAATAGGAAGTAGGTCACATCATTCAGTGCTATCACGCCCTTGGCGAGGGTTTCGAAGTGGCTCAGAAAGCTAAACGAGGCCACGGTGTCGATCACAATATTCGGTGCCCAGGCTTTAAAGGCATCAAGCACAATTCCGCTGCCACTGACCACAAAGATAAAACACACTACGACAGCCAGAATAAAGGCGATCACCTGATTCTTGGTTAGGGCTGACATGCACATCCCAATGGCCAAAAACGCGCCGGCCATCAACCAACTGCCAAAGTAAGCAGCAACGATAATACCGTTATCAGGATCACCTAAATAATTCACCGTCAGCCATAAAGGAAATGTCATCAACAACGCTAAGCCCAGTACTGCCCACGCTGCCAAATATTTAGCTAACATAGCTTGCCAGGTGCTGATAGGTAGGGTCATCAATAACTCGATACTGCCACTTTTACGCTCTTCTGACCAACTGCTCATAGCAATCGCAGGCACTAAAAACAAATACAGCCAGGGATGAAAGTTAAAGAAGGGTAAAAGATCCGCCTGACCTCTCTCATAAAGACTGCCAATAAAAAAGGCGAACACGCCTGACAACACCAGAAAAATACCAATAAATACATAGGCCACAGGCGTGGCGAAAAAACTCGCGAACTCGCGCTGGAATAAAATACTGACCTTACCCATTATGCTTGTTCCTCTTGAGTTATTTCTCTAAACACCTGATCGAGTCGTCCCTGCTCAACAAATATTGTATCCACCGGCAATTTGCATTGTTGTATATACTCTGTCACCAAATGCAATATCTCCTTGTCCGGCTCTGGAAACAAGGTCACCCGACCTGTTGCCTTATCTACTTCCACCTCCGCAACTCCCTCTAACTCTGCGAAGCCAGAAGTATCTGACATGTGGCTGAAATACAGGGTGATGGCTTGATAATGGCGGGACATTTTCTGCAAGGCCTTGGGGCTGTCGTCAAACAACAATTTACCATGGGCAATAATCATCACCCGATTGCATACCGCTGTCACTTCCTCAAGAATATGAGTGGAGATAATGACAATTTTGTCTTTTGATAAATTTTGAATCAACTGCCTAACCTGATGTTTTTGGTTGGGGTCAAGGCCGTCTGTCGGTTCATCCAGGATCAAAATTTCCGGATCATGTATCAATGCTTGCGCCAATCCAACTCTGCGCTTAAAGCCTTTCGAAAGGTTATCAATGGGTTTGTCCAGCACCTCTTGCAACTCTACTTGCTCAACCACCTTGTTGATGCGTGCAGATTTCTCACTGCCACTGAAACCACGTATTTGAGCGATAAAATTCAGAAATTGAAAAGGTGTCATGTCACCGTAAGCGGGAGCCCCCTCCGGTAGATAACCAATTTTCTTTTGGATTTCGATAGACGCACGATCCATCGCCAGATTATTGATGTGGATACTACCCTGAGTCGGTACTAAAAACCCGGTGAGCATCTTCATAGTCGTAGATTTACCTGCTCCGTTAGGCCCTAAGAAGGCAACAACATCCCCTGGTTTAATATCAAACGTGAGTTTGTCTACGGCGGTAAAATTGCCAAATGATTTAATTAAGTTCTTTACTGATATCATACCATTCCTTTCATGATCAGAAAATTAACGCGTATTAGATATTGAGATGTTCCTCATAATTTCAACGCCAAACGCCGACAATTTTATTGCGGATAACTTTACTCCTTAAGTAATCGATATTACTTATTTACATCTAAAATTTCTGCGCAATCATAATTTAACTTGGAAAAACGCCACATTTATCTTATTGTCGACGCCTATGAATATTACAAAAACGTCCTTTTCTATACCAGCCATGCAGATGCCAAGTTCTTATTCGATTTTTAAACGGATAGCCAATTTGATATTAGCCGTTGTCGCGATCATAATCTGCATTAACCTATGGCTGATGAATAACGAGCAAGCGGCAAACTGGCATAAAAATCAGACCAACCAGTTGGGCAGAAGTATTAGTTTATTGGCTACCAAAGTGCTAACTCAGCCATTAATAAGCAACGATAGCCAAGCAATGAGCGAGCAGCTGGAATTTGCAGCCGCCGACCCACACGTCACAGGTGTAGCCTTGTATAATGTTAAAGGGCAATTAATTAATGAAAGAAAAAATGGCGCATCGGTATTGGCCAGACATCAATTGGAACAGCAGACCCCCTTGGTTTTTGTTGAAGAAATAAAATACGAGGGACAGATATTAGGCTATTTTCGCCTGATGTTATCTGAACAAAAAGTCATGGAGTTCCACGAACAGTATCAGCAGCAGTTTTTTCAACAACTACAGGTATTAATGCTATTGGCGGCAGCAGGAGGACTTTTACTCACTCGGGCCTGGTATAAATTCCGCTACCGTCATCAAATTAGAGCAACACAGTCCAAGCGCAATTTGTCTGGTGATGATCAAAGACCGGCAAACAAATCATAATAATTCTGCTCGCAAACTTGCTTAACTAATTCTATAGGCTCTTCCCGTAGCTCTTGCAACGTGTCTAGTATCAAACCTAGATTTTCAGGTGTATTTCTCTGACCCTGCAGGCCCATCGGTGGCATATCTGGGGCATCGGTTTCGAGCAACAAGCACGACAGGGGCACCTGGCCTGAGACCTCTCTGGTTTTTTGCGCTCTGGGATAAGTGATAGTGCCACCTATGCCCAGCTTAAACCCCATTTCTATATAGGTTTGTGCCTCATATAAACTACCTGAGAATGCGTGTACTACTCCGCCGCGACTCACTGGCAAACGCTTAAGGGTGCGGATAATTTGATTGTGGGAACGTCGGTGATGAAGGATAACCGGCAACCTGTGTGCTTCGGCAAGAAGCAACTGTTGCTCAAATACCTCTTGTTGCAGTGCATTGTCCACAGGAATGGCAAAATCTAAACCTATTTCCCCTACCGCTAGCACCTGATGTTTGTTAGCAAGCAGCAAATCCCCCAGTTGGCTAATATGCTCTGATTGAAAGTGTGCCAGAAAATAAGGATGTAGACCCAAAGCAAAGGCGAGTTGCGGCGTGTCATTACAAAGTGAAATTTGTCGCTCCCAGGCACTGGCCTGAGTGCCTGGGATAAGAATAGTATGAATATTTTTCTTCTGGCAGTTAACCAGAATTTGCTGTCGATCAACGTCGAAGCAGGGAAAATCAAAATGGCAGTGGCTATCTATCATATGGGTGCCGACTCTTAGCTCTTAGGACATATATCTTAAGACAGAAGTATTAAGGCATAAGACGTTCAATTTGCCATTTATTGTCGGCCTGTCTGCGGTAAACAAACCTGTCATGCAAGCGATGCTCCCCCCCCTGCCAAAACTCGATTTCATGGGGGATCACTCTATAGCCCCCCCAGAAACTAGGTAAGGGTACTTTGCCTTGGCTAAATTTTTGTTTTACCTGATTAAACTTTTCGATTAACAGTTGTTTAGTAGCAATGGGACGACTTTGCTCAGACGCCCAGGCAGCTAACTGGCTTGGTTTAGGCCGAGACATAAAGTATCTCGCGACCTCAGTAGCCGAAAGTGGCTGAGCTTGACCACAGACTTTTACCTGACGCTCTAACATGTGCCAGGGAAAATGCAGGGAAATTTTGGAGTTTTTCTTAAGCTCTGACGCTTTTCGACTTTCGGTATTGGTATAAAAAACAAAACCGTCCTGGCTGACGTCTTTGAGTAACACGATACGCTGTGAGGGCTGGCCAAGCTCATCAACGGTGGCAACCGTCATGGCTGTCGGGTCGGCTAATTTGGCATCAACCGCTTCTTGCAACCAACGCTCGAAAAAAATAAAGGGATTGTCATCCAGCCCGTCTCGATCAAGGCCCCCTTTACTATATTCACGTCGAATGTCACTTAATGAATCCACTGCCTTACCTTTTTGCTTAAGTATCTAAACCATAGCCCAGACTGCGTAATGCACGCTCATCGTCAGCCCATCCGGATTTTACTTTCACCCACAGCTCTAAAAAAACTTTATTTTCAAACAGCTGTTCCATATCCTTGCGTGCTTCCGCACCGATGGTTTTCAAGCGCTGCCCGCCCTTACCAATCACCATTGCTTTTTGGCTGTCCCGTTCGACCAATATCAGACCGTTTATCCGGTATACACCATTATCAGCCATCAAAAATTGTTCTATCTCCACCGTTACCGAGTAAGGTAACTCGTCACCGGTAAAGCGCATCAATTTTTCACGAATTATTTCGGCCGCCATAAAACGACTCGACCGATCAGTAATATAGTCCTCTGGAAAATAGAATTCACTTTGCGGCAGAGTTTGCTGCACTAACGCTCGTAACTCTTCAACATTTTTACCGGTTTTGGCTGAAATAGGCATGATCTTTTGAAAGTTGTGTTGCTCACCTAACCATTTTAGATGAGGCAGCATGGTCTCTTTACCTTTTACATTGTCCGATTTATTGATAATTAACCAGCAATCAACACCACTTTGCATGATCTTGGTAAGCACCATCTGATCATCGTCTGTCCAGTGTGTCCCTTCCACTATAAACAAAACCAGTCCCACATCTGCAATTGAACTGGCCGCGGCGCGATTCATAAAACGGTTAATAGCTCGTTTTTCTTCGATATGTAAACCGGGGGTATCCACATATACCGCCTGGCGGTCGCCCTGTGTATCAATGCCCATTATCCGGTGCCGGGTAGTTTGTGGTTTTCTGGAAGTGATACTTACTTTTTGCCCAAGCAATTTATTGAGCAGGGTAGACTTGCCTACATTTGGCCTACCGACTATGGCTATCATTCCGCAACAGGTGTTATCAGTCATTTTTGTAATCTCTCGAAAGCCAGCTTGGCTGCTTTTTGTTCGGCTCTGCGTCGACTATTGCCCTTACCAAGCAATGTTTCACTTAGACCTGTTACCCTACATTCAACAAAGAAGGTCTGGTCATGAGACTTGCCGGTAATTTCTATCACTTCATAAACCGGAAGCGGAGCTTTTCTTGCTTGTAAGTATTCTTGTAAGCGAGTTTTATCATCTTTAGGCGTAGTCTCAGGATCTAAAGCTGCAAGACGTGAGTCAAACCAATCCAGGATCAAAGGCTCACAAACGCCTAAGCCCGCCTCTAGATATATGGAACCAATAATCGCCTCTACTGCATCGGCGAGGATAGAATCCCGGCGAAAACCACCGCTTTTCAACTCACCGGGACCAAGCAATAGTAAGTCACCCAATTCAAATTCCCGAGCAACTTCTGCCAGCGTGTCGCCTTTGACTAAACTGGCACGCATACGAGTTAACTTGCCTTCAGGATGAGCGGGGAAACGGCTAAACAAGGCTTTAGCAATCACCATGCCCAACACTGCATCTCCCAGAAACTCTAACCTTTCATTATGCTGCTTTGCAGCACTACGGTGGGTCAAGGCAAGGGTTAGATTAGCTCTGTCGGCAAATTTATAACCAAGGGTTTTATACAACTTAATGTAAGAGTCAATCACCAGAATTTACTCAATACCGCCTACCCGGCTAAATCTTATATCAGTGGGGATCCAGCCTGGAACCCAACTACTAGGTACCCGGTCAAACTCAAAACTGATCCAAATAGCGACGGCCTTGCCTACCAGGTTGTCATCCGGTACGAAGCCCCAAAAGCGCCCGTCCAGACTATTGTCTCGATTATCACCCAATACAAAATATTGTCCCTCAGGCACTATCCATTCGTTGGGCTTAGTGCCAGGCTGCTGATAATAGTCAGAAGTACGATTTGTGCGACTAGCCGTGCGATAAATTTGATGACTCGTCTCGCCCAATTGCTCGGTGAATTTTTCCAGGGGTGCAAAGTTCTGGAAGGCTTCGCCGCTATTCTCGAATATTAGTTCTACAGCTGTCAAACCTTGGCACTCTTCGGCCTTATGACAAACTGCTTTGATAAATAATTGTTTGTTGCGATAGATAACCGTATCTCCGGGCAAGCCGACGACGCGCTTAATATAATCCAGACTGGGATTCGGCGGATATTTGAATACCACAACATCACCACGCTCTGGAGCTCCGAGTTCCCAAAACTTCTTGCGGGCAACCGGATCCTTCAAACCATAGGTGAATTTTTCTACTAAAATAAAATCCCCCACGAGCAGGGTCGGCATCATAGAACCAGAAGGTATCTGGAAGGGTTCGTATAAAAATGAACGTAACACCATCACAAAGGCAATCACCGGGAAAATTTGCTGAGCCGTATCAACCAGCCAGGGCAGTTGTGGATCTTGTTCTTGAACCGACGATGCCCCGTTAGCATTTTGCGCAATAGCCATTCTGTCTTTACGTTTTTGGGCAAATAGCAATGAATCGGCCAGCCAAATCAGTCCAGAAGCAGCTGTCAAGATCACTAAAAATATTGAGAAGTAATTAGCCATTTATTTTCCTACTTTTAAGAGGGCTAGAAAGGCTTCCTGGGGTAATTCAACATTACCCACAGATTTCATCCTTTTTTTACCGTCTTTTTGTTTCTGTAATAGTTTTTTCTTACGGCTGATATCACCACCGTAGCATTTTGCAGTCACGTTTTTACGCAGCTGCTTGATCGTACTGCGGGCAATTATCTGATTGCCAATCGCCGCCTGAATGGCGATATCAAACATTTGTCTGGGTATCAGCTCTTGGAGTTTTTCAACCAATTGCCTGCCTCTGGATAAAGCATGGTCTTTATGGGTGATCATCGCCAAAGCGTCTACCCGCTCACCGTTTATCAGAATATCCAGTCTGGACATTTCAGCCGTCTGAAAGCGCTTAAAATTATAATCGAGTGAAGCAAATCCGCGACTGGTGGATTTTAACTTATCAAAAAAGTCCATCACCACTTCAGCCATCGGTAAGTCATATGTCACAGCTACTTGCTTACCGTGATAGGTCATACTAGTTTGCATACCGCGCTTTTCTACGCACAGGGTTATTACATTACCCAGATATTCCTGAGGCACCAAAATATGAGCCTCTACTATCGGCTCATGAATTTCTTTAATGTCATTCACTGGTGGAAGTTTCGAGGGATTGTCCACGTAAACGGTTTCACCCGCATTGGTCAGGACTTCGTAAACCACTGTTGGCGCGGTGGTGATCAAATCCAGATCATATTCACGTTCAAGTCGCTCTTGAATGATCTCCATATGCAACATGCCAAGAAAGCCAATACGAAAGCCAAAACCCAGGGCGGAGGAACTCTCCGGTTCAAAAAACAAGGACGCATCATTCAGGCTCAGTTTTGCCAGAGCATCGCGAAAATCTTCATATTCGTCAGAGCTAATGGGAAACAGACCGGCATAGACCTGGGGTTTGACCTTCTTAAATCCGGGCAAGGCCTCTTGGGCAGGGTTGCGGGCTAAGGTGATAGTGTCGCCCACTGGCGCCCCATGAATCTCTTTGATACCGGCGATAATGAAGCCCACTTCACCGGCTCTTAATATGCCAGTATCCTTTGGCTTAGGAGTGAAAATACCCACTTTGTCAACTTGATGAACCTGCCCGGTTGACATGATCTTAATTTTATCATTTTTGCGCAACTCACCATGCATGATCCGCACAAGTGAGACCACACCTTGATAATTATCAAACCATGAATCAACGATAAGGGCTTGCAAAGGCGCTTCTAAATCACCCTCTGGAGGGGGTATTTGCCGTACAATAACTTCCAATACCTCTTCAATACCAATACCGGTTTTAGCTGAGCAACGCACAGCGTCAACCGCATCAATCCCCACTATATCTTCAATTTCTTCGGCCACCCTATCAGGCTCTGCTTGCGGCAAGTCTATCTTGTTTAATATAGGTACAACTTCCATATCCATATCCATCGCAGTGTAACAATTAGCTAAGGTTTGTGCCTCAACACCTTGCCCCGCGTCCACCACCAACAAAGCGCCTTCGCAGGCGGCCAGAGAACGAGAGACTTCGTAAGCAAAATCAACATGCCCTGGGGTGTCAATAAAATTAAGCTGGTAAGTTTCACCGTCTTTAGCCTGATAGTTCAGCGTCACGCTCTGGGCCTTAATGGTAATGCCCCGTTCTCGCTCAATGTCCATTGAATCAAGAACTTGCTCTGACATTTCCCTGGCAGCTAAACCACCGCAGTGCTGAATTAAGCGGTCGGATAAGGTGGATTTACCATGATCGATATGTGCAATTATTGAAAAGTTACGTATGTGCTTGTGTTGCATAGAATTTTAGAAAAGTACCTAGTGCTTTTTTGCCGGTCCCTAGCGCTTTTTGCGAACAATAACGAAGGCACAGGCGAAATTTGGGAACAAATATTTAAATAGGACGCGATTTTACAGTGTTATCAGGCACTTTGCGATAGAGATCTGGTGATTAGAATTTTATTTGGAGGATGTACCGGGAAGTGTAACAAAATCGATACTTTCCCCCTGCCAGGGCATAAGGGCAATTAACTGAGGTTGATAGTCAGCATGCTTATCTTGTTTGAAATAATAGCGCAGCCAATAAAAGCTTAGTACTGCAGCAATAAAGGCACTGGCGATGATCCAAGCTTCCCCTTCTAAACCTAGTAGTGGCAAACTAAATTGTGCAGCCAAGGCCGCGCTTAGCATCACCACCAAAGGGAGTAAATAAACTAAGGCAGAGGCGCTAAGTAAGCGCTCTTCAGGAATGCCTAATTTAACTCCTTGCCCTACTTTGACCGCAGATTCACAGAGTAAATACAGCTGCTCTTTTTTTGGACTAAACGCCTTAGCCACTATACCCGTACCACAATCATCATTAGCCTGACAACCGCCACAGGTAGTCTTAATTTGTGTTTCGACCAGAATATATTGAAGGTCATTTCGCCTTTCGACCCCGGTAATGATACCGATTTCTTCCATCATTGTGTTTAGTTTACCCGCCGGATGGAATTGGCAATATTGTTGGCAGTTGTGGCCGGCAGCTTACCAACAACCGTTACATTTATGCCTCCCTGGCTGCGCGTTAACAGAGTATCTGATTCGTGTCTTATGAGTACATCTTGTGAGGCCGTACCGGGTGTCGCATCTCGCATATAAATAGACACGTCTACCAATCCATCACTTAACATTAGATAGTCAAGACTTTCTCCCGTTACCGGTAAACGATGCACATCCATCTTCACCTGATACATACCCACCGGCAAATAATTGATTTGCCATTTACTTGTCAATGGCGTCGCTGCCGGTATTTTTAGTACTTTGGGCAACATTGCAGACTCTATTCGAGCAAAAAATGGATCGGGTTTTTCCGTCACTTCCAGACTCGTCACTTGTATTTGTTCTAACAATTGCCCTTTTAAATCAACTATGTTCATTTTTAGCATTAGGCCAGTCTCCTGGTCTAACCATAGATTCAAACCAAAGCGACTTTTATCCTTGCTAACCACTCTAATTTGCTGCGCGGCACGCCCGGAGACTCTGCTGCGCCCGACCATTACGAAATCATAACTATCCATAAGCTTTGTAGGTTGGCGGAAAAAATCACCGGGAAAGGGACCATTGATCGAGTTGGAACGCAAACTGTAAGGGGGCTCATTTGGTTCAAAATAACTGATTTTTTCGCCCATTCTAACAACGCTTCGACCAGGACCATTGAGCAATTCAAGTTGCTCCATCTCTAGGCC
>JAWUXW010000138.1:0-9354 GCA_034111125.1 Paraglaciecola sp.
TCTACCCACCGCCTACTTTAGTGTTAGCCCAGGCGGCGACGGTTACCACCATGGCACTGCCAACATCAACCTATACGAGCTTGTATTACCCCTGGGTCGATATGGCTAATCCCCTGTACAACGAAGATCTTGTACCCGTGAGCAATCAGGGCAAACGACTCAAAACGGGCTGGGATGAAAACTACATGATGAAAGTACTCAGTGTTGGCCGTCTAACTGTATGATTTAGACCTGTTTGCCCTGGTATCATCGTTTGGGCTTGGTGACAGAGGCAGCCAAAAGACTGGATATCACCTTGCACTATTTACCGCCCTATAGTCCCAATTTAAATCCGACCGAACGACTGTGGAAAGTCATGAAAAAACATGTCAGAAATAGTCAATATTTCGCAACAACTAAAGAATCCCGAAGGTAAATAGGTCGACTTTTCACCACAACGTTGCCTGATATTGCTGATTCACTTGGCAGTACTACTAATAACAATTTTCAACAATTCAAACCTACATCTTGAAGATGCTTGGGTATAGGCTCCTTTTTGATGGCCAAAAAGTTCGTTTTCAAACATGCCTTCCGACAAGGCACCGCAGTTAACCGAGATAAAAGGCTGGTTATCCCGGGGGCCGAGATAGTGCAAGGCTCGGGCAGCCAACTCTTTACCGGAGCCGGTTTTTCCATCCAATAGAATAGGTGCTTTGCTGTAACAAAATTTGTTGATTGACTTTACGCTTGCCTTATAGGCTTTTGATCTGCCAATTAAGCCCAAGTTATTGAGTTCAATTAGGATTTCGTTTTCAGACTTCTGGGTTTTAGCCTTTTCGGCATAAGAGCGTTTAGGACAACTGCTATTTAGTTCATCAGCAAGATTAGATGCCTGTGCAGTTATTAATTTCGATATCATGGGAATGTTCCTGAACCATGTGGTGTAGGACATCGATGGCGTTTTTTTAAGAGTTAAATTTAGGACAGCAATATGGGCAACGCAAGGTGAGGTGGGTAAGATTAGACCCTTTTTTTTAAACCAACTAGCTGAAAATAACACAGCTAGTTGGCAGGTGTTTTTTAGGTCAGATAAGTAAATAAAGGCTAAAAAACTTCAGGAGTATCTGCAGCGCGGGTTGGCGGTATAGACGCTTTTAGGATCCTCAGTTCTTTTTCAGTTTCCGCTTGTTTTTTAGTCAAATCGTCAATGCGACTGGTTAAATTGTTGTTGGCAAGAGCTGTAGACATAAGTCTTTCCTTAAGACCTTCGACTTGTAACTCCATGTCTGCAACTGTTTGTCTAACTTTTACAGACGAACCGTTGATTTGCCCTAAGCTACCAGCCTGCCTATCAAGTTGCTCTCGCAACAAGCCAAGTGAGGTAGTACTACCATATACATCTGCTTGAATAGCGCTCAGCTTTTTGTCCAAAGAAGCACCTTGGGTCTTTAATGCCGCAGACGATTTTTTAATATCCGCCTGGTTTTGTCTCCAGGCCGACGCCCATAACTTATCCATCTGCTCCCAGAGTTCATCAGTTTTGGTGCTTAATTCGGTGACTTTAACCTGCAAGGCAACTGCGGATTCATCCATCTCCTCACCGGTTGTAGATAGTCTTCCCTCCAGCTCTCCTATACGATCTTGAGCGGTTTGCAAAACAATTTGCTGTTCGTAAGACCAATAAACCATACCGGCAACCACTAAGCCGAGCAGAAATATGAATGAAAACCATGAAGGGGAATTACTTGATGAAGCTGTTTTCTCTGGTGGTGATTCGTTGGCGGACGACTTACCTTTGCTGGCATTCCCTCGGGTACGTTGAAAAGATTCCATATCGTCTTTTTCTAATACGATTTTCGGCATATCATCAAATTGTTCTGGTGCCATCTGTGTTACCAATATCCATGAATTTTTACTTCGATAATTTATTATACCTGTCTAATTGCAGAAATCGCCAACTATGAGCATAGACAGGACAATTATCCTCTAGGAGTCGTTTCATTATATTTTGCTTGAGCAGTTTGCTTGAGGGTTATTTTTCATAGCATTAAAGGTCATATGGTGTCCCCACCTGGAATCGAACCAAGATCTAAGCCTTAGGAGGGCCTTGTTTTATCCATTAAACTACGGGGACGCATAATGAGGCAGCATTATGTCTCAGTAGGCTGAGGAATAAAACCCTTAGCGTCTCGCAACAAAGTCGTTTGTTTGAATATTCGCCAGTGGCATCTCAGACGCTGATATAACTATGGCCGTTTGAGCGAATACCCGGCTTACGGTTACTTTTGCCGGATGTAAATTAAACTGTTGGTGGATTTGGCCTTGAGAGTCGTAAAATTGACTCAATTGAAACAGGGTCAAGTGATCGCCTTCGCGCACTCCGTCCTCACTACCAATGTTAACCGTCAGTTGACCGTTACTTACCAGTAATACCTGACCATATGCCGTCAAACAACTAACCGACTGATCAATTTGCAGCGCCACTTCTTGTAGTAATGAGTTAACGCTTTGTCCATAGGGTGAACGCCACAACGCCTGGCTGTTAGGCACTACTTGCTGGTGCAAGTCAAAGTCCCACTCTGCGCTAATACTATGTTCCTGTTGAAAAACTATATCGCCCGTAGTGCCATCATACAGGCCTAAATTCAATGAAAAATTCCGACTAGGATTGCTGTTATTCCAAAATGCCAGGCCGCTGGATTTTTGTTGCTCTACGGCGAATTCAGTGATCTCGCCAAACAGCACAAATTGGGCATTTACTTTGCGTGCCAGACTCAGTGCCTGCTCTCTTTCAGTCGATAATTCCGGGTAGTGATAGTAGGGCTCCACCCGTTTTATTTGTGAATATTGAGTAGTCTGATTGAATTCTCGTTGTAGTTTATTGGCGATCACTCGACCAAAGTCATACATACCGCCAACTGCCGCCTGTTGTCTATATTTAAGAGGATACCAGGTGGTCACTATTTTCTTTCGGTAGTCGGATGCCTGACATTTTACATCTTGGGGAAAAATATCCGCCCGTATTGATACGGTGATAAAACCATCCTGGTAAATCTCATCAATTAACTCGATGGAATTGACTTCTCCCGAGGCCCGGATCTCAAGACGATCGTCTTGTAAGAGGCCATTAGCCATGCGTTGTACACTGTCAACCGAGGCGCCGGCGAATAACAGTGCTTGCTTGATCGCCTCCTGCGTGGCTCTTTGTCTGGCCACATCTTTGTTGCCATTGCTGACTATTGCCTGGCCGCTCGCTTCAAACCATATACTGTGAGCCGGGAAGCAGCTTAGTAGCAAGATTAAACAAGCGGTAAGTGCTTTGTACAAAGTTGGCATGGATCAAGCTCTCTATTTGGATAAGGCAATATGTTCAATTACATGAAGTCGCAGCAGAGTTTCTGTGGGAATGCTGCACTAAGTAATCAAGTTATGATGATTCATTTCATCGTCTAAGTATTAACTACTTATTAATACGTATTTAACTAAGCATTTATCATACCCATAATTTTGATATTTTGGTTTGTTCTCAATTAAAATATACTCATTGGGTATGGATATTGCACAGGTATTGCAGAGATAGTGTAAATAAACACGCTATATTTAGGCTATTTGTTCGCTTGAAAAATATTAGGGTAACAGAATGATTAACAGAATCACCATCAAAGCGGCCGTTCTTGGCGCGAGTGTGCTATTGGCAAGCTGTTCAAGTATGTTCACTAAACAAATTGAGTGGGAAGTGCTTGAGCCTGAAACCTATCCTATTATTTCTGCAGTGGGTTATGCACCTATATCAGCACAGATGGGTCAGGACGATTCTACAAAAATGTTAATGGCCCTCAAAGCGTCAAAACTTGATGCTTACCGGGAGTTGACGGAGCAAGTGTACGGCCAAAAACTTGACGGTGAGCAATCGTTGGCTAATTTGGTGATCAATAACACCCAGTTGAGCAGTTCGGTGCAGGGGATAATTCGTGGTGCCCGCGTAGTGAAAAGTTATCCGGTTGGTGATGACACCTATGCCACTGAGTTAGAGTTGGATTTTGCCCATGTATACGATATTTACCTTGCAACCGCCAGACCCAAAAGGGTGAAACAGGTACGCTATTATTAAATAGTCTCAGTTATCGCCCTAGTAAGACCACCATCTTTGCAGCACTCATGACTTATTTAGCGGGCAAGTCAGAAGTATTAGTATAGGCATACGTTAATGACTAACTGGCTGACTTCAAGTTAATTGGATCAAAGGTTTGAGGTTAAAAGCTAATTGAATTTACTAGACAGTTTAGGCCGATGACGTTTGTCATATAAACTTGAGCTTATGTAGGTGCTCAGGCTGGTTAAGCGCTTATGCCTTTCACTGGGTTTGAACCTTGGGTTCTGCCGTTTTTATCATAAGTTATTGATTCTTTGGCCCGTGATTCAAGCAATAAATTTCGCAGGTGTTCGAGGCGCAATTGCCCTTGTTCCACTGCAGTTTGATTTATTTTAGTACGATGTTGGCACTGGGACACTAAGTCTTTCATTTGAGTAAACAAGTCCTGAACTTCGGGCTTGGTTTTGTTTGATTCTGGTGTTTTTTGGTATTCTGAATTGATGAGTTCATCTTGTGCTTGTACAAGATTTAATAAATGCTCTTTTTCTTTCAATAAGTTAATTAAAGACTCTGGGTCTCTGCTGCTGATCAAATGTATTTCGTTTTCCAGTACCAGCTTGAGCTGTTCTAGATGATCAAACTGTATTTTTATTGCTTTAATTAATTCTGACATGTGGATTGCCACTCAATGAGACAGCTTGCAGTATGCGACTGTCATTATTTTGCCGCAAATACTTCTGCTTCCATCGCGGTAATTTTTCTAGCCAAGGATTCAGGGTTAATACTGTACTCGCCGCTTTGAATCGCTTTTTTCAACTTATTGACCTTGTCCTGATCAACCGGTGCTTCAGCACCTTTTTTTTGGACCTGGCTAAGCTGTTGCGCACTCTGAGTCAAAGATACTGAGTCTTGGCGCACACTACTACTTGCAGTCTTTTGTGCGTCTGCCTGTACGGTCTGATTGTTCTGAGCGAGCTGTTGCTGGCTTATTTTTTGATTGTCCAGAGGTGGTTTTTGACCACCACCGTTTACATTATTAATAGACATTTAGAATACCCACTAGCTTTAAAAATCCTCATTATTTGTATCGGCCGACCAACGTAATACTTTAGTAACTATTTTCTATTCTGCCCGTAGCGAATTAAAGTAATTATAAACAGAAGTTTAGGCGGTTTATTATATGCGCACTTTGACTTCACTTATACTAATAACTCGTGCATCAAGTTGTTTTTTTGAACGGCTGTTGCGCACTACGATCGTATCGCCAATGTTGCCGTCCTCCAATGCTATGCCATTCGCTTTGACTTGCATACCTGTAGATGAAGCTTTAATTACTATACTGTCGCCTTTACAAACAAAACATAAATTATTGGGTTGAACAGGGCGACCCGGTCTAAGACGACGTTTTATGCGTGCGCCAATCACTTCCTCTATATCGGCATACGTAGTACTTCTTAAATGTCTTTTTTCCATTTCTACCAGTTCAACATTCTGTTTGCTTAAAACCGTTCCTGGACTGACAGCACTGGAAATGACGACAACGGGCTGCATGACTGTGGCACGTACTACCAGAAACATATACCAGTTGTTATCCGGACAGCTCGCTTTAACCGTGATGTTTGACTGATTGAGGGCCTCATTACTGGCAAAAAACTTCAATTTTGATTTACATTCAGGAATAGATACGCGGGAGTCAATGGCCATGGTTTTGACTATCAGTGTTTGCTCATTTTGCCGGTTAAAATGGAAAGAAACATACGATTCAGCCAATTCCCGTAATTTCTGTTGACTTAAGTTATTTTCAGAAGCTGCCGCTAACAGACTAAAGTTGAGTAGCACTGTTGCTGCAAAGTAGGTTATTGTCTGGCTGCTAAATAATTTTTTCATGTTCACTTGCGATCAAGTTGTCTATGCTGGTGTCACTACTAAGTCGTTCTCGAACCGTCAAAAAACAGGCGATTTCGAATGTATCGGCTAAGCAATGGTTTTGCTGTACCTGCTTAAAGCAATAATTGAGCCGATTTAATTTAATTTTTGGAGTATTACATGTCTGGAGTTCTTAATACGGTAAATCAACGAACCCAGTTAGTTGGTGAAAATAGGCTGGAGTTATTGCTTTTTAGGCTCAATAGTCGCCAAAAATTTGGGATTAATGTATTTAAGGTACGGGAAGTACTGCAGTGTCCTCCCTTAACCGCTATGCCAAGGTTAAATAGTCTGGTACGTGGCATTGCCCACATTCGTGGTAAGACTATTTCCATTATTGACATGAGCCTGGCCACCGGTGGCAAGCGAATCGAAGACCTTAGCACCGCCTTTATTATCATTTCTGAATATAACGGTTCGGTACAAGGATTCTTGGTTGCGGCGGTTGAACGAATTATTAATACCAACTGGGAAGCGATCATGCCTCCTCCAAAAGGCAGTGGTCGCGCTAGTTATCTTACAGCAGTGACAGAGTTTGAAAATGAACTAATCGAGATCCTGGATGTTGAAAAAATATTAAACGATATTTCCCCTGTCAGTACTGACGTTAGCGAAGAGGTAGCAAGCCTCACTGTTGAGAATAAGCAGCAAAAGATAATTTTTATTGCCGATGATTCATCAGTAGCACGAAATCAGGTGAAAAAGGCACTTTCCACTCTTGGTCTTGAAATCGAGATGGCTAAAAATGGTCTGGAAGCGCTTAATCGCTTAAAGGAATTGGCAGCAGAAACCGGCGACATAACTGACAAAGTCGGGGTGTTGGTATCCGATATTGAAATGCCGGAAATGGACGGGTATACCTTGACGGCGGAAATTAGGGGCACTCCCGAATTAAAGAAATTGCATGTGATTTTACATACTTCTTTAAGTGGAGTATTTAATCAAGCCATGGTGCAAAAGGTCGGAGCAGATGACTTTATTGCTAAGTTCCATCCGGATGAGTTAGCCACTTCGGTACAAAAGTGGTTTGGTAACCAATAGTAATCAGCGGAATTGTCCGGCTTAGGGAATAGTAGTAGTGGTAAATAGAGAAATTGGTGAGCCAGAATATCAATTATTTAGTCAGTTTCTTGAACGCCAAAGCGGCATTGTTCTTGGAGACAAAAAACAATATTTGGTACGCAGTCGACTCGCTCCTTTGATTGAGCACTTTGGCTTTACGTCCTTATCTGAATTGGCCTCAAATGCAGCAAAAAATCATAATGCGGCGTTACGTACCGCGGTAATTGAAGCAATGACGACCAATGAGACCTTGTGGTTTCGTGATGGTTATCCCTTTGATTTATTGAAAAAAACCTTATTGGTTAATTATACGAAAAAACGTACTCCACTTCGAGTTTGGAGCGCAGCCTGTTCGTCTGGCCAAGAAGCCTATTCTATCGCCATGACGATTTTGGATTATCAAAAGCAAGACCGTCATGCCTTTTCTTCTGGTGTGCAAATCGTTGGCACAGATATTTCGGACGACATGCTTATGCGATGCCAAGAGGCAGAGTACGACAATTTGTCCCTATCTAGAGGTCTGCCTGATACACACAAACAAGAATACTTTGAAGCAAGCAAGGGCAGCAAACTAAGGTTAAAGGCGAATGTGCGCAAGATGGCCAGCTTTAAACCAATTAACTTACTTGATAGTTATTCTGCAATGGGCAAGTTCGACATTATATTTTGCCGTAATGTGTTGATTTATTTCTCTCCCAAGGTGAAAAAACGCATACTGCAACAAATTGCCGCCTGCCTGCAAGATGATGGCATCCTTTTTCTTGGCGCATCCGAGTCTATTTCTGATCTCAGTACCGACTTTAAAATGGTTAGATGCAGCCCAGGCTTGTATTACACCAAGAAAAACTAGTGTTTACCCCTCTCTACCCCCTAAGTTTTATTGTTCTTCATTAACTGGCATAGCTATTGCTTTATTTATTCCAAACGAGGAGTAAGTAATGGCGATCAGCCTAGACAAATTGATGGGGTTTCACCATAAAGCCATGCAAGTGCGCACCGAGCGCATGGAAATCATAGCTGGAAATCTCGCTAACGCAGATACCCCTGGCTTTAAGGCCCGCGATCTTGACTTTCAAAAAGTGATGAAAAGTGCCGAGTTTGCCAGAAATCAAAACCTTACTCGAACTCATGAAAATCATATACAAGGCACGATGAAGGGCATAGGCGATCTTGAGTATCGCGTCCCTAACCAACCTGATACCGGCGACGGTAATACGGTCGACGTGCAAATTGAACGAAATACTTTCCTGGACAACGGACTTCGCTATCAAGCAGGAATGGAGTTTCTGAATGGAAAAATTTCCGGCATGAAAAAAGCGCTTAAAGGAGGAGCACAATAATGAGCCTATTTGATGTGATGGACATCGCCAGCACCGGCATGAGTGCACAAAGTGTTCGTTTAAATACGACGGCTAGTAATGTTGCCAATGCCAATAGTGTCAGCAGTAGTTATGACACTACCTACAAAGCTCGCCACCCGGTGTTTGCGGCTGAAATGCAGCGAGCTTCAGTAGGGCAATTAGACGGTGCAAAGGTAAAGGTATTAGGCATCGTTGAGAGCCAAAAACCCCTACAAATTGAATACAGTCCTGGGCATCCTATGGCCGACGAAAATGGTTATATCTATAAGCCTAATGTCAATATTGTCGAAGAAATGGCCGACATGATGTCTGCCTCAAAGGCTTATGAGACAAATGTGCAGATTGCAGACACCACCAAACGTATTTTTAGACGTGTATTGCGCTTGGGACAAGGGTCGTAATGCGGGTAATTGAGTTGAGACACTCAGAGGAAGTATTGTGGATACAGTAAAAAATAATGGTTTAAACAGTGAGCTCTACTGGCAGCCAGAAACTGCGGCGGTGGCGGACGAAAGTAATCAGCGCCTATCACAAGAAGATTTCTTTTCTCTACTGACAGAACAACTTGCTAATCAGGATCCGACTAAACCGGTGGATAATGATCAGATGGTGGCGCAAATGACCAGCTTTACTATGGCCGACGGCATAGAGCAACTTAATACAAAATTTGAAAACTTTGCCACCTCCATGACCTCCAATCAGGCACTTCAAGCCTCCAGTTTGATCGGTCAGGAAGTGCTGCTGCAAGGTGATATCGGCTTTATGGCCAATCAAGGCCAAGGCATATCCGGGGTGGTGATCAACGAGCAAACTGCGCAGAATCTGGAGATCACCATTCAAAACGAAGTGGGTGAAGTGGTTAAAGTGATTGAAGCGGGCACACAGCCCGCGGGCAATATTCAGTTTAGTTGGGATGGCACAGATGCCTCCGGC
>JAWUXW010000139.1:0-8014 GCA_034111125.1 Paraglaciecola sp.
CACTACCGCAGCTATCGCCTCAGGACTGGCAATACTGCCAGGAATAGGTTGTGCTGGTTTGGGAGCGGTAATGATTTTACTGCTAAGCTTTTCGTGCTCGCAGCTTCTACACGCATATTTAAATTGTTTATGTTTAATGACGCTAATTTTGGCAGGTATGATTTTAATTTGTTCGCTGTCTTCACTGCCGCACGTGTGCATCTGCTCACCACAGCATGGGCAATCTAGCGCGATTAATGTGTGCTCCACTTCTTCACGCTCAAAGTGTGAAGCTAGTACCTGTTTACCTTTCTTATGATGTTGAGGTGGCTCAATGGATTGATGCTGCTCGGCTTCGTTAAAGGAACCGCGCGGTGCCTTTTCACTTTTTTTACCGTATTTTTGTGACTGGCTTAATGCCAGCTCAGCCAGTAAATGGTCAATGCGTACCTGCATTTTGACAATCTAGTCTTTCTACTAAAGTTAATAAATATTCATAAAGGAGTATTTCAGGTGAATTACGATAAAAATTCTTACTTGTTTTAATTTTAATTATCACGCTGATGTTTGGCGGAGCAGCTCTTAATGCTTATTTTAATATGGAAGACATAGATAAAAAGGACTGATGGTTAATTCCTAAACTACTGCAATGAACGAATAGCGCTACACCCATATTAAGAGGTTGCGTTTTTAAGCTGTTTATCGTCAGTGGATTTACATCATATACAGTACTACAGACTTTTAAGCATAGTTTCCGATATGTCGTCTTTGATGACCAACAGCGTAACAGCCAAATTTCTATTCCCTGCAATCTGGTACGTCCATTCATTTTAGAGTAGATGCTTCATCCTGTGCATTAATTTCAAATAACGCATTGCAAGAAGCACTGTTTTTAAATACAGTTAAACTCCCAAGTGAAATCTACATGTTAAGTTAACTAAACCTTAAGGAAATAAAAGGGGTCAGAGTAACTTTAAATAACCCCTTCCTTCTATTCACTTCTAAATTTAAAGCCCACTAACCCCATGGGCACCTTTTTAAGGTAAATCCCTAATGACTCAACCCATAAACAAACTCACCGTCTTCAGCCGTCACTTCCACCTTAGAAATAGGCGACCCCTCCAACATATGAGTCAAAAACTGATTACTAATTTCCGGCAACAAAGTATTGGTGAGTATAGAATCAATCATCCGTCCACCACTTTCTAGCTCAGTACAACGACTGACCACTAAATCAACCACCGAATCGTCATATACAAAATCAATGCCTTGCCCTGTTTCAACGCGATGCTTAATTCTATCCAGCTGTAAGCGAGTGATAGACTTGATCATATCGTCTGATAAGGGGAAGTAAGGAATAGTCACGATGCGCCCGAGTAAAGCTGCAGGGAACACCCCTAATTGTGGCTCCCGTAAGGCTTTGGCCATGCCTTCTGGCTCTGGCATTAAGTCAGGGTCTTTACACATGTTCATGATCAAGTCGCTGCCGACGTTGGATGTAAGTAAGATAAGGGTGTTTTTAAAGTCAATGGAGCGGCCTTCACCGTCTTCCATTACGCCTTTATCGAATACCTGAAAGAATATTTCATGGACATCTGAGTGGGCTTTTTCCACTTCATCCAGTAAGACGACAGAGTAAGGTTTACGGCGCACGGCTTCTGTTAAAATACCGCCTTCGCCATAACCCACATAGCCTGGAGGTGCACCTTTTAAAGTGGATACCGTATGGGCTTCCTGGAATTCACTCATGTTGATGGTGATCACGTTTTGCTCGCCGCCATACAGGGCTTCGGCCAGGGCTAAGGCGGTTTCGGTTTTACCGGTGCCGGATGGGCCACACAACATAAATACGCCAATAGGTTTATTAGGGTTGTCTAATCCCGCACGAGAAGTTTGAATACGTTTGGCAATCATTTCCATGCCATGATCCTGACCAATGACGCGTTGTTTCATGATGTTAGCGAGGTTAAGCACGGTATTGATTTCATCATTGACCATTTTGCCCACCGGCACGCCAGTCCAATCGGCTACCACTGAGGCAACAGCTTGCTCATCACAAGCGGGCAGAATAAGCGGGTTTTCACCTTGCAGCTCACTTAGTTTTGTATGTTGCTCATCCAGCTCGGCTTTGGCTGCGGTGATGCCCTCTGCATTATCAATCAATTCTACGAGGGTACCATCAGCATTCTTGGCTGCTTCTGCTACTTGCAGCGCTGAGGCTTTTTGCTCGGTGAGTAAATCACGTAAGGTTTTTCTTGCGCTAAGTACCGCATCCACCACTTCTTTTTCTTGTTGCCATTTTTCGGTTAAGGCTTGTTCTTTGTCTTGCTCAAAAGTTAAACATTCAACAATGTCATCCATACGTTTTTGGTTTACCACACCAATCGCTGCTTCTTTGTCCAGCACGTTTTGTTCAACGGTTAAATTTTCAATGCGCTGTTTGCAGTCTTCTAGCTCTGCTGGGGTAGCAAATTGGCTCACTGCCACACGTGCTGAGGCGGTATCTAATAGGCTCACTGCTTTATCGGGTAATTGACGTGCAGGTATATAACGGTGTGAAAGTTTAACGGCGGCTTCTATGGCTTTATCAAGCATTTCTACCTTGTGATGTTTTTCCAACATGCCGGCAATATTACGCAGCATAAGAATAGCTTTTTCTTCACTGGGCTCTTCAACCTTGACCACTTGGAATCGACGGGTCAGGGCAGGATCTTTTTCAATATGCTTTTTATATTCTGCCCACGTTGTGGCGCCTATGGTGCGCAGTTCACCCCGCGCTAGAGCCGGTTTTAATAAGTTAGCGGCGTCGCCGGTACCTGCTGCGCCACCTGCACCGATTAGGGTATGGGTTTCATCAATAAACATAATAATGGGGGTTGGGGAGGATTTGACTTCTTCAATCACTTGTTTTAAGCGGTTTTCAAACTCGCCTTTCATGCTGGCACCGGCTTGTAATAAACCAATATCTAAACACAGCAGTTTGACGTCTTTAAGGGCAGGAGGCACATCACCTTTGTTAATGCGGTGGGCAAAGCCTTCGACTACGGCGGTTTTACCTACACCGGCTTCACCTGTTAAGATGGGGTTGTTTTGACGGCGACGCATTAAGATATCAATTAATTGGCGAATTTCTTCATCCCGGCCAATGATCGGGTCTAATTCGCCTTTGGCGGCTTGCTCGGTTAAATTGGTGGTAAATTGATTTAATGCTTCTTGTTTACCCATGGTTGCTGGCGACATAGCGTCACTTGCAGAGCCTGGCTGGGCTCCGCCTATGGCTGAGCCGTCGCTCGCTTGGGTATTATCTTCACAGGAGCCTGCTACGATTTGCGCAAAGTCATCGCCTAATTGTTCGGCTTTAATTTTTGCAAACTCGCCTGACATATTTAATAAGCTACTTTTTAGCTCACGGGTTTTTAACATGCCTAAAATAATGTAGCCCATTCTTACTTTTGAGTCACCGTACACTAAGCTGCCATATACCCAGGCACGCTCAATCGAGTCTTCAATTTTACTGGACAGATCGGATATGGCACTGGCTCCCCGGGGTAAAGCGTCCAGGGCATTGGTCATATCTTTGGCTAAAACAGAGGGATTGATATCAAAGTGCTGAAGGATCCGGTGTAGATCAGAGTCTTGCAGTTGAACAATTTGTTGAAACCAGTGCACGAGTTCAACATAAGGGTTGCCACGCAGTTTACAAAATACCGTGGCACTTTCTATTGCTTTATAAGCAATAGGATCTAACTTTCCAAACAAATTGACGCGACTTATTTCAGCCATTGTACTTTTCCTTTATGTAGTAATGATTAACATGTTGTTGTATATATTAAAATGGGGTTGTGCTGCGCTAAGTGGCTAGACTTATTTTGACACCATGAATTAATGCCCAGTTGCGCTGACCCTAACTGACAAGGTTGGGTCTGGTAGGCTTTTAATAAAATATTGATTGAAAATTCGTATTCTTGTCCTACCGCTTTTTGGGTAAGCTTGATAATATTTTTGATACGCTGTTTGTTGTTCAGTAATCTAATGTATTCGCCGTAGTCAACGGGGCCAATATTAATCGAAAAATTAAAACTACGTTGATAGGTGCGCTCACCTACGATGGTATCCATCCCCAGCGTGGCATTAGCTTGACCTAGACGGCTTCGCTCCGATGGCTCTATGGTGCACCAACGGCCCTGAAATTCTTCGATAGCGACATCGAGGTGTAAACTTTCCGACAACAACTGATGTAAAGTTTGGCTGCTGCGATTTTTTTGGCTGTATAGCCCCGACAGATATTGGTGGATATTTTTATTTTGATTAAAGCTGTCTTGCCCAGCGTCCACATCACCCGAAAAAGCATTGATCATACGTTTAAAGTTGTCTTGCTCAGGCCTGTCATGACTCACTGTTGGCTCTGCGTCTGCCCATGCCCGGTAAAACAACGAGATAAAGCGATGATGAAAAACATCTAAAAACTCAGCGAGGGTTTTATCTTTTAGGCGATAATTCCTTTCAATGGCATATTCCGTCAGGTGAGACGGCAAAGGCCCATTGATCCCAAACATACCCCAATAACTGTTTTTGAGTTTGTAATCGCCATTAACCGCCCCAAATCTAACCTCGGTAAACGCAGATGAGTGAAAATGTAACAAAGGCGTTTGGCCAAATCGTACGCAGTCTTGTTTGGGTGAAACGGAATAGCCGATACGCGACGCTAAGGGTGCATTCGCATCAAGGTAGCGCAACAAGGGGGCAAAACCTTGTTGATAAAGCTCGTCAGGCTCTTCAGATAAGGTTTCTAAATAGCGCTTTGCGAGCCGATTCGAATTGGCCATCGATATATTTCCCCCCTATCAGATGAGTGTAAAATAAGTTGGGTAAAGGAATTGATACTGACGTATTGCGCAAAGAACCGATCTAAAATCATGCCCAGCATAAAGGTGCTGTTGCCTTCGTAAGCGAGCTCATCTATGGTGATGTCGATGGCCACACCCCGACCAAAGCAAATAGGTCCGGCAAAAGGTAAGCGGCTGGTGATCTGCCGGGTTGTGAAGGTGATGATGCCATCCACTTGTTTTATCTGGGCATGGTCTTTTTTATTCATCATCAGACCCAGCAAGGTTTTTAGCTTAGTCAGTGCAGACACACTGTCATTATCACTCATGCCCAAGAAGTTAATCGACAGCTGCTGGATCAGATCCCAGGCAATATTACCTTCACTTAAGGGCGAGCTTGGGCGGGTGGGCTCGCCAACACAGCGCACCGATTCGCATGGTGCTCCGGTTTCGATAGTGAAGTCGGTTTTACTTTTACCCAAGGGCATCATAAGGGGTAAATCCCGGTTACAACACATTGTTTCAACGGCGAGCTGGCGTAAACTATCGGCCACGGGCGCATTTTTAGGATCTACCAGCGATACGTAGACTTCTGTCCCTATATAGCTTGATCTATGGCCAAACTTTCGTTGATTGCCATTAAGATTACGGGGGTCTCTGCTCAAGGTGTAATAGGCGTTACGCTGACTGTTGTGACTCTCGTTCGCACCATAAAGGGGTAAAAAATCGGTACTCGATTCAATATCCGTATTAAATCCTTTGATATGACTAATCGAGCACACTTCAAAGTCCAGTGGTCGCAATTTATCGGGCACCACATGAAATTCACTGGTTAACCTAGATACATTGATACGGTCGGCGCGCTTAGGAAATAAATTAATTGCGGGCGAACAGTGTAGTGCAAAATTGTCTGCGGAGACTAAATTTTCTAAGCGCGTGTCGTTATGATCCAGTAATAACAGCAGTTGTATTTTTTCTTCGTTACACTGACTCAGTGTAACCTGCAAATTATCTAACGACAAAAATAAGAAACGTCGGGCAAAGGCAAAGTATTCTTTAAGCAAGCGAAAACCATCAAATTGACGATTGCAATAAGGCAGTAACGCATCTTCTTTATCATAACCATGAGACGTCACCTGGGTACTAGCCTCTTCATGGCGCCAAAGCTTGTCACCACTTTTATACAAACACCCCTGATAGCCCTTAAATATCGCTTCAAACAAGTACATCGGGAAAGACTCAGCCCCGCGGATATGCAGCATCAGTGAGTCCAGTGATAGGTCTGAAAACTTTGTACCGGGGATACTCTCTAGGGTGATCATTATCCCGCTTTTTGGGGCATAACTGAGCGAAGTTTTAGTGGTATACGACGCCAGTTCCTGGGCATTGATATACTCCGCTTTAACTAATTTTATGGGCCATAAGGTCACGTCGTTTGAGGTTCTGTATTCGCAAGGCGTTTGTTCGCCTTTTCCTAATAGACTGTGCAAAGCTGTTTGACGGGGAACCACTACTCCTTGGGTCAAACTCCCCTCATCATGATCAGGATTAAATTGTGCAATTAGCATCGAAGGAGAAGGTTGTAAAAAGGTGGGGAAAAGTTGCTCCATTAAATGCTGGGTAAATTTTGGGAAAGAAGCATCAAGTTTAACGTGAATGCGGGCTGACAGAAAGGCAAATCCTTCCAATAAACGCTCTACATAGGGGTCTGAGCAGTCAAACCCATCGAGACCAAGACGGCCGGCAATTTTAGGATATTCTTTGGCAAACTCGGCGCCAGATTCACGAATAAATTTTAATTCTTGGTTATAAAACGCTAAGAACTTTGCATCCATTCTATTACTTCCAACTATTTAGTTTGACGGTACCGTTTTCCATATCTACTTCTGTTTTTAAAAACAATTGTAGCGGCAACGGTTGGGCCCAAAGGTCACCTGAAATCTCGAAGGATAAGGTATTGTTGCTCATCTCTTGTTTGGCCAGAGAAATCTTTATTTTTAACGATCGGGGTATAATACGCGGTTCATAGTTTTTGATGTATTTGGTCAGTTCTCTTTCAATATGTTTGGCACTGAGGCTCATTGCGGTCAGGCCAGACAAGTCAAGAATGCCATAATTAAAGCTGGATTTTGCGACTTCAGGGTAATCTGTCAAATCAAAATTGGCTGACGCCGCCACGCAGTTAAGTAACCATGCCAAATCTCGCTGCACCAATTGCTTTAATCGCGACACGGTAATAACCCGCTTATCTCTGGATTCGGATAATTTATCCGGTTCATCATCTGAGAGACGGTCAAGCAAAGACAGTTGCAAGCGTTCTTTTTGGGATAATTCAGGCATTAATCTAGATTAAATTCGATTGAACTAAGGCTAAGTAGCGGGTATTCATCGTTGTCCGTAACAAAAATGCGTTGGCCTTGACCGATATAAAAATTGTCTACCTGTTCTTGCCAATCACAGGTGCGAGACAATAATTGCGCATCGTTTGTTTCAGCCGTTATCGGGTAGCGGGTAGGCACAAAAACGATCAACTTACCTTTGTTTTTCAGGGTTAAGTTGGCTGGGCGCCATACTAAGTCACGTAAATCTTCTACCGGTTCAAAAGACAGAGCTGAGATATACTCTAAGGGTAACCAGTAATATCCACCGTTTAACATCACTTCAATGGCAGGGCCAAATCTTACATCGCCATCACAAAGCCATTCAAAGGCTTGGTCACCGTTGACCGTACCGGAAATTGCGGGTGCTAATTCGGCACCTTGTTGAACTAAGTGTGCGGCTTCATCGCTGTTACCTTGACTAAACTGCTGGTACGCTTTCACATAATAGGCAAGCCAAGGTGACGGCTCACCAAAGCAAACTGGTTCTTTGTCACCGCTGAGTACTTTTTCACGTATTTGTTCACATTCAATCAATTGTGTATAGGTATTCACCATGGCCAATGTTGAGTCTGACATGTCTTTTAACACGTCAAGCTGAGTTTGCGCACGTTGCCAGTCACAGTTGATACAAGACAGTTGAAACAAAAAAATACGCAGATTGAGGTTACTGGGATCTTTTTTTATTTCAGTAAATAATTGGGATTTACAGGCGGCTAAGTCACCTGACTTTAATAGACTTTCGGCATTCATTATTGCTTTACTTATATGATCTTAATCGTTTTTTACATTGCAGATGCAATAGAGTCAAACAAGAAAGCCACCCAATTA
>JAWUXW010000140.1:0-12537 GCA_034111125.1 Paraglaciecola sp.
CAACATTGTGACCGTATTTGATTTGGGTGTAGATCTTATAAAACGACGAAAAAAATGAATTATTCTTTTAATATAATACAGTTAAATAGCCACCCAGTGCGCCGAGATAATGATGAAACCGCGTCCTAACTTTTTGATATAAGTGTTCTACACTTTGATTGGTTCGTTCATTTTTTAATCAGGTAGGTGCGATATGCCTCAGCCTCGAAGAAGCCAGATCAGATAATTGGGATAAGTTGGAGCTAATCGGCCAGCTTGTTTTGAAAACCTTTAGGAACCGCCCTGTGCGGAATCGTCCGGGCCGACGTTTCGGTGCAGGGTGGTGTGGGGGCTGGAGGTTAAAGAGTTCCGGCTACCCGATTATGTTTTTGATGCAGGAAGCTCAATATCTAGGCGTCAGTTATTGACTATTATTATCGTTTACAGATTTACTAAATATTTTATCGGATATATATAGATAGATAGACGGAATAAATAACAGCAAAGTAACAGATTGCAGCAATTAACCCACAAGGGATCCATAGCAACCAAAGGCCCGACCTGTATCCGCCCACTGCCATAACAGTTAATATTATGGCTACGGACAATTCAATAACAAATGCTTCAAAATCCTGTTGGTAGAGTAACGTCACGGTTTTTGCGGCGTAATGATTTATTTTAATACTCATGTTTTTCCTCCCTGTTAAAATGATACATAGCTATAGAGACAGCCACCATAATAAAACACTAAATCTGGGTGTTAGGGGTGTTTATGTAAACCCATTTAGCTCACCACAGCCACTTTTTTTCTTTGCGTTTATAAAGAAATTTGTAGCCGCTTTGCGTGATGACAAATTGGTGAAGCTTTCCCTCGGTAAGGCTCTCTGGGTCAAATTGTATGACTATGCCAGCCTGTTCAAACCGAAACTCCGTTGCTGAGTACGCGGTGAGAGGGGTTTCTGATTGGCCTGCTGGCTGATACATTACCTGTTTGTCTGCAATCCTGAAGCTAAGTTCTATAGGCATGTCCTTACTACTAAAAGTACCTACGGTCCTGTCCATTGCCTCGGCCGACAGCAGCACTGGTTTTGCAGAAAAATCTGGGATTTTAAAGTCTTTGCCATAGTTATTGCTCAGAACAGCAATCAACACATCATTAAAGTTATAGTTAACGCCGTTGCTCAATACTGTGATAACAATGCCATCTGCGGGATTAAATCCACCCGCAGAAACGAAACCGTCGATACTTCCATTGTGACCAAAGAAATTTTGCTTTTCAAATGGCATTGAAAACAAGCCCAGGCCATAACCATCCTCTAGTGTCATCATGGCGCTGAGCGAATTTTCAGATAGCAGTTTTCCAGCAAACAATGCAGACAAAAATAGGTTGGTTTCTTCCGCCGTAGACACCATGCCTCCAGCGGCATGAGACACACTCATGTGGGTTTCAGGTTGGCGCTGCCAAGTATCGGCAAAGCGGTAAGAAAATGCCTCGTTATTTTTAATCTCGATACTGCTCCCAAAGTATGTATTCGCAAGACCAAGGGGAATAGTGATCTTCTCTGATACTACTTCTGCATAAGATTTATCGTGCAAGGATTCAATGATGAATCCCAATAACACATAGTTTGAGTTGGAATATTGATGTTTGCTGTTTGGCTTAAACAGAGAATCATAGGATTGAAAAAACACTTACATAGACATCCAAAATAGCATCATCGCGAGGTCCTAACTTTTTGATATAAGCTGAACTACACTTTGTTCAGTTCGTTCATTTTCTAATCAGGTAGGTGTGATATGCCTCGTCCTCGAAAAAGCCAAGTCAGTTTAGTTGATACCCCCTATTACCATTGCGTTACGCGGTGTGTGTCCTCTGGGGTCAATTTTGGCTACCTCAAAAGCCTGCCGCATATGCTGGGCGTGGTGTTGGGCATTATTCTTTTACAGTTGGCACTGGCTTTTGGCCTGGGTAATATTTTTAAACTGTATCCGGTGATCCAAGATGTGCTGAAAGTGGCCGGTAGTGTTTATTTGCTCTATTTAGCGTGGAAAATCATCAATACCTCGCGCACCAAGGTTGATTTAGACCAAAACCAAAACCAAAAACCACTGACCATCGTGGATGAGCTAGGGATGCGGCGTTATTTCAGTTGTTGAACCCTAAAATGTGGGTGATGAGCATGACCACCATGGTGAGTTTTACCCTCGAAGGCACTCAGTATATAGAATCTGCGGTTGTGGTGGCACTGATCATGGGCATAGTCATGTTCATTTCAATTTCGACCTGGACTGCCATGGGAACGGTGATTGGTAAAGTGCTCGAAACCGAATGTGACATATTGGCATACAGCTTACCTTGGGCGAGTTTCTTACTTTGATAATCCAATATTACTGCTGGTTTAGCAAAGCGCTGAGCATACAATGTCCGTTTGCGATTATAATTCGCCTATTGCTTTTGTATCTATTCTAGACTCACTGAAAATGATTGTTCGAAAGCCTCTAAAGGTGCTACGCCTTTATTGTTGAGCTTCAAAAATTGCGTCAGCGAAGCGCGGTAGTCATCAAAGCCATTGGCACATTGGCACTGCTAAACGGCAAAAAAATGTACAAAAGCCACGTTGTAGAATAATACTGCCGTATCACTTTGCTTGAAGCAGTTCGAATATTGGTTTTGCTCAACAGGGTCTTTAAGTCAACTAGCTTGGAGTTAGTGTACTTCCCCGCAGCTCGGTTAGTCATATTGCCAATGATCACAAAGTCATCATCATATTCCAAGCTTGAGTATAATTCAGCCGTGCCTTCATCAAACCAGCGTGGATATCTGAAGCTCGAATTTACCCTCACCAAATAATGTAAATACTCATGGTATCGGGTGGGCAAATTTAATTGACGTAATTCGCCAGGCCCAATCACCATCACTGGGCCACGAACGGTACTCTGAAAAAAAAAACCGTCAATTTTCCTATGGGCTTGAAAAAGTGCGTAATCGTTTTGACTTTTAGCTCATCATAGCCGGTGAAAGTAGTTCCCGTAACCAATAAGTTCTGGCAATATTAATCATCAAACACTGACAACGTTAAGACAACGGACTATGCCGCATTTTTTGATTTACACAAGGCTGTCACTGTTTGTTAAATTGTCAATTCAATCAAACAGCAGTGCGCTATGCATTCACTGTGAAGCGTTAGCTGCATTAAACACGTCGAAACCTACCTAATTATCTAGAGTTATAAAGCAATATCATGACCAGAAAAATATTATCTTTGAAGGTGAAAAGAAATAATGTTCCCGAGCAAGCAGATGAAGTGGTCAAGGAAGAACTTCATGTTGACCCACAACAGCGTTTTTTAAATGGCGTAGCCATTCATCCAGCTCCGTGCATTCGCCTGGAATTAGGCTCTAAACAACTCTCTACCCGTGCGATGGATTTGATTACGCCAATCGGACTGGGACAGAGAGGTCTGATTGTCGCTCCACCGGGTTCAGGCAAAACGACTATTTTAAAACATATTTGCCAAGCGGTGGGGGAAGCTTATCCCGAGATAAAGCTTTATGCCCTGCTTATTGATGAGCGACCGGAAGAAGTGACTGATTTTAAGCGTAGCGTTTCGGTGCAAGTCCACGCCTCTTCCTCGGATGAAAGCTATGCCCATCACGTTCGCGTGGCCAATGAACTTCTCGACACCGCCCGTAAGGAAGCGGGTGAAGGTCACGATGTAATGATTGTCATCGACTCTCTAACAAGGCTCGCTCGAGTGCATAATGCACAGCGAAAGAGCAGCGGTCGCACCCTGTCGGGTGGTATGGACGCCAGAGCCATGGAAATACCACGAAAACTGTTCGGCGCAGCAAGAAATATTGAAAATGGTGGGTCGCTTACCATTCTAGCGAGCATACTCGCTGATACCGGAAGCCGGATGGATCAGGTAATATTTGAGGAATTTAAGGGCACGGGTAATATGGAAATTGTTTTATCACGGGAGATTGCGAGTCAGCGGATTTTCCCCGCGCTGGACATTGCTAAAAGTAGCACGCGCCGTGAGGAGCTTCTGCTAAATTCAAAAGAGTTGCAAAATGTTAGAGTGTTGCGCAGGGCACTTACTAATCTTAAACCGGTGGAAGCCGCCAGGAAACTTACTGAGTTACTTGAGGAATACCCAACTAATGCGGAGTTGTTGAACTGCTTTTCGTCATAAATCTGAACGCGGTTCCTTTAATGGACCTGTTCAAGAGCGGGCAAATACATCTTGGGCGACATATTCTGCGTCGCTTGAAAAAATCAAGCAACAGCAAACTGGAGTGTGTTTTACGAAGATTGGCCGAAACTGAAGATAAATCATTTATTGTCATATGAGTAAATGGATTAATTTTGTGATCCACAATTTGTTATTTTATTTGTTGTAAGAAAAGGTAAGTAGTAATGATTAATACCAATATATATAAGACTGTGTATAGCCTGTCTGAAAAGCTAATGGCGGCGGCAAAAACAGAGAATAGAGAGGCATTTGACTTGCTCTATGCAAAGCTAAAGGCTGTTTGTATTGATAACGAAAATACCGGCAAAGATCACCCTGAACAATGGGAAACACTTGCTGACTTTACAGAAGAGTTGGTAGACGCCGTGGCCGGCTACGAAAAAGCCCTGGCCAAAGCTATCGCGATTAATTCGAAAGACCATATGTCATCGATTGCATTTTCTATGGCTACATTGCAAATTGAATTAGGTCAGACCGACGCCGCTATTAAAAATCTCCAAGATGCAAAAATCAACGCCAATAAAATTGAAGATAAAGAACTTAAAGAAGAAATAGATGATCTGCTTGAAAGCCTATTGGCAGACTAAGCCCTTCTGTGGATTATGGGGCTTTAATGTGTCTTTACTAAGTTTAAGCGGTGCTTTAGGATCTCGTTTTATTCGTTAATACCAGCAGCGAGTTACCGTGAGCCAATCACCCATAATTTTAGTCAAAAATGCCAACCTATATGCACCTGAGGCCTTGGGTTTAAAACACCTGCTGATTGCCGGTGGAAAAATAGTTTATATTGGCGAAAGATTGCCTCATTTGGGCCCCGAGTTGTCGGTGCAAGTAATCGATGCAGACGGCCAGGCAGTGCTGCCCGGTTTTATTGATGCCCACACCCATATTACTGGTGGTGGCGGTGAAGCGGGTTTTGCAACCCGGGTGCCGCCAGTGCCGATGAGTCAATTTACCCGCGCGGGTGTGACCACGGTTGTCGGTTTATTGGGCACTGATGATCTGACTCGTAATACAGAGTCGGTCATTGCTCAGGTTTATGCCTTGCGTGAGGAAGGCCTGTCGGCGTATTGTTATACCGGTGGCTATCATTTACCGCCCACGACGCTGACGGGGTCGGTAAAATCAGATATTGTCTTCATCGAACCTATTATTGGTGTCGGTGAATTGGCCATTAGTGATCACCGCTCTAGCCAGCCCACCTTAAACGAATTACTGAAAATTGCCGCCGAAGCCCATGTAGCCCGACTTATGACGGGCAAAGCCGGGATCTTGCATCTGCATTTAGGGGATGGTGAACGGGGCTTGTCGCTGGTCCGTGAAGCCCTGTCCTCGGCAGAAATTCCGGCCCGTACCTACAATCCAACCCATATCAACCGGCGCAAAGCTTTATTCGATGAAGCCTGTGAGTTAGCCAAACAAGGCTGTTGGGTAGATGTGACTGCATTTGAAACCGGTGATGTTGGCTATGAGCCGGCCGAAGCGTTAATGCGTTATATGCAACAAGAACTACCTCAAGACAAACTGACCATCAGTTCTGATGGTGGCGGGTGTTTGCCCTGTTTTGATCAACAGGGACACATGACCAAAATGGATTTTGCCAGTTCATCATCCATGACTGATGTTTTTTACCAGCTACTGGATGACGGTATCGCCATTGAGCGTTGCTTGCCGTTTTTTACCAGTAATGTTGCCAATTTAATGAATTTTAATCATAAGGGTAGACTCGCCTTAGGGTATGATGCCGACCTATTATTGTTAGACTCAAAAAAACGTATCACTCACGTTATGGCACAGGGTCAGTGGCATGTGTTTGATCGCTCTATCGTTAAAAAAGGTTCATTCGAGGAATAAATATGCCGTCTCCTGATGTTCATGGAACGCAACGTGGATATGTCATCCCCATTGGTGGGGGTGAAGAAAAGATAAATAACCCTGAAATTTTACAGAAATTTGTCGATCTTTGCGGTGGAAAAGATGCAGTTATCTCTGTGATCCCAACCGCTTCTCAGCTGGATGATACTGGCGATCGCTATGAGAAAATTTTCCAACAACTTGGCGCTGGAACAACCCATTCCTTGCCGATCACCGAGCGCTCAGATGCTCAGAAACAAGAGTATGTAGATACGCTTGAGCAAAGCACTGGGATTTTTATTACCGGTGGAAATCAACTTCGTTTGTCGACAATCTTAGGCGGTACGCCTATTGCTACGGCAATTCGACAATTGAACGCCCGGGGCGTGCACTACGCGGGCACCTCAGCAGGCGCCGCCATAGTGTCACAACATATGATTACCGGTGGAAGTAAGGGCACAGTACCCACAGAAGGTGGGGTAAATCTGGCGCCGGGTATGGGCTTAATAAATACGGTGGTGATTGATCAACACTTTAATCAACGCAATCGTTTAGCGCGGTTGTTAAGTGCCGTGTCTTATAATCCCTTCTTGATTGGTCTAGGTCTGGACGAAGATACCGCCGCTTTTATTGACGGTAACAATGAATTTACCGTGGTGGGCAGCGGTGCGATCACGGTGATTGATCCTTCAAATATTGAACATTCATCCATGGCCGAAGCAGGGGTAGGGGATGCACTAACACTGCTAAACTTAAAGATGCACATTTTGGCCGCCAGCAGTCGCTACAACCTCAGCGATAAGCAGGCTTATACCAAGTAAGCTCTGCTTCGCATAAGTAGCGTCATACCTTCAAAACTGAGCTTACTTAAGCTCAGTTTTGTCATAGGAAACTAGCAAGTACGGGTTCCCTCCCATCTTCCTGTTCAAAGTAAAGTTTAACCTTTCCCGTTTCCTGTCTGAGCACATAAAAAACAGTAGCTTAGCGTACGGTTTTTTTATACCTTATGGCAAGGCTTATAACTATTTAACTCTGCTTTCAGGACGTCGAGTCAATTACTCTTCTTCTGCGCTCCGTATTGCCTATATAAATTCCTGCGACGTTTACAAATAAAGGAAAGATCACACCATGAAGATACTCAGTACAAATGTTTACGTTGGTCCTAATGTTTACGCAAACTTCCCTGTTATTCGCCATCAAGTTGATATTGGTGAGCTTGAAAACTGGCCATCAGCGAAATTAGGTAAAGGCTTCATCGACGGATTAATCGCCGCCTTACCTTCTTTGCAGTCCCATGGTTGTTCGTATCGAGAGGATGGCGGGTTTATTCGTCGTTTAAGAGAAGATGAAGGCACCTGGATGGGGCATATTTGGGAGCATGTGGCCCTCGAACTGCAAGATTTAGCCGGCTCACCGGTTACCTTTGGCAGAACTCGCGGTTCTGGCGAAGTTGCTTGTTATGATGTGGTTTATCAATATCATCAACGTGATGTGGGACTAGAAGCCGGGAAACTGGGTATGCGTTTGCTAACCCACCTTATGCCAGCAGAGGTGCAAGCAGTCGTGCACACCAAGGTCGAAGATGACTTTGATTTTCCCCAAGAGTTGCATGACTTTGTTCGCATGGCCCAGCGTAAAGAATTTGGCCCCAGCACCGGCTCTTTAGTGAGCGCCGCCGAGGCCCGTGATATTCCGTGGTTGCGTTTGAATAATTATAGTTTGGTCCAGTTTGGTCATGGTAAGTATCAACAGCGTATTCAAGCCACCATCACCAGTGAAACCAAACATATTGCGGTGGAGATTTCTTGCGATAAAGAAGATACCCATAATCTGCTGAACGACTTGGGCTTACCTGTTCCTCAACAAACTATGGCGTACAGCGAATCTCAGGCCATTCGTGCTGCCAAAAGAATTGGATTTCCCGTGGTACTCAAGCCACTTAATGCCAACCATGGCCGTGGTGTCAGCATTAATTTAGTCAATGATGCGCAGGTGACAGAGGCCTTTACCGAGGCCCGTCAATTCGGTACAGGTAAAGCAGTGCTGGTGGAAAGCTACTTAACAGGTTTTGATCACCGTATGTTAGTGGTGAATAATGAACTGGTGGCCGTCGCTAAGCGAGTGCCGGGCAACGTGGTGGGAGATGGAAAATCTACCATTAGTGAATTGATTGATATCACCAACCTTGATCCCCGTCGCGGCATTGGTCATGAAAAAGTGCTAACACGCTTAGAGTTGGATAGTCAGGCCCTAAGGTTGCTGGAAGAAGCAGGATACGATGAAGATACCGTGCTGGAAGAAGGCCAGCAGTTTTACCTACGTTCTACTGCCAACCTGTCAACCGGCGGTACAGCTATTGATGTAACCGATATTGTGCATCCCGATAACCGTGACATGGCGGTACGCGCCATAAAAGCCATTGGGCTGGACATCGGCGGCGTCGATTTTTTAACCGACGATATTAGTAAGTCATACAAAGAAATTGGCGGCGGCATATGTGAATGTAATGCTGCTCCGGGGTTTCGCATGCATACTGCTCCCAGTGAAGGTACGCCTCGTGATGTAGCCGGAAAAGTTATCGATATGCTGTTTTCTCCGGGCAGTCATGCACGTATTCCAGTGGCGGCAATTACCGGTACCAACGGCAAAACCACCACCAGTAGAATGCTTGCCAGTATTATGAAAAGTGCCGGCTATACCACCGGCATGACTTCTACAGATGGCGTATATATAGATGGCCATTTAACGGTTAAAGGTGACATGACAGGCCCAACAGCGGCACAGATTGTATTGCGTGACCCCAGCGTTGATTGCGCCATTATGGAGACGGCCAGGGGCGGTATTCTCAAGCGAGGCTTGGGATATAGTGAATCCAATGTGAGTGCTTGTCTGAACATTAGCGCCGATCACCTTGGTCAACGGGGTATCAATAACTTAGAACAACTGGCTAAAATAAAACGGGTCGTGGTTGAAGTCGCAAAAGACTGCGTGGTGCTTAATGCTGATGACAACTTGTGCCTGCAAATGGCCGATTATTGTGAAGCTGAGCATATTTGTTATGTGACCATGGATCCCGGGCACGGCTTGGTGCGGGAGCATATTCGCCGGGGTGGTATGGCAGCAGTACTCGAAAAGGGCATTAATGGCGACATGATCACCCTGTATGACAAAGGTGCGCATATTCCATTGGTGTGGACTCATCTGATCCCTGCGACGATCGAAGGTAAGGCTCTACATAACGTACAAAATGCCATGTTTGCTGCAGCTATAGCCTATAGTTTTGCAGTGTCTCTGGAAGATATTCGCCAGGGCTTGAAAATCTTCAATACTTCCTTCTATCAGGCACCGGGACGACTCAATATCTATGATGAACACCCCTTCAAAGTCATTCTTGATTACGCCCATAACCCGGCAGCAATCCAGACCATAACTGATTTAGCCTTACGTTTAGACGTGAGCGGTAAGCGGCGAATTGTCATGGCCATGCCTGGTGACAGACGCGATGAGGACTTTATCGATGCGGCTAACATTACGGCTAAGGGTTTCGATAGTTTTATTGTTAAAGCCGATGATGATCGTCGTCGTCGGGGGCACGATGAAGTGCCGATGATAATCAAAAACGCCTTGATGGCAGCGGGAATTGACGAAAGTGCTATTCAAGTTATTCCCTCTGAAGTGGATGCGATTGAACAGGGACTTGCCGACTCTAAAAAAGGTGACCTTTTAATTATTCTTGGCGACAATATTACCCGCTGCTGGAAGCAAATCGTGCATTTTAATGGTGGCACAGAAACTCAAGCATCAGAGGATGATCCTTCTCACGATTACCCAGAAAAACTCTATGAAGCAATAGAGCATAAATTTGAGTTAGCAGAAGGTCAGCGACTGGTGCACGATGAACGCGGTGTGCGTTTGGTGGTTGAACATAACGAAGACTCAGATTGATTTTTCAGGAATCCTAGCTTAGTGATAAATTTACAACTGGATGAAGTTCGCCGCCTGACCGGACCCAATCTGCTATGGGATAAGCCCGGCGCTATAGTTGATGTGCTAATCGATGGCATTGATAACAATCAAGTACTGACAAGTTTGCAGCTTTGGAGCAATCGCTTGCTGCAAGATTTTGGCTGGACAGGGGAGTCGAGCACATATCGAACACATGCTTTGGGCATAAACTTTGCCATCAGTGCGTCGATGGATCAATTGTATAGTGCTTGCGATCTACTTGAATTGGCTTGGGACTGCTGCGCAGCAGAATTGCTGCAAACCCCCCTACCAGATTGGCAAGGGTGTCTCGTGGAATTAAAGGCCGCCGCTGAGGAAGAGCAAGATCCTCAATTACTTGCCTTGATCGACACCGCACAGGCCCATCAAGTATGCTGCTTGGTTGATGATGATGAGCTAAGTTTAGGCATGGGCATGAGTGCCCAAGTATGGCCAATGGATGCCCTGCCCGAAGTTACCCAATTGGATTGGTCACAGTATCAGGATATTCCAAGGGCCTTTGTGACCGGTACTAATGGAAAATCCACCAGTGTCAGGCTGGCCTCACACATAGCCAAAGTGGCGGGCTTGTGCGCCGGTGTCACCTCTACCGATTTTATTCGTGTGGGTGAGGATATTATTGACCATGGTGATTATTCTGGTCCCGGTGGGGCACGCATATTGCTGCGGGATAAGCGCAGTGAAATCGCATTTTTAGAAGTGGCCCGTGGTGGTATTTTACGCCGGGGTTTGCCGCTGCAAAATGTCGATGTCGCCCTTATCACCAACGTTGCCAGTGATCATCTGGGTCAATATGGTATCAATACTGTTGAGGAACTAGCGGCTACCAAATTTGTGGTAGCGAAGGGCCTAGACAGGCAGGGTGTATTGGTGCTCAATGCAGACAACCAACTGGTGGTTGAGCAAGCTAAACAGAGCACTAAAATTATTTGTTGGTTTAGTACCGATGAAAATAATCCACTTATCCAACAACAGCTCGCGACCGGCGGCCCTGCAGTATTTGTGCGTAATAAACACCTGTTTTACCACGCTAAATTTGTGTTTGAGGAAATTATAAGGGTTGCCGATATTGGCATGACCTTCAACGGGGCAGCCATGCATAACGTGGAAAATGCTCTGGGTGTGGTGGGTTTATGTAAGGCCTTAAATTTGCCAAATAGGGCAATTATTCAAGGTTTGCATGAGTTTGGCAGCGATGCTCAGGACAACCCGGGACGAGGTAACATTTATCAGGTAAATGGCTGTCAGGTGATTGTGGATTTTGCCCATAATGAACACGGCATGCGGGCGGTGGTTGATATGGCCCGGCACATGCCAGCTAATAAATACATCTGCATGTTTGGCCATGGTGGAGATCGCAGCGATCAGGAGATAGAGGCACTGACTAATGCCGTGCGATGCTTAAACGCTGAACTGTATATTCCGGTTGAAGTGGAAAAATATTTGCGTGGGCGACAGCCCAATGAAGTCTCAGTTATGGTTAAACAATTTCTAATGCAAGAGCAGGTAGCGGAAGAGGCAATTCAACTCGCAGCCAGCCCTCTGGAAGGGACAAAACAGGCGGTAGCGGCAGCGTTACCTGGTGATGTAGTATTACTTTTTGTATTGGATCAGCGAGAAGCTATACACGATTGGTTATCCAGTCTTACTTAAACCAAACGCCGTTAACTACTTAGGGTTTGAGAATGGCTTACAGGTAGTTGACGGTTTCAGTATTGCTTAAATAAAGTACCGAATAATGGCATCGTAATTCATCGCGAAATACAGCAGGGCTGCCAGATTAGCAAATACAATTAATGGCAGTAGCCATAATCCCAGTACCAGCAATGAGCCTTCGTTTAGATAAATTACCGAAGCTGACAGGGCCACTCCTAAATATAGATCTACTCCTATTTGCTTGGTCCAATAATATTTGCCAGTAATGCTCATGGTTTTAAAGAAGTCTTCCTTGAGATGGCAATGCAGTGAGTAGAGCAGAAACAGTCCCAAGACTAGCCACAAGATGGGTTTCCCAAAGGGGTAAGGGCCGCTGCTAACAAATAGTGCTTCATCGTTTTTAAAGATAATAGCAAGGACCACGAAAATCCCGTACAAAAGCCATAAAAAATGACGTTTGAGCATAACAATTCCCTTGCGGTTAATTATTTGACTATTTATATAAATAGCACGTTTAGTGTTATTTTCCAAAAAAAAGCTCCGCCTTGGCGAAGCTCTTTACGGGTATTGTTGGCCTTTACAAATATTCTAGTTCGTCTTCGACAGACATGCCTAACTCTTGCAGTTCTTGCCGTAATTTGTGGCGATCATGAATAGCTTCTATTTCTCTCCACTTTCGTTTTGCTGGTTTGCTTTTAGAGGAACGGGACTCTGAATCTAGCATTGACAATAAATCGGACTTATCCATTTATAGTTCTCCATTATTATTTTTGTGCAGCATACATGT
>JAWUXW010000141.1:0-13194 GCA_034111125.1 Paraglaciecola sp.
CGAGGTCGATAGACAAATCGTTGGAAAACATTCCCCGAAGCTTTTTGAACATGGAAAGTTTACATCCTGTTTGATAGAAAGAGATATTTGCCTAACTTTACCAATGCCCCCGGTTATGGGCAAGCAAAGCCCTGCATCAAGGGCATAAAAAGCGATGAAAAATGGAATTTATAGTACTTTGGGCACAAAAATCTCAATAATCCGGCAAAAAGACAGGAAAGCACTCAGCAGCAGAGATTTCAAAAACAAAAATCCCAGCATCTAACCGGGATTTTTCAGGATACCAAAAAACCTTAGATTTTGCTGTTCTCTGACCATTCTAAAAACGATGTAGTTAGAGCGAAAGCTGCTGTCCAGTTCCATGCGAGTAGAGGCGCGAGCTAATCGTGGATCAACATGGTCATTCTTGCGCCAAAAAAACAAAATAACGACTTATGAAAGCAAGCTAACTAACTGAATTCATCTGATTGTTCTAAAATTTATGACGCTTTTTATACCATGGGTGGTTATTAACTCAAGTTTCGGAGTTGAAAACCCGCCCGAAGGGAGCTTAAGCAGAAACCCAGTGCTTGCCAACGTTTTCAGTGGTTATTATGTTGATCTGATCATGGAAAAAACGAAAAGCTCAGTTCTTTTAAGCTTTTGTGAGAAATAGTTAAAACAGTGCGAAAAGTATTTTTCATACCTTCCCGCAGCCCTTGTATAGCGTGATAATTATTTTCACCTAGAACTGCTGAATGAACCCGCATTTGGTGCAATTTCCGCCGTTTTGTGGCTAGGGGAATCGTTAAGTAATGTGCGATGTATTGGCGGAGTAATAATCGTTATTGCAGCGCTACAAGCATGCAGAAAAATTAGTTCCTAACTTATTTTTCAATAAACATAGCATCACCGTAGCTAAAGAAGCGATATTGCTGCTCAATAGCTTGACTATAGGCATGCATAATATTTTCTTTCCCGGCAAAAGCACTGACTAACATAATCAAAGTAGATTCAGACAAATGGAAGTTAGTTAGCATAGCGTCCACCACCAGAAATTCGTAACCGGGGTAGATAAAGATATCTGTATCGGCAAAAAAGGTCTGCAGTGGCATGTTATTTTTCAGTCCGGCCTGAGCCGCAGATTCTAAAGAACGCACTGAGGTCGTACCCACCGCCACCACTCGCTTCCCGGCCGCCTTAGTGGCCAGTACCGCGTCGACCACTTGTTGAGGAACTTCGGCATACTCCGAATGCATCTGATGCTCAAGAATGTTGTCTACACGCACTGGCTGAAAGGTACCCGCCCCGACATGCAGAGTAACAAACTCACTATTTACCCCCTTGTCACTCAATTGTTTAAGTATGTCTTCATCAAAATGTAAACCCGCGGTTGGGGCGGCAACTGCACCGGGTTTTTCATTGTAAACTGTTTGATAGCGCTCTTTGTCCGAGTCTTCGTCTGGCCGGTCAATATAAGGAGGCAAGGGCATATGACCGTATAGTTCTAGCAAAAGCAGAACCGCACGGGAATCCAAAAACTTCAATTCAAACAAGGCATCATGGCGAGCGAGCATTTCAACTTCAACTGCCTCTTCTAAGATCATCCTGCTACCGACTTTAGGCGCTTTACTGGCACGCACATGTGCCAGTACTCTATGCTCGTCAAGCACTCGTTCAACTAACACTTCAACCTTGCCACCGGACACTTTTTGCCCGAGCAAACGCGCAGGAATAACCCGGGTATTGTTAAACACCAGTAAATCGCCGGGCTCTAATAAGTCGACAATTTGCCTAAATTTTTGATGTTGTAATTCACAGGTTTGCCCCTTAAGGTGCAAAAGACGACTGGCTGAACGCTGCTCGGTTGGATATCGGGCAATCAGGGATTCGGGTAATTCAAAGCGGAAATCGGATACTTTCATCAGGCTAATTGGATTTGCTACTTATGGAAAATTTCGACGGGCATTCTAACCCAATCTATATATGCAAGCCACTTCAAAACACACCTTTCAATACGTCAGCAGGATAAGCAATAGTCAGTCCCAGCTTTTGTAATAAGTCATTGATTTAGGTATTAAAAAAAATACTTCCAACTCAGTCTGTATACGCACAAAACCTTGTATTGTATGACTAATCATCTACTATCAACTCACAGTTTGATTATTGACATCAGTTCCCGGCTGTTCCTTTGCCCAGCAACTTAGCTGGGCTTTTTTTTGCCTTAGATAAACTGACTCACCCCACACATTTTAATCGCGATAACTTGGCTAAACTCTGGTCCCTGCAATTATCCTTTGATTTAAGTAGTCTGAACTTGGGATAATGCGTGTCGTCCAAATAGTTTTTTATAAGTAAATTCCTTTTGTTAAGTTAATTTTCCTGAATCAAAATACCCAACAGCATTCTCAACATTGAAATGTTTGTGAATATTGAGGCAGGCTTACGTGCGTAATGGCTGGATATTGCTAGCAGCTGCAACGAAGATAGACGTAAAAAAGAGTGATGTTGAGAGGCGCCGCTTATCCTGAGTTTAGCTTAAGTATTAAAAAAAACACTTACATCCCAGTCTGTATACGCACAAAACCTTGTACTGTTTTTCTAATCAACTATTATAAAATCACAGTTTGATTATTGACGTAAGCTCCGAACTGCTTTTTGCCCAGCAACTTAGCTGGGCTTTTTTTCCTTTGAATAACTTACCCACTGCCCAAATTTAAATCACTCCACTCTGGTCTACAGTAATCTCTTACGCCCATTTCTGGAATTGCTTGATGGATACCACCCAAACCGTTGCGACCCTCTTAATTATATTGCTCAACAGTATCGGCGCCATTATTAGTGCCCGCTACACTAAGCTACCTCTTACTCTATGTATTTTGTTATGGGGAATACTGTCTTCTGCAATTATTCCCATGACTGGTTTTGATACCGGTATTCGCGCCCATAATTTTCAGGCTCTAATTTTATTTGTACTGATACCCGTATTGGTTTTTGAAGCAGCACTTAATCTGCACACCCATATCCTTCGGCCCATATTAAGCACCGTATTGTTTAGTGCTACTGTGGGCATAGTGTTGGCTTCCAGCATCGCCGCTGCCATATTGTATTTTGCCATCGACCATCCCGGGGGCTTTCCCTGGATTGCTGCCTTAATTGCTGGGCTGGTTATTTCGGCCACCGATCCGGTTGCCGTAGTGAGTCAACTGAAAGACGCCAAGGCACCAGACAAACTGGCAACTTTAATTGAAGGGGAGAGCCTGTTTAATGACGCAACGGCCATCGTCCTGTTCGGTATTTTATTGTCTATGGCCCTTGGCCAGGAGCAAAGTTCAGCTGGGGGAGCGCTGATATTATTAGCTCAAGTCCTTTTGGGCGGGATATTAGTTGGTTTTTGCTTAGGCTGGTTGTGCAAAGCCCTACTACCTTTATTGGGTGCAAGTTCGGCCCACTACATTGTAGCCAGTCTGGCACTGGCCTATGGCAGTTTTTATGTAGCTGAACATATGCTACACGTGTCCGGTGTAATTGCGGTCTTAACGGCCGCCTTGGTCGCAAAGGAAGCCTTACTAAAGTGCAAGCTTTGCGAAGCAGAAGTACATAATAGTTGGGAACTTTTGGCATTTTTAGCCAATATTTTAGTGTTCTATTTAATGGGTCTGGTGGTCACCTTCGAAATGTTCAGTGATCAATGGTTGGCTATGTTGTTTGGAATAATAGCGGCCTTTATCTCCAGGTTAGTGAGCAGCTATTTTTCACTCTTCATCGGTCGATTTGTATTTCGCGACCCCCTACCAATACGTTACGCTCCGGTGATGATTTGGGGAGGCTTACGGGGTGTGATCACCATTGCGCTTGTGCTGTCGCTACCCGTAGAGCTTGAATATTGGTGGACGATCCAGTCGATTGGTTTTGGGGTGGTACTGTTTACCTTAGTGGTGCAAGCCACTACCAATCCATGGTTGGTGCGCAAACTAAAGCTACCAGGCTAGGCAGGCCCAAGAATATGATTATCGCTCTTGATCTCCATCAATACCCTGCCAGTAAACAGACTTAAGCTGTTTCTGACATCAAGTTTTTTAGGGTATAAAAATATGAACGAGCAACAATCTTACATAAGGTATCAAAATGCGCTTATTCATCAGTATAGAGAGCGTATTAATCACGCTGAATCAGATCAGGATTTAACAAGAATGTATTTTCAAATAATGAAAGATTTGTTTATAGACATTTTTGAGGATGATTTAGGGCTGGAATTTCATCACATCGACCTGCTGCCGGATACAGAACCTTTTTTTTGTTTAGACTCAAAAATTGCAGAACATCCCCGAATGCAAGCGGCGCTTGAGCATTCAGATATACAGTCTATTTTGTCTAACTTTGCCAGGCAGGCCTGTCACCATCTGCTGCATCTGCAACGTCATCCTGAAAATACCGAAAGCAGAATTAGCTTATAAGCGTCTGGATACCGGCCAGTTACCACGTCGATTGGTATCTGGCGCGTCCCCTCTAGTCTTCCAAGTTTCGCCCCATATCAGCGAAAATATCTATAATTTCATCACGTTCAATTTTGCGCATATTAAGCACGTACATGATTTGTAACAACAAATCTGCCCCCATGATACCCTTATTAACTTTATTTCTAAGGTTGTCTGCGCTTTGATTAACGTCGATACTGTCCAGACGAGTGCTGAGGTCTTGATATTTCACCCCGCGCTTGGACATTTCGGCTTTTAGTAAGCGTGCAACAAGTTGACGCCAATCGGCTGAAACATTGGCTTTTTGCGTTGAATTTGGCTTGTCGGAGGTATTTTGCATGCTAGTTCCAAAACATTTAATACGCTAACTTGTGACGTATAATTTACAATTAAAATTTATTTTATTCAAATGTTATTAAAAAATATTTGACTAATTCGTTTCTAACTGACTACACTATGGCCTGTATTTAACGTCGATGTCAGGCATGAGCCTGGCACAGTATGTAATACATCTAAGGTCAGACGACTACAGGAGAGTAACCATGACATGGGATCTTACGCAACTTGAGACCCTAATTGCCGACAACAAAGACCTTGTTGTTACGCGAGAAGAAAATTGTTTGTTGATTGCCAACAGTAATGGCATCGATGCCTGGTTAGCCATAAGTGGTGAGCAGATATTGATTGAATCTTTATTGTTCTCTAGCAAAGAGGTAAAAGATAAGGCGGAGCTTAATGAAGAGATCCTCAAAACCCATGCCATCTTCCCTCTCACTACTGTGGGCATTACCCAGGTAGCTGGCGAAGAATATTACAGTGCTTTTGGTGCACTCAGTGCTCAATCAAAAGCCGAGAGTGTCATGATCGAGATTGAGACTCTATTCCAAAACGTGGAAGCATTTTTAGATGCTTACCAGGAACATTTGCAGTAAACGAGGAGAGTAATTATGTCAGTTTGGAGAAAATTAGTAACCGCAGTAAAAGGTGGCGCCACTGAAGCAGCGCAATCTGTTGCCGATAGCCAGGCGATCCGTATCCTTGAGCAGGAGATACGCGAAGCGAAAGAGGAATTGCGCAAGTCTGATCACGCCAGAACGCAGATACTGGCAAAATGTAAGCTTGCTCAACAGAAAGTACAGAGCATGCAAAGTTCAATCGAGCAGTATGAAGAACATGCTCGTAAAGCCATCGACACCGATCGTCAACTTGCCCTTGACTGTGCACAAAAAGTTTCGGATATACGGGCTGAGCAAGATGTCGAGCAAAAGTATTTTGATCAATTTAAACAATCTGAAAAACAACTCGCTTCCAACATTGGTACCGCCAAATCTAACTTGCGCCGCTTAGAGCAGCAAGTAGATATGGTAAAGGCCACTGAATCTGTGCAAAAAGCTCAGGTTTCCGTATCATCACGCCACCTAGGCGCAAACAGTAAGATGAAAACGGCCACTGAGTCTCTGCAGCGTATCCAGGACAAGCAAAATTTACGTAACGCTGAATTGCAGGCGGCAGAAGAGTTGGCGACGGAAGAGTCCAGCGATGACCTTGAAAAACGCCTGGCCCAAGCGGGTATTAAAGGCGGAACGGCCTCTGCGGATGACGAGCTAAGTCGCATACTCGGCAAATAATCGATATGAGTATTATATAAGGCGGCAGATGTTTCCCATAATTCGCAGGTTAATGGTAAGAGTATTTGCTGAAATGCGCTGGTACAGTATTGTACTGGCGCTATTTTTTTATGGCGTAACGAGCTGGATTTTACTGTCGTTGGCTGGGGAAACTGCCTTAACCCAATCAACAGATTTTATCTATTGGCTAGTGGTAACTGGTTCGACTGTAGGCTACGGCGATCTCTCACCTGGTACGTCAGCGGGCAAATACATTGTATCATTTTACGTGATCCCACTGGGCTTAAGTATTTTCGCTCTGGTGATCGGTCGCATTGCTAGTTGGGTATCTTACCAATGGCAAAAAGGAGCAAAAGGTTTGAAGAGTCTAAGTGTAAGTGATCACATATTGGTACTGGGTTGGAACGGCCAACGCACTCTGCGTTTACTCGACTTACTCATACGTGAACGGTCTTCAATCAATGACAATCCGACCATCGTATTGTGTGTCCGTGCCGATATTATCAACCCCATGCCGGAACAAATAGAATTCGTCAAGGTTAATACCTTCAGCAATGATCTGGACATGGATCGCGCCTGTGTTGCTGATGCAAGAGTGGTATTAATGGATAATCCAGAAGACGACTTAACCATGACTACTGCCCTATATTGCAGTCAACGCAATCCAAGTGCTCAAATGGTTGCCTACTTTACCGACGAAAGTCTGGTTCCATTGTTGCAAAAGCATTGTCCCAATGTAGAATGTACGCCGAGTGTCGCGGTTGAGATGCTGGCCAAGTCAGCTTTTGACCCAGGTTCAAGCCTTCTGCACCATGACCTACTCAACGTCAATCAAGGACCGGCCCAGTATTCAGTATCGGTCCCTGATACATCCTGCACACTGAAAGTCAGTAATCTTTTCTCGGTGTTAAAACATCGCTATCACGCCACCTTGATCGGAATTTCGCCGGCCAATGAACGCTTGCAGATCCAGGTGAACCCAGATCTGGACCAGACTCTCAATCCTGGTGACAAGATTTTTTATATCGCCGATGAAAGGATCATGAACTTTCATTGGCAAGACTTTTGGGAAGAAAAGCATGTTTAGCAAATTATTCGGTAAAAAAGAGCAGGCGAACCAGCCCAAAGCACCAGAAATAATGGGTTTATACCTGGGCGGCTCGTTTGAGCTTGACCCGTTAAAGCTTAAGTTAATTCAACCGCATTTGGTGATTGACTCGGCGGCAAGCCATCATATAATACAGGCGGTCGGTGAAGTCCATTTGGATACGGGGGGTAAAATATTACGTTTTTACACCGATGATGACGCCTACTTACAAGTTGTACTCGATGGTGGTGACACAGAAAATCATATTACTGATGTTAAACTGTGGTATTTCTATCAAACCAAAACGATTGGCTCTGACAGCCAGTGGCAGCAGATGCTCAAGGGCGGGATATCTCAGCCAAGCTATAGCATTGAAGAGCACCAATATCAACGGGTTTGGGATGCCGTCGGAGAAGAGTCTCCGCCAGTGGCCATGACCGAAAAGACTTATGAAGAAGATGGTGATACCAGCGAAACTGATCAGTTTGTGATGCTTTACGAACGACAAATAGATGAAGACAACGTGGAAACCTTAATTGTTAGTGGCGAAGAAAAACGGGTAAAAGATAATTTTGACCGTTGCCTGGTCATCAGCACTGGCTTTAATATACAACAAGCAGATATCACCATTAACGGATAACTGAAAGTCTCGAGTAGAAAAAGAGTGCAAAAAAAGATCGTAATAAAATAGAACAGCAAATATTGTGTAGTACTCAATTAAAATAAAGGAAAAACTATGGAAATGATTATCACGTCGGTTGCAGGATTAGGAAACTTTGCTCTGTATTTTATGGTATCAATTATTTTGCTCTTTGTTTTCAAAGTGATTTATGCCTTTGTGACCCCTCACGATGAATGGAAGCTAGTAAAAGAAGAGCAAAACCTGGCAGCCGCCGTTGGCTTTGGTGGGGCGATAATAGGCTTTAGTTTGGCACTGGCCGGCGCGGTAACCAACTCAGAATCATTAGTCGATTTTTTAGTGTGGGGCGTCGTGGCGATCATCGCTCAGTCATTGGCCTTTGTGCTTTTACGTTTTACCTTTATGCCCAAAATTGCCGAACGCATTAACGACAACCAAGTCTCCGCAGGCGCCATTTTAGCCGCCGTATCGGTAGCCGTTGGTTTGCTTAATGCTGCATGTATGAGCTATTAGGAGTCGATATGGACACTGTTAAGAGTAAACGCTCGAGCAATATTGATTTAACGCGCATGCGTAAGGGTTTTTCCCCCAAGCCTCTGGCTGTCGGTATTGCTGCTATATTCCTTACCGCCTGTGGTGAGGAACGCAAAGAGGCCACGGTTTACACCAGCGTGGATGATTGCGTAAACAACAATCCACAGCAAAGCGAAACCTGTCAAACCGCTTATAAAGACGCACTGCAAGAAGCCCAGCGCACTGGTCCTAAATATAACTCTCAACGGGACTGTGAAGCGGAGTTTGGTTTTAATCAATGTAACCAGGTGCAACGGCAAGGCGGATCCTTCTTTATGCCCTTTATGGCCGGTTACATGCTAAGTAACTTGCTCTCTCCCAGGGGATACTATTCACAACCGATGTTTACCTCTTTTTCCCGTAACTCATCCTATCGAAATCGCTGGATTGGTGCCGACGGCTATGATTTTGGCGATAATAGACGCAGAACCATGCGTGTTAGTGAGAAATCCCTCAAGCCTAAACCGACCGTATCAAAAACTATGAGTCGCGGAGGTTTTGGTAGTAGTGTTAGAGCCAAGTCCAGTTGGGGCAGTGCCAGCAGTAAGAGAGGCGGCTGGGGAGGCTAGTATATTATTACCAAGCAACTGAGCCAACTATGTTAAGAATTCCTATTAAAGAAAGACCAAATTGGCAGCGTAAGGCTGCCGATTTTGGTTTTAAATTTCATACCATGCACGGTGAAGCCTATTGGGACGAAAGCGCCTACTATCAGTTTACTCTGCAGCAGATTGAGCAGGATTTAGAAGGACCCACCGAAGACATTCATCAAATGTGTTTGGCGGTGGTAGACAAGGTGGTTAAGGATCAGGAACTACTGGAAAGATTCCAAATACCCAATGTGTTTTGGCAACCCGTCGCAGACTCATGGCGTCAAAAAGACCCTAGCCTATACTCGCGCCTCGACTTTGCTTATCACGGCCGGGGTCCAGCCAAGCTCTATGAAAACAATGCGGATACTCCGACTAGCTTATACGAAAGCGGTTTCTGGCAGTGGCTATGGCTCGAAGAGTTGGTCGATAAAGGTCAGTTAAGTAAACAAGCCGATCAGTTTAACTCCCTGCAGGAAAAGCTAGTCAATCGCCTTGGCCAGATAGCCCGGCATTATCAACTGCCTCACATGCATTTCGCCTGCTGTAAAGACACGGACGAAGATCGGGGCACCGTGCAATATTTGCAAGACTGCGCCAGGGAAGCAGGCATAGCCAATCATTTTGTGTATATTGAAGACATTGGTCTGGGGGAATGCGGTAGCTTTACCGATCTTAAAGATCAGGTAATCGATAGCATGTTCAAACTCTATCCCTGGGAATTTATGCAAAGGGAAGAATTTGGCCAGGCCATTGAAGGGGCACAGGTCAATTGGATAGAGCCCTTGTGGAAGTCGATACTCTCCAACAAAGCATTGATGCCCATGCTGTGGAAGATGTTTCCCAATCACCCCAATCTACTGGCTGCGTATTTTGAGGATGAATTACACCTTGCAAATGAAAGTAAGCTGATTAAAAAACCAATATTTTCCAGAGAAGGGGCCAATGTCAGCGTAATCGAAGATGGCAAAACCATACTCGAGGCAGAGGGTCCCTATGGCGAAGAAGGGTTTATCTATCAAGCCTATTACCCCCTGCCCCAATTTGGTGATAACCACACTTTAATTGGCTCATGGTTGGTTGATGATAAAGCCGCGGGTATTTCGGTGAGAGAAGATAACTCCCCCATCACTCAGGACATGTCCCGCTATGTCCCGCATATTATTCTGTAGTTTGGCTATATTCCCAAGTTATTTCAAAAGGTACCAATAAGATAAGGTTACAATTAGACATGCCTTTTCATATTATTATCAGGCAAGCTAGCTGTATCCAAGCTAAAAAGAATAGATATGAAGCTCACGACTAAAGATCTCGATAGCAAACAGCAATTTAAACTGGTGCTGACCATCTTCCTGCTATTCAGCGCAATTGAAGTTATCAACTTGCTAAGCGGCAGAGTACTCAACCAATATGGCAATATACCTCGCGCGATAACTGCCCTTCCCGGTATTTTTATTGGTCCGTTTTTACACGGTGGGCTTTGGCATTTTCTTTCGAACATTGTGCCTTTGTGCATTTTTATTTTTCTGATGTTGCAACACGGCACTCAACGTTTTTTTGTAGTGAGTCTGTGGATCATCATAATCACCGGATTGTTAGTCTGGTTATTTGGCCGCTCTGCCACTCATGTGGGTGTTAGCGGCGTACTTTATGGTTATTTTGGCTATCTATTGCTTGCTGGTTTTTTAAGTGGCAAACCCAAGCTGATCGTAATTTCCTTATTGGTAGGATTTTTCTACGGGGGGCTCATCTTCGGCGTGCTGCCATCAAGGCCTTTTGTTTCATGGGAGTCGCATTTGTTTGGTTTTATTTCGGGACTCATCGCCGCAAAATTATGGGCCAAACAAAAGGTATGAATAGGACTAACATAAAAGTAGTAGAGGCAAGTAAGCAAAACGCTTATAATCGTCAGCAAGCGTCTAATTCATTATTTGCATACGAAAAGGTACTAATGAGCGATACAAAAGCACCAAAACAAGGTGGATTCCTCGGAAATCTGGCCTTCAATATCATTATCCCTGTGGTCATTATGACTAACCTGGCAGGAGAAGATAGACTAGGTCCAGCTTGGAGCATTGTGGCTGCACTGGTATTTCCTGTCGCCTATGGTCTATGGGACTTAAAGCGAAGTGGTAAGGTAAACGCCTTTTCCATATTGGGTATCGTCAGTGTTATGTTGACCGGTGGCATCAGCCTGCTGCAATTGCCCGCCGAATATATCGCGATAAAAGAAGCCACTATTCCCGCCATAATCGGCTTAGCGGTATTAATCACTCAGCGTACTAGCAAACCACTGCTTAAAGTGTTTGTGTTAAATGACCAAATTGTAAACTGGGATAATTTAACTCAGGCCCTTGAGTCTAACGACAAGACTTTTGAGTTTGAAGGTAAAATGGCGATCAGTTCCTATATTGTTGCCGGCTCGTTCTTTCTCTCGGCAGCACTTAACTACATTCTAGCTAAAGTGATCCTGGTGAGTCCTCCGGGCAGCACGGAATACACAGAAGAGCTGGGCAGAATGACCGCCTTGAGTTATCCGGTGATTGTTATACCTAGTATGCTGATGCTGATGGCGGCCCTTTGGTATATTTTCACTCAAATTAAGAAGTTAACCGGCGAAGATTTGGAAAACTTCTTGGCCGATGGCCAGTAAATTCAAAGAGCTTAGTCACCCTTGATGTGGTAGTGGCAATAAGGAAGTAAACTAAATCCGTCGATTAGCGTAGGATAAACTAAGGTTTACCGATAGATTAATTTGCCATGATCCACATTACCGGCCTGCACAAAGAAATAGTTGATGGCGATATGGTTAAGACCATACTTCACAATCTCGGTCTTTCTCTCGCTGCGGGACAATCTCTGGCAATAAGCGGTGACTCTGGATCGGGGAAGTCCACTCTACTGCATATTATTGCCGCCCTAGATACGGCGGATGCAGGCAGTATCTGCGTGGCAGATATTGATCTGCAAAACATCTCGACATCACAGGCGGATCTCTTCCGCAAACAGCAACTCGGTATTGTCTTTCAACAGTTTAATTTGATTGATTGTCTGTCTGTGTGGGACAACCTCTGCTTTCCTGCCAGGCTCGCGGGTATTGAGCCTGGGGAATTTCAGCTGCAGTTATTAAGTGAACTCGGTTTAGACGAGCACAAACATAAGCTACCTGTCCACCTATCCGGTGGTGAACAACAACGTGTCGCCATTGCCCGAGCGTTAGCTCATAGACCTAATTTAGTGCTGGCTGATGAGCCTACCGGTAATCTGGACGATAAAAATAGCATTATTGTCAGCAACTTGCTTTACGGACTATGTAAAAAACAGGGAGCAAGTTTGATCGTGGTGACTCACAGCAATAAAGTGGCCGCACTGGCGGATCGTCATCTACTCATGCTTGATGCCAGTTTGCACGAAATCGACCATGCACTTGGCAATGCCCCGGCAATCGACGCACTGCAGGTATGATCAACATCCTTAAACTGATACTGGCAAGCTACAGATACAACGCATTGCGCAGCAGTCTAGTGTTTGTCGCCCTTTTGGTCGCCTGCGCAGGCCTAAGTGCGGTACTTATCATTAACACCACAGCTCAACAAAGCTACGCAAGTGCCAGCCAACCTTTTGTTGAGAATGTCGGGCATCGAATTGTTGCCCATTCAGGCCTTAACATCAGTAAAGCCGATTATGCCTCCCTGCGTAATTTAGGTTTCAAGCAACTTGTGGCGGTGCAAAGAAGGGTTGAAAACTTAAGAGTTGGGATAAATGATCTATCTTTCAGAGTCAAATTGGTGGGCATTGATACCTTTGCCTTACTGAGTTTACCGAAGTCCACTCAAGCCGCTGACATTCAGAATAATTCCCCCGTAAGCCTAACTGATTTATGGGGCCCCAAGCATGCAAATATTATTCATCAGCAATATGCTAAAGAGCTCAATCTAAGTGCAGGGCAACAACTAATCCTTGGCAATGGCTATACTCTTGGGCCGTTATTCTTAGAGGATATTGCAGGTTTGGGTCGTGAGATTGTGATGGATATCGGGGCACTGCAGCTAGCCATGGGTGAAAGTGAGCTAAGCGAATTGTTGGTGGTAGGGACTGGAAAAAGTGCACATGATGTTGCTATCATCACCAGGCTAAAAGCTGCCCTGCCCGAGCACCTTTATCTTGAGTCGATGAACACCGGTGCTCAGGCGCAACAACTGACCGGCAGTTTTCATTT
>JAWUXW010000142.1:0-13524 GCA_034111125.1 Paraglaciecola sp.
AGCGCTAAGACTAAGGCGAGTAATGATGTTTCGATACTTGCCCCTATCATCAATAGGTAGTGGTAAGAGATGTCCAATTTGATCAGACTAAGGTTGTCCAGACTGGCGGCAAAACCGCTGAGGAACGGGGCTAGCCAGGCCAAGGTATAAAGTTTTGCCAAGGGTACGCCCTTTGCCCACAGCCATATGCCCACTGAGAAAATTAGCAGGATGAGCAAAATGAAGATAAAAAGAAAGCCTTTGACAAATAGAGCATGGGGCAAAAATAAACCAATCAGCAAACACAACAAAAGCAGACCAGCGCTTGCCTTTAGTACTTTACTCAGCCTGGGGCTATGTGATTTAACGTCGAGCAATAAATCGGTAAAAATAACCGCGAAGAATGTCGTGGCACTGGCGAATAAGGTGGTACTGTGCTCTTGTAACCAGGGGCTATTTGGCCAAAGGTACTTATATCCTAAACCATGTAATGCCGCCAAACTGAGAGCCAGGCAAAGTACATAAGCACTGTAAATCAGGAACGTGTTTAAGCGGGTGGTGATAAAAAAGAAAAGATTGCTTAAGCCCATGGCGGCCATAAAGCCAAAAAATAATCCCATGACTATGCTCTGTTCACCACTGTAAACCAAGTAAGATGATTCTTGCCACAAACGCAAAGGTATTTTCAAAGCGCCACCTGACTGCACGCGGATAATCACCCTAAGTGTTTGCTCACGACTGGGGGTCGAAAATAGAAATTTTTCATGTTCCAAAGGACGCTGGATAAAAACCTTGGCGTCGCCAACGTGGTACTCACTGATGATTTCCTGCTCATTGAAAAACCAGATAGAGACCTTATCCAACAGGGCATAATCAAGTTCTAAGAGCCAAGAATCCTTATTTTCTGCGGGAGCAATATCGAATGTCAGCCAGTAAGGATGCTTGGTCATGGCAAAAGACAGCACATCACTTTGCTCTTGCTGCCACAAATTTTGCGGCAGTGTCTGAACGCTTATAATATCCAGACTCTGCTTACTGTCTTCAAAATATTTAACCCCCCGACTAATATTTTCTCGTGGATTGCTAAAGGTGGTGTTTGCCACCAGAGCAAAGATCGTCAGCACACTAAGCAGGCTGATCCACAAGACTAAGTCATATTGCTTAGTCATATTGCTGAAGGTATCAGTTAACACGGAGTTCGCCGGTGTCGAGTCTAAATAAATGACAGGTATTACGGTAGCTGTGATGTTGTAGTTCAGTCCATTCCACGTTCATCAGTGCGGCTAGTTGTGAGGCGATATGCGGCAGGTAACAAGGTTCGTTGTTGCTTGATAGTTTTCGCTCTTCGGGGCTTAAGGTCTTTGGTTTCAAATATGGGGCATCGGTTTCGAGCAATAGGCGGTCCAACGGCAGTTTACGCACCGCCTCTCGCAGGGCTTGACCACGTTTCTGATCGCACACCCAGCCAGTTATGCCAATATAAAAGCCCAAATCCAGGTAGGCCTGCATCTGCTGCTTGTCGCCGGTAAAGCAATGGGCGACGCCTCCGGCTAAGGTCGAATGGTATTTTTCGAGCAAGTTAATTTGCGCATCGAAAGCATCGCGCTCATGTAAAAATACCGGCATATTCAGTTCAGAGGCTAGGATTAACTGCTGTTCAAACACGGCCAGTTGTTGTTCAGGTGTAGAAAAGTTTCGATTAAAATCTAATCCACATTCACCAATAGCCAGCACCTGAGGCAGTGCGGCTAGTGTTCGCAGTTCATCGAGATAAGACGAACCAGCATCTTTGGCGTGATGGGGATGGATCCCGGCAGTGCAATATAGTCGCCCTGGGTGTAGTTGGGCTAAGCTGGCTGCATTGCGGCTTTCCTCAACATTCGTACCCGTGATCAGCAGGTGCTTAACATCGGCCAGATTAGCACGTTCGAGCGTGGGTTCGACCGACAGCCGCTTATCCATAAGATTGACGCCAACATCGAACCACGGCATTGCTATTTTATCCGCTTCACACGCAATCTTTTGTTTACACCTTCTTTACTGACGAAGAACGAACTTAATGCGCCACGCTCTACATAAACTTGCTCGCCTACTTTCAGTCTTAAGCTACCTGAATCCGTCTGTTTCCAGCGCTGTCCATTATCCAGTGTAAGCAATAGCTTTTTAAGCGGAGTTTTTGTGACGGCGGTGAGTGTGGCGTAAATTTTATCCTGTTTGACCTTATGATCCATACCGAAGTCTGAAGTCGCTATCTTGGCTTGTTCAGCAGTTTTTTGGGTGGCAGGCGTGACAGGCATAACAGGAATGGGGGCTTTGGCCACTATTTTGGCTTTAAGCTCAGGCGCTATGGTTTTTGTCTCTTCAGGGAGTGCTCGTTTTAGAAGGGGACTAGGAATGCCAGCAGCTAATCGGTCATAACAAACCAAGCGCTTAAGGCTATCGAGTTCCTTGCTGCAGTCAGTGAGTGCTTCGTTGACATTTTGTGCCTGAGCGAAGCCCGTCATCAACAATAAACTGCAAATTATCACATTAATATTATTCATTCTATTTCCTGTTGTTGCTGTTTTTTGCGAGAATAAAAACTGCCAACAATGATGCCAAATTCATACAATATCCACATTGGTATTGCCAGTAGGGTTTGCGAAATTATATCCGGGGGGGTGAGTAACATGCCGACCACAAATACCCCGACGATGACATAGGGCCTTTTGGCTCTTAGGGTTTCGGGCGTGGTGATGCCTGTCCAACACATCAAGACGATGGCAACGGGAATTTCAAAGGATAAGCCAAAGGCAAAAAATATTTTCAGCACAAAATTCAGGTAACTGCTGATATCGGTATTAATGACTACCCCTTCAGGTGCGACACTGGTGAAAAATGCGAAAGCTAGGGGAAATACCACGTAGTAGGCGAAGGCCATGCCAGCATAAAAGAGTAGAGTGCTAGATATCAGTAAGGGCGCGACTAAGCGTTTTTCATTTTTATATAGCCCGGGTGCCACAAAACCCCATATTTGGTAAAACACCATGGGAATGGCGATAAAAAAAGACAAGACCATGGTCAGCTTAAACGGGGCGAAAAAGGGCGAAGCTACGTCCGTTGCTATCATTTGTGCGTGTTCTGGCAGGGTGTCAAGCAGCGGCGTGGCTAACCAATGGTAAAGATCCTGGGCAAAATATACCAGGCACAAAAATACTACGAAGATGCTCAATACCGACCTGAGTACACAGGTTCTTAACTCAATTAAGTGGGCAATAAGACTGTTGGGATCAGACATCCTTGTTCACTTTTTTTTCATAGGGTTTTTGCACAGATTTAGCTGCGGCTTTCAGTTCATCGACCGTCTCTTGTAATTCAGGAGACAGATCTTGTAGATTTCGCTGTTCGGCTTTTTTCAAGTTTTCATGCAGCTCATGAATTTTAAACTGTTGCTCTACTTCCTGGCGAAAACCGCTGGCCATATTTTTTACGCTGCGCACGTTTTTCATGGTCGAGCGTATTGCGCCCGGCAACCTTTCTGGCCCGAGAACTAATAGGGCAACCACTGCGATGATTAATATTTCGAAAAAACCGATATCAAACATTAGGGTTGCTCTTTTTGCTCACTTTTTGTGCTTTTCTCAGTGGCGCCGTTTGCTTCCTCTGACTTGTCTTCCATTTTTTCATTGGGATCAAAATCTGCATCTTTATCGTCGATGGCTTTTTTGAAACCTTTAACTGCGGAGCCCAGGTCGCCCCCCATATTACGTAGTTTTTTGGTGCCGAAAATCAGAACGACAATAACTAAAATAATCAACAGCTGCATAGGGCTGATACCAAACATGGGATTCTCCTGAAACAAATTTTCAACCATTATACCCAAACTACTTGAAAATGCGTGTTTCAGCGGGAATTAAAAACGCTTTAGGCAAGGCAAGCATTTGAAAGCATAGTGGTTCTATATTGAGAATGGTTGACGCAGTATAAAGCGTTTTTAAACCCACCGTCCCCGAGGGTCCGAGGACACCCACTTTTTCGTTCAATCAATTTATCGGGAATGGCCATTCCTAGTTTGATGCACCTTAAATTGGATTTCCTGTGAACGCTCTAAAACGGGGATTTTTAGGTGGTTTTGGTACATACTTAGCTAAATCAAAAGGTCACTAAATATGCACCATTGGTTTGGGTATGTGCCGTCGGTATTGAAAATGCTGTAAGCTTAAATCTGCAAGGGGTAGTTAAGGCAATGAATGTGAAGGAAATGCGTGTTTAAGACAATTCAACTTTTTATTGGGATGATGATATTAGTGCCTTGGGCCTGGGCGGATGAAGGCGTGCAAGACTATCCCTGGCTGGACATCATGCATCAAAGTATTGCGGATTCCGTTACCGACAGCGCTCTATGGTTTGACGATTTTTTTGTTTTGGATGACTTCAGCCATGATGATAAAGCCAGGGGCGAAGCACGAATACGCTTAGGTTGGGAGCCTCGTAGTCGTGACCTCAATGAATTTCAAACTCGCCTCAGACTGCGGGTCAAATTGCCTAACTTAAAAAATAGGGTAGATCTGGTCTTATCTGATTATGATGATGATCAAGCGGACAGGGTCTTACAGACTTCCAGCAATGATGTTTTTACCGAGCAAAATCGTTTTAGTTTGGCCCTGCGCTGGCGCGCTAAACCCAATAGCGGTTTATCCCATCGTGTGGGTGTTGGGCGGCGCTTACAGCCTTTTGTTAAGAGTCGATACCGCAGCTTGCTCAACATAACTGACAACACTGATCTGCGCTGGCAGACCTCGATTTACTACTATAACCGAGATGGTTTTGGAACCGATATTGCCGGACAAATAAACTATACCTTAAGCCCTCAGTCCATGCTTCGCTTCAATAATCATTTCTATTTTCGGGATCGCAGCAATGATTGGTTGTGGAAACATAGCCTGCAACATTTAAGGCAGCTGGATGATAAAACTGCGGTAATTACTGGCTTCTATATTGAGGGCTTAAGCCAACCAAATTATCGCCTGGAAGAATATTTAGTTAGCTTTAGGTGGCGAAAAAACACCTTGCGCAAGTGGTTGTTTTACGAACTAGAGCCCTTCGTACTATGGCGACGTGATGAACGCTTTTCTGCCTCTTACGGTTTGGCTTTGCGCTTGGAAGGCTTCTTCGGCCATGATTAACTCAGTGTCGTCTGCCTAGCGGGCTCTATAGTGCCAGGCCAGTAACCAGTTGCTCAGTCCTATTGCGCCAGCAGTAGCAGGTAACCACCACTGACTAGCATAAATCGGCACAATAGCCGCGACTAGCAAAAAGGTCGAACCAGCTAGAGTAAACATTAAGCTTTGCTGGGCTCTTTTATGTTGCGCCTGCTGTTTTTCGTATTGTTGTTTATGTTGCTCTGGTAGTCTTTTTACTTCCCGTAAGCTGTCATAAACTAAATCCGGGATTTCCGGCATTTTTTCCGACCAAAAAGGTAAGTTGGCGGATATTTTTTGGTACATCGCTTTAAAGCCGATTTGCTCTTTCATCCAGTTTTCCAAAAAAGGTTTCGCCGTTTTCCAGAGATCTAATTGAGGATAGAGCTGACGACCTAAGCCTTCGATGTATAACAAGGTTTTTTGCAGTAATACCAATTGTGGCTGGATCACCATATTAAAACGTCGGGCGGTATTAAATAATTGTAGCAGCACGTTACTGAATTCTATTTCATCCAGAGGCTTTTGGAAGATAGGCTCGCAAACCTTGCGAATAGACGCTTCAAAATCATCAATATCGGTGTCAAAGGGCACCCAGCCAGAGTCAACGTGCAGCTGAGCTACCTTGCGATAATCACGGTTAAAAAAGGCGATAAAGTTTTCTGCCAGATAACGTTTGTCACCGCTGTTTAAGGTTCCAACAATGCCAAAATCAATAGTAATATACTGAGGGTCATGGGGATTGGCGGTGGATACAAAAATATTGCCGGGGTGCATATCTGCATGAAAAAAGCTGTCCCGGAATACCTGGGTGAAAAACACTTCCACTCCCCGTTCAGCCAGTTTTTTCATGTCGGTATTACGGGCTTCCAGGGCGGCCATATCAGCAATTGGGGTGCCATAGATACGTTCCATCACCATCACATTTGTATGGCAATAGTCACTGTATATTTCTGGCACATAGAGAGCAGGTGAGTTTTTGAAATTTTGTCTGAACTGAATACCGTTGGCGGCTTCGTGCATTAAATCCAGCTCATCAATAATCGTCCGTTCGTATTCTTCAACTACTTCAACCGGGCGCAGGCGCTTACCATCGGGCAGTAACTTTTGCACGGCATGGGCCACTGTCAGCATTAATTTAATATCGGCATGAATAGTCTGTTTGATATTCGGTCTGATCACTTTGACCACGACTTCTTGGGACTTTCCGACTAACTTGGCGGTATGTACCTGGGCAATGGAAGCTGAGGCCAGTGGTGTGGGATCAAACTCACTGAACAGGTCGCTAATTTTATCTAAACCCAAAGACTTACAAATGATTGCTTGGGCTACGTCGCCGTCAAACGGGGCAACCTGATCCTGTAATATGGCCAGTTCGTTAGCAATATCGATGGGCAGTAAGTCTTTACGGGTGGAAAGCATCTGGCCAAATTTAATAAACACCGGACCCAGGGTTTGTAAAGCTAAACGAATTCTCTCGCCCTGTGATGTTTGCGGATGTTGATTGCGTAACCAGAAAAAGCCATAACGTCCAAGCTTGGCATACCAGGGTAGCCATTTTGCCGGAATAAGCTCATCTAAACCGTGTTGCAATAACACCTTATTGATTTGATACAGACGTAAAGCTCGCACCGGTTATTTTTCACCTTGTTGTTGGTTTTCAAGTAATTTCAAACGTGCATCCAGACGTTGGGTTGCACTGCGTAGCTCATTGACTTGCTTGCAAAATTCCTCAAGTTGAGTTGCCGGGATGGTAATACCCTGGTCTTGCATCAAGCTATCACTCAGACTGGCGCTAAATTGCTGCATATTTTTCTGGGCGGTTTCAAATACCGACTTCATACTGGAAAAGGCCTGATGGGCCAGCACATCTCCAGTGTAGTGGGAAAGTTGCTCTTCCCAGTCAATATCCAGCTCTTTGATTAGTGAGCTGAAGCCTTGAGCCACCTGAATATCCCCTTCCAACAGCAGTTTTTTTTGCTGAATAAGTTGGCTGATTTTGCTGCTGTCTTGCAATTCGGGGAGGGTTTCAAGTGCCAATTCAATCTGGCAGTCAGCACTTTGATATTGCTGGCCGTTTTCATTCAACTGTGCATTGTCGACGGCTTGTTCCGCCAGCACGTCTACTTGCTCTGAAAAATTAAACAACAAGGGCCAGGGGAATTCTCGTATTGTGACTTTTAACTGTTTGCCGGCCAGCTTTTTAAGCTTGAGTTGGCTTTGCGGATCAAGTTTGAGTAATTGATTAATACCCAGTTCAATGCCCGCGCTGAGGAGTTGAGCAAAGGACATTTAAAACTTAAAACCCCGGTGCAGAGCAACAATGCCGGCACTCAAGTTGTGATAGGTGGTTTGTTCAAAACCGGCCTGCTCCATCATGGACTTGAGCACATCTTGCTCTGGGTGCATGCGAATAGACTCTGCCAGGTATTGATAACTATCACCGTCGTTCGCCACCAGTTGGCCAATTTTTGGCAAAAGGTGAAAGGAATAAAGATCGTAGGCTTTGCTTAAAAGCTCGTTAGTGGGCTTAGAAAATTCCAACACCAGTAAACGCCCGCCTGGTTTGAGAACCCGATACATAGACGCCAGCGCCTTATCTTTGTCGGTAACATTGCGCAGGCCAAAGGCGATGGTGATGATGTCGAAGGTGTTGTCAGGAAAGGGCAGTTCTTCGGCGTTGGCTTGCACATACTCCACATTGCCAACGACGCCTAAATCCCGCAATTTGTCGCGACCTACTTTAAGCATGGCGTCATTAATATCGGCCAATACGACTTTGCCGTTTTCACCGACAATACGGGAAAATTTAGCCGTGAGATCCCCGGTTCCGCCGGCCAGGTCCAATACTTTATGGCCCGCTCTTACGCCACTGCAATCAATGGTAAAGCGTTTCCATAGACGATGAATGCCCAGTGACATCACATCGTTCATAATATCGTACTTGGCCGCGACCGATTGAAATACTTCGGCGACCATGGAGGCCTTTTGACTTTTATCTACCTGCCTGAAACCGAAGTGAGTCTGACTGGCTGGCGCGCTGGCTGATGCACTGTCGGTTTTCTGGCCTAAATTAGCCTTATCGATGTTGTCACTAACGCTCATGAACGATCCTTAACTCTGCTAGTGGGCTAGTTTACCTAAATTGCCTGGGCCTTGGACAGTTTTCTATAAATGATTATCGCCCACACTAAAGGCAATGATTTGACTTAGCTGCTGCAGTGGGCGCCCACTTTGCTCTTGTAGCTGATTAAAGGTGGCTTGAATTGCCGCTAGGCTGCGCTTTGAGTTCACGCCGCCAGAGATAATATTGCGCTGAGTAAAATACCCCACCACATCATTACTCAATAAAAAGGTGTCTTTACCCATCGCCCGCAATCCGTAGGGCCCGGTATTGCCGCCTAAGCGTACGCCGCACCTTTTCAGATACGCCCACAAACCAATAATGTCACTACTAGGCCATTCAGCAATAAAGCGGGCGAAACTGCCATGCTCTCGTCGCACTGCGTCAATCATCAGCGCATTTGCGCGGATTGTTTTCACTTTATTGTAATTGCGAATAATGTCCGGATCTTGGGCCCTTTGCTCGAACATTTCGTCCGGTATCATGAGGATTTTTTCTATTTCAAAATTGAAAAACAGCCGTTCAAAGTTAGGCCACTTGTTTCTGACTACACGCCATACAAAGCCTGACTGGAATACCTTTTGGGTGAATGCCGCCAGAAATCTATCGTCACCAACCTGGGCCAATTCAGCTGTTGTCAGAGGTTCTGCCAGCAGAGCTTCGAGAGCGTGTGGGCCGCCCTTGCGCTCGCAGGCGCGTTTATACAGAGCCTGAAAACTCTCTAAAGTAACTTCGTGGTCTAAATTTTTACTCATCCAGTGCTACTCAATGCCTGAGTGACGCAGCAGAGCGTCAACCTGAGGTTCACGACCACGGAAGGCGACAAACAACTCTATCGGTTCACGGCTACCGCCCATTTCGAGAATGTTTTGCAGAAAATCCTGGCCGGTATCCTGGTTGAAGATCCCTTCTTCTTCAAAGCGACTAAAGGCATCAGATGACAATACTTCTGCCCACTTGTAGCTGTAATATCCTGCTGCATAACCGCCAGCAAAAATATGGCCAAAGCTGTTCTGGAAGCGATTAAATTCAGGTGGGATAACCACCGCCACTTGCTTGCGCAGTTTATCTAAAAAGGCCTGAACGTTTATCTGCTTGGCGACAAATTCTTCATGTAAGGTAAAATCAAATAAGCTAAATTCGACCTGCCTAAGCATTTGCATGGCAGATTGAAAATTACGCGCCGCTAACATTTTATCCAATAAGTCCTGGGGCAGAGGCGCGCCTGTTTGATAGTGGCTGGAAATAAAGGCCAATGCTTCTGGCTGCCAGCACCAGTTTTCCAAAAATTGGCTGGGCAATTCCACTGCATCCCAAGCCACGCCGTTAATGCCAGATACCCCAGCCACACTGATTTTAGTCAGCATATGGTGAATGCCGTGACCAAACTCATGAAACAGGGTGATCACTTCGTCATGAGTGAACAAGGCGGGTTTGTCGCCAACTGGCCCGCTAAAGTTGCAAGTTAAATAGGCAACCGGGACTTGCAAGTTGCCATCCAGTTTTGTTCGTCGGCAATGGCACTCATCCATCCATGCACCGCCACGTTTGTGTTCACGTGCGTACAAGTCGAGATAAAAGCTGCCGCGCAGTTCGCCAGTGCTGTCTTTGATGTCGAAGAAGCGCACGTCTTTATGCCAGGTTTGCACGCCTTTACGTTCAAGTATGCTCAAGCCATAGAGCCGTGACACCACTTCAAATAAGCCTTTCACCACTTTGTCTTCAGGGAAATACGGCCTTAAGGCCTCGTCTGAAATGGCGTACTTCTGTTCTTTGAGTTTTTCGCTGTAGTAGGGCAAATCCCAGGCCTGAAGATCGCCCTGTTGATAAACGTTTTCGGCAAAATTGTGCAACTCTTGCAAGTCTTGCTGGGCAATCGGCAATGAACGCTTAGCCAAATCATGCAGAAAATTTTTCACTTGCTCGGGAGAGTCGGCCATTTTGGTGGCTAAAGAGCGCTCGGCATAATTAGCGAAATCCATCAACTTAGCCAATTCCTGGCGTAGGGCCAGGGTTTCATCTATTAGGGGGCCGTTGTCCCATTTTCCTGCATTTCCCCCCTGCTCAGATGCCCGAGTGGTATAGGCCCGATACATTTCTTCGCGCAATTCACGGTTATCCCCATGCATCATCACTGGCAAATAACTGGGAATATCCAGAGTAAACAACCAGCCTTGCAAATCCTTGCTGCTCGCTAGTTGCTTGGCCGCACCCAAAGCAGATTCAGGTAGGCCGACCAATATTCCCGCATCGGTAATATGCTTCTGCCAGTTGAGTGTCGCGTCCATTACATTGTTGCTAAAGGTGGAAGCGAGATCTGACAGGCGGCTTTTTATCTCTCCATAGCGGACTTTGTTATCGTCTTGCAAGGCTACGCCGGATAATTTGAAGTCGCGCACGGCGTTTGTGATGACTTTTTGCTGAGCTTGAGACAAATTAGCGAATTGCACACTGTTTTGAATCTGGCAGTAGGCGTCATATAAGCCCTTATGCTGGCCTACCCAAGTACCGTATTCAGACAATAAAGGTAGGCAGGCATCGTGAGCTTCACGTAATGCATCGCTACTGACCACAGAATTCATATGGGACACCGGCGACCAAAGACGACTCAATTGGTCATCGACTTCTTCCAAAGGAGCGACCAGGTTTTCCCAGCTATAGCTATCTTGTTGCAGCACCTGATCGATGGTGGTTTTACACTGAGCAATCCCTTGTTCAAGGGCGGGCCTAATTTGCTCTGGGCTAATATCTGAAAAGCGGGGTAAAGCACTAAGATCTTGCAAGGCTGTCATTTAAGGGTTCTTTTAAAAACGATATACCTAGAAATAGGGGTGAAAAGTTAAAAACTCAAGTAGTAAGGGGCAAGCAGTTGAGCATTTGAGCCAAATTAAACATGCAATTAATTTTCAATAAAGTGGTTCTCTGCATTCTGTACTTAAGAAATATCGATTAGCTTGATAGAAAATTTAGTTTGTCTTTTTTCGATTCAAGCATATATCTTGCACTTAACATTCTTAAATAGGCAGGCTCATGGCAGATTTTGATTACATATGTATTGGTGGAGGCAGTGGGGGTATTGCATCGGCAAACCGCGCGGCTAAACATGGAAAGAAAGTGGCGATAATTGAAGCCAATGCAGTGGGTGGTACATGTGTAAATGTAGGCTGTGTACCTAAAAAAGTCATGTGGTTTGGCGCTCATGTAGCAGATGCGATTAATTTGTATGCTCCAGATTACGGTTTTGATATCCCCAAAGTGAGTTTTAATTGGGCGACCTTAGTTAAAAACCGCGAAGCTTACATTGAACGCATTCATGGCAGTTATTCACGTGGTTTTGCCGCGAACGGTGTTGAACTGATAAAAGGCTTTGCCACTTTTGTGGATAAAAACACCGTTGAAGTTAATGGCAAGCACTACACAGCCGAGCATATTTTGATTGCTACTGGCGGTCGTCCAGTGTTTCCAAACATACCAGGTGCAGAACATGGCATAGACTCAGACGGATTTTTTGCCTTAACCGAACAACCTAAACGTGTAGTCGTGGTGGGGGCGGGTTACATAGCTGTGGAATTGGCAGGTGTGATGCACTCACTGGGTAGTAAAACCCACTTATTGGTACGTAAACATGCACCGTTGCGTAGTTTCGATACGATGTTATCAGAAACACTAGTAGAACTGATGGCTCAAGAAGGCCCTACTTTACAAACTCATGCAACCCCGAGTGAAGTCAAGAAAAACGATGACGGTTCCCTAACGATGGTGCTGGAAAATGGCCAGAGTTTCGAAACCGATTGCGTGATTTGGGCAATCGGCCGTGAACCTTCTAATGACAAAATCAATATTCAGGCAACCGGTGTTGAGTTAAATGAAGGGGGCTACGTAAAAGTAGATAAATTCCAAAATTCCAATGTGGAGGGTATTTATGCGGTGGGCGACAACATTGGTTATGTGGAATTGACGCCTGTTGCGGTAAAAGCAGGACGCTTATTGTCAGAGCGCTTATTCAACGGTCAAACCAATGCCCACATGGACTATTCATTGATCCCCACAGTAGTCTTTAGCCACCCAACTATCGGTACTATGGGCTTAAGTGAAGACGAGGCCAAAAAGCAGTATGGTGAAGACAATATTACCGTTTACACATCCGGCTTTGCCGCGATGTACACAGCCGTCACTCAACATCGTCAAATGACTCGCATGAAACTAGTCTGTGCTGGTGCAGATGAAAAAGTAGTGGGCATACATGGTATTGGTGAAGGCATGGATGAAATCCTGCAAGGCTTTGGCGTGGCAATGAAGATGGGCGCGACCAAGACCGATTTTGATGCCTGTGTGGCGATCCATCCGACTAGTGCGGAGGAGTTTGTTACCCTAGATTCCTAAGTCTGGAAATGTAACTCTAGATATTTGTAAACTCTGCAAATCAACAAAGCTCTCATCGCTATTAATGCATGGGAGGTTTTTGGTTTTTGCAGTGCTAACTCACCAACTAATTAAGACTAAAGGCTAATATCAGCAGTTCTGGGTGAAAATAATTATCAAGCTATACAAGGGCTGCGGGAAGGTATGAAAAATACTTTTCGCACTGTTTTAACTATTTCTCACAAAAGCTTAAAAGAACTGAACTTTTCGTTTTCCATGATCAGATCAAAACAATAACCACTGAAAACGTTGGCAAGCACTGGGTTTCTGCCTAAGGTCCCTTCGGGCGGGTTTCATTTCCACAACGGAGTTAATAACCACCCATGGTATAAAAAGCGTCATAGATTTTAGAACAATCAGATGAATTCAGTTAACTTGCTTTCATAAGTCGTTATTTTGTTATTTTGGCGCAAGAATGACCATGTTGATCCACAATTAGCTCGCGCCTCTACTCGCATGGAACTGGACAACAGCTTTCGCTCTAACTACATCGGTTTTAGAATGGTCAGAGAACAGCAAAATCTAAGGTTTTTTGGTATCCTGAAAAATCCCGGCTAGATGCCGGGATTTTTGTTTTTGAAATCTCTGCTGCTGAGTGCTTTCCTGTCTTTTTGCCGGATTTTTGAGATTTTTGTGCCCAAAGCACTATAAATTCCATTTTTCATCGCTTTTTATGCTCTTGATGCAGGGCTTTGCTTGCCCATAACCGGGGGCATTGGTAAAGTTAGGCAAATATCTCTTTCTATCAAACAGGATGTAAACTTTCCATGTTCAAAAAGCTTCGGGGAATGTTTTCCAACGATTTGTCTATCGACCTCG
>JAWUXW010000143.1:0-11312 GCA_034111125.1 Paraglaciecola sp.
CTTTGTCACTTCAATCAGAAATTGGTCACCAGCATGATGTCCCAAAGAATCATTAATTTGCTTAAATAAGTCTAAGTCGATAAATATTACCGCAAAATTATTTTCCGGATGGCGCAATTTGTTAGCAAGGGCAAGATCTAAGCGGCTATTGAACAACACTCGGTTTGCCAGGCCAGTCAGGGCATCATGATGGGCATCATGTACCAATTTAAACTGGATTTTTTTACGTTCTTCTATTTGTTTTTGCAGGAATAGGTTGGTCTGATTTAATTCATCGGTGCGTTCTTTCACTTTCTCTTCGAGCTGCTGGTTATAGGCTTTAATCGCGTCGCTTGAGCGCTTGCGTTCTAATGCAACGGCAATTTGATGGGAGACAAAGCGCAAGAATTCTAAGTCTTTAATGGAATATTTTTTTGCATGGCCATAACTTTGTACCGCTATGACGCCTAATATCTTACCATCAACGGTCAATGGTGAACCTAACCAGGAAGTATTGCTCTCAAGCATGTTTGATAATAGATCTTCATCTAGCTCCTTTGAGTCTGACAGCTCCTTGGCTCTGGATGAGTCAATTAGTGCTGCTCGGCCGATGCGTATGACGTACTCAGTTAAACCGAGGCCCAATGTACGTGGCTCAATATGAGAGTTCCGCTCGTCACTATAATAGGGAAATTCCAGCTGATTAGAAACTTCATTGAGCATGGCAATGTAACAGTTTGGCGCGCTGATAAGCCGCGATAAGATGTCGTGTATCGCTGCGTAAAAGCTCTCCATATTACCGTCAACTGAGGTGGATAATTCGGATATCTCAAATAGAGCCTGTTGCAGGGTTTCCACTTTTTGTCGCTCTAATATCTCGTCCTGCAACTCTTCATTCATCTCTCGCAGTTGCTTTGTACGGTCACGAATGGTTTTCTCGGTCAACTCGCGGCTTTTTACTCGGTCTACGCAATTAACAATATGCTGGGAAACAAAAAGTAGTATTTCGAGATCTTCGTGGGTGTAACGGATGGCTTCATCATAGCTTTGAATTACCATGGCACCAATCACTTGGGAACCTCTTTTGAGAGGAACACCAATCCAATCTACGGAATTAGCTCCCAGATCTTTAAGCTGCAACTCAGTTAATTTTTTCCGATAATGCTCTTTGGTGAGAAATAAATGTTTGCCAGTACGTAAAACGTAACTGGTTGTGCCATTTTTTAAATTTTCTGCAGAAACCTGGGGCACCGCGAGTTCATCGTACTGGTCGACAAAATACACAAAATCAATGATTGATGATCTTTGCTCATACAACGCCACAAAAAAATTCTGGGCGTTCATCAGGCCACCAATAATTTCATGAATAGCTGGATAGAGTCGAGACAACTCATTGACAGAACTGGCTAGTTCGGAGATATCAAAGAGGGATTTTTGAATGTTTTCAGTACGCTTAAATTTATCCGTTATCTGCTGAATTTCTGGCACAAGAGCACGAAGTTCTTCGAGAGAAAGGCCATCAGCATTGTTGTCTATGCCCATACAGTTAACAAGAAATACATCTAGTTAATAAAATTCTTAAATATCAATTTTCTAAAAATATCCTATTAGGATCAAAAAGGCCACCCTTAAGTGGCCTGAGCATCAGTTAATTTATATGCCTTCAATCATATATTCTACCGCCGCCTTAATGTCATCGTCACTGCAATCGCCACATGTTCCTTTGGGTGGCATGGCATTAATGCCGTTTATGGCATTTTGCCAAACGGTGTCGAAGCCATTTTCTAATCGAGCCGTCCAATCGGAGGCTACTTGCAATTTGGGTGCGCCAAGCACGCCCGATGTATGGCAAGCAACACAGGATTTATTATAAATATCGGCGCCAGAACGAGGGCCTGATGCCATATCTGATGCAGCCTTAACGCCCGCTACATGAACCTTGCCCACGGGTTGTATTCTACTTTTAATTGCCTCGTCAGACATGTCCTGCGCCTGGGCAGCAAAACCACTCAATAATCCTACAAAAATACATACCAAGACTTTAAATTTCATATTTTTCTCCACAGCAGGTCGCCCTGCATATAATTAACACTAAAAATTCTGGCTAAGATTATAACTACTAATCCTTTATGAACAACTATTTAGTCACTTGTTGGCTTATACACTATATTGAGTCTGTACAGTTACACGGACAAACGGGTTAAAAACCAAGAGCGTTGCTGTGACTAAGAAAGCCCTTCGGCGTTTTTTACCTGTTTTCCAGAGTAAAAGAACAGGCTTTAACTGTGCTCTCTGGTTATCGCTCTATAAGCAATATCATCACGGCAGAACATACCGTCCCAGCTGATTCCCTCCACCAGTTTGTAGGCATTTTTCTGGGCAATGGTGACGTTTTCACCAAGTGCCGTAGCGCATAATACGCGACCACCATTGGTAGTAACTTCGCCATTAATTTCTTTGGTGCCAGCGTGGAAGACTTTGGCGGTTTCATTTCCTAAAGACAAACCACTGATAACATCCCCTTTGTTATAAGCCCCAGGGTACCCTCCTGCTGCCAGTACCACGCCAACCGACGCCCGAGGGTCGAATTTGGCCTCGACGCTATCGAGCTTGCCATCAATTGCCGCTTCGATTAAAGCAACTAAATCTGACTGCAGGCGCAGCATAATTGGCTGGGTTTCCGGGTCACCAAAGCGGCAGTTGTATTCAATCACCTTTGGTGTGCCATCAGCCATGATCATTAGACCTGCGTATAAGAAACCGCTATACGGATTGCCTTCAGCGGCCATGCCTTCTACCGTTGGATAGATGACTTCATTCATTACCCGCTGGTGGATTTGTGCGGTGACTACTGGGGCAGGTGAATACGCACCCATACCACCGGTATTAGGGCCACTGTCGCCGTTGCCTACCCGTTTATGATCCTGGCTGGTGGCAAAAGGCAGTACATTTTTGCCATCGACCATGACGATAAAGCTCGCTTCTTCACCATCGAGGAACTCTTCTATCACTACGCGACTGCCCGCTTCCCCGAATGCATTACCGGCTAACATATCGCGAATGGCGTTTTCGGCTTCTTCTATTGTCATGGCGACAATAACGCCCTTACCGGCAGCTAAACCGTCAGCCTTAATAACAATCGGCGCGCCTTTTTCTTGAACATAGGCAATAGCCGGATCAATTTCGGTGAAATTCTGGTAATCACCGGTTGGGATATCGTGGCGTTGTAAAAAATCTTTGGTAAAGGCCTTTGAGCCTTCAAGTTGTGCCGCCGCTTTTGACGGACCAAAAATTTTTAAACCCGCAACCTGAAAGGCATCTACCACGCCAAGCACTAGGGGTACTTCCGGGCCAACAATAGTCAGGTCAATTTGCTGCTCAAGGGCAAAGGCTAATAAGGCTGGCACATCTTCGGCACTGACATCGACGTTATGTAGCTTGTCTTCCAGCGCCGTACCTGCGTTACCTGGGGCTACGTAAACCTGCCTTACTTTACTTGATTGAGCCGTCTTCCAGGCCAGTGCATGTTCGCGACCACCGCCGCCAATGATTAATACTTTCATTTACTTTATTACTCGTTGTTAAGTGTACGAACTACAGCACAGCCGGTTTGACAAATTTCAGGGTCATGCGATTACTTTCACCGATAGCCAAATATTTAGCTCTGTCTTTCTCACCCAAACGTAAGCCTGGAGGCAATGTCCATACGCCTTTTTCATGATCGGCGCTATCCATGGTGTTCTGATTAATATCGCTTTTCCCTAGTAAACTAAAGCCAGCCTTTTCGGCCATCTTGATAACGTAGGACTGTTTCAGATAGCCAGATTTAAGCTGTTTTTCATCACTCATGCTCTCAGGTAAGCGATGCTCAACCAAACCTAACACGCCACCGGCTTTAAGGGCCTTAAAGAAAGCAGTAAAAGCGTTTTCGATACCTTCATCGCCTTGCCGCATATACCAGTTATGTATATTGCGGAAGGTTAGCACACGATCTAAGGAGTCCGCGGGGGCAAAATCTAAGGCCTTAGTTGGATGAAAAGCGGTGACCTTAGTGCTTGCATACACGGGGTTGGTTTTTACTTTCTGCATAAAGCCTTTAAGAGACTTCTTGAAGTAGGGGTTGCTGTCTTTATCAACATAAAAATGCGCGGCGTAATAAGTGCCTTTTTCCTTTAGCAGCGAAGCTAAAATGTTGCCGTACCAACCGCCACCGGGAGAAATTTCTGCTACTGCCATATCTGCTTGCACATCAAAAAAACGCAGGGTTTGCTGGGGATTACGGTATTCATCACGGATCCGCTGCTCTAAGGGACGGTTTTCATTGGCTACAGCATCAAAAATCGCATCTGCGTAAGCAAGTGAAGGACATAAAAGCGATAAAGCAAGGCTTAGGGATATTACAAATTTATTCATGAGCATTTCCTGTTTTGAGATATGAGTTAAAGATCGAAATTGTAACGTTTTTATCTAAGTGAGAAAATTGTAGTTAAATAGAGGAGCCACTGGCTCCTCTATTTAACTAGTGCTTGAAGTGGCGCATGCCGGTAAAGACCATGGCGATACCATGTTCGTCGGCCGCCGCAATTACTTCCTCGTCACGCATTGAGCCCCCAGGCTGGATAATCGCACTTATTCCGGCTGCTGCTGCGGCGTCTATGCCATCACGAAAGGGGAAAAACGCGTCAGAGGCCATTACTGAGCCCTCGACGACTAGTCCTTCGTCAGCCGCTTTAATGCCGGCTACTTTAGCCGAATAAACCCGACTCATTTGCCCGGCACCCACACCAATGGTCATGCTGTCATTGCAATAGACAATGGCGTTGGACTTAACATATTTGGCGACTTTCCAGCTGAACATTAAGTCTTTAAGCTGTTGCTCGGTAGGTTGCACCTTGCTGACTACGGTTAGCTCGTCCATCTCAACCATGCCGAAATCACGCTCTTGTACTAACAAGCCGCCATTCACTCGTTTAAAGTCATAGCCTTCAGTCAGTTGGCCCTGCCAGCTGCCACAGGCCAATAAGCGCACGTTTTTCTTGGTGGCTACCACTTCAGCGGCTTCTGCGCTGATACTAGGGGCAATGATCACTTCAACAAATTGACGTTCAACAATTGCTTTGGCCGTTGCGGCATCTAACTCTCGGTTAAAAGCAATGATGCCACCAAAGGCGGACGTTGGATCGGTTTTATAGGCACGGTTATAGGCTTCAAGTATGTCTTCGCCAAGGGCTACGCCACAGGGGTTGGCATGCTTAACAATAACGCAGGCTGGCACTTCAAATTCCTTCACGCACTCAAGGGCAGAGTCCGTATCCGCAATATTATTAAACGACAGTTCTTTGCCTTGCAGTTGCTCAGCAGTGGCAACAGACGCTTCCTGAATATTGTTTTCCACGTAAAAGGCTGCGCTTTGATGGCTGTTTTCCCCATAACGCAAATCCTGCTTTTTGCTGAACTGCATATTGTAGGTGCGGGGAAATTCGCTATGTTGGTGCCCGCAATCCGCTTCGCACTTTGAGCTTTCGATCATCGCGCCAAAGTAGTTGGCGATCATGCCGTCGTATTCGGCGGTATGCTCAAAGGCGGCAATGGCTAAATCAAAACGGGTCGCATAATTTAGTGAACCTTGGTTTTCACTCATTTCAGCCATCACGCGGCTGTAATCCTGAGCTTTGACCACGATAGTCACGTCTGTATGATTTTTCGCCGCCGCGCGAACCATAGTCGGGCCGCCGATGTCGATGTTTTCTATGGCATCTTCCAGGCTGCAATCATCGTTAGCCACGGTAGCGGCGAAGGGGTACAGATTGACTACTACCAAATCGATGGGCTGTATGTTGTTCTCGCTCATCACCTGTTCATCAATACCGCGACGAGCCAGTATGCCACCGTGAATTTTCGGATGCAGGGTTTTCACCCGGCCGTCCATAATTTCCGGATGACCCGTGTAGTTTGACGCTTCAATAACGCTCAGACCATTGTCACTAAGTAACTTGGCGGTACCGCCGGTAGAGAGCAACTCTACGCCCTGACTGGCTAAGTATTGGGCAAACTCAAGAATGCCGGTTTTATCAGATACGCTAAGCAGAGCGCGACGAATGGGTTTAGGAGTATTCATATTGTGCATATATTCCGCAAAGTAAGGGATAAATGTTCTATTTAATCCGTTTGATATAAAAGGCAGAAACAAAAAGAGCACCTTATGGTGCTCTTTTATTTTCTATAATACTTAGTTCATGCCGTATTGCTTTAACTTCTTACGAAGAGTGCCACGGTTGATGCCTAACATGATAGACGCGCGGGTTTGGTTACCGCGAGTAAAGGTCATGATTTCTTCTAACATGGGTGCTTCAACTTCAGCCATAACTAGCTCATATAAATTTTCGATATCGCTGTTATCAAGTTGCTTTAGATATTTGTTAACAGCTTGCTTAACAGAATCGCGAAGGGGCTTTTGCGCTTGTGTTTGCGCGGCTGTGGTAATAGTGGTGCTGAAAGGTGAAGTTACATTTTGATCGAACATATACATCTTGCTCTTTAGTTAGTCATCATTAGGCAGCAGGTATTCCCTTCATATTTGAAGATCCAGCGGCATTGTCTTCGTACACTCGCCCTAATCATGTATAAAATACACACTCATAGGGTCTCGGCACTAGACTGCTTTGCTGCCTCTCCAACTATTTTGGGAATAAAATCAACATTATTAGTCAACTCGCCTGCCAATTTGTCAAAGTATTGATCTAAGGCATCAAGTTGCTCACTGGCATCCTCAATGACATTAAACTTTGTACGAAACAGCCGTTGCTGATCGTGTTCAGCCAAATACCAACCTACGTGTTTGCGGGCTATTCTGGCTCCCATAAATACACCGTAAAATTGGTGCACATTGTCAACGTGTTCAAGCAATATGCTGCTCACTTCATCAATGTGGGGCGCAGCTAGTATCTGGCCAGTTTGCAGATAGTGATGTATCTCGCGAAAAATCCAGGGGTGACCCTGGGCTCCGCGACCGATCATCAAGGCATCTGCCTGAGTATATTCCAGCACCCGCTTAGCGGTTAAGGCGCAGGTAATATCACCGTTAGCAACGACGGGTATCGACACGGCCTGTTTAATGGCCTTAATGGTGTCGTACTCGGCATTGCCTTTGTACATACAGGCTCGGGTGCGGCCATGCACCGCCAGTGATTGAATGCCGTTTTGTTCAGCAATTTTGGCTATTTCCAGCCCATTGCGATTTTTGGGATTCCAACCTGTGCGTATTTTTAAAGTAACAGGCACATCCACTGCATTAACGACCGCCTTAATGATTTGCTCAACCAAAGGTGGATTCTGCAGCAACGCCGAGCCTGCTAGCTTTTTATTCACTTTCTTCGCCGGACAGCCCATATTGATATCCACAATTTGTGCGCCATTACCGACGTTGAATTGTGCCGCTTGCGCCATTAATACCGGGTCTGAACCTGCTATTTGCACCGCGCGAACACCTTCTTCGCCGGTATGATCCATGCGTTGTCTGGACTTATCCGTATTCCATACTTTCGGGTTGGACGATAACATTTCTGATACCACCAAGCCGGCTCCAAGGCGTTTGCACAGTTGCCGAAACGGTCGGTCTGTTACGCCCGCCATCGGCGCAAGGATCAAATTGTTTTCAAGCTTATATGGACCAATCTGCATTTTTTTAAAATCACTCAATTGTGCAAAATACGTCCATTATGCAAAAACGGCGGCAAGTTTACGGTTTTTTTGAGGTATTGAAAAGGCCAAAAGACCAACAAAAGTGATGTTTTTTTAAACAATGGCTATTGACAAAGTCATATACAAGAAAACTTTCGGTGAAATGTCAAAAACGACAAGGCAATCAGAACGAATCGCAGTGAATGCGCTAGGGTTTAGGTTTTAGCAAAGAAGCTAAAATTTTATCCGTCCTAGCAGAATATCTTTAAACATCTAGCAATCACTGAGCAAGCTATAGATCGGGTAGGTAAATACGGCAGACTTATTGTGTTCATAGAAGTAATGGCTAGCAACATTAATATTAATAACCAACCCACAAAATGCAGACGACGACAGCTTTGATAGTTAGTAAGGGTAAAATTCCCTTAAATTCCTATGACATGGCAATCTCCTGCTTATAACCGCAACACCGGGGGGGCTTGTCGCGTATTTGATATTTCTATCCTCGCTACCATTAATACCGTTCCCCCTTGCTGATAGAACAATTGGCCGATAATACGACGGTGAGCGCTCAAACCGCAAAGGCTTTCATCGACATTGTGGGATATTTCCTTCAGGGCTACGGTGTCACCTGCATTCCTGTCGATTTGCGGGACTTCGAAGCAGATGGATATGAGTATGCCATCGTAAACAGCCTATATCCACTAGGCCCTCAAAGAACCTATTTTTCGCAAAGTTGCCCGTCAACTAAGCTATTTATCTTGCGGTAGCAAAGAAGTTATTAGCGAAGAATATAACCTATGTTTTGAACCGAGCAGCAAGAAACTTACCCAGGTTGATACGGCCCGTTTGATCGAAATTATGCGCAAGCTCGTTTATAGCTTTGATCCTGCCGATGTTGTCAATTTAATACCGGCCTTTTGGGAGCCTCACAAGTATTTTTCTCAGAAGAAAAACCAAAACCTGTGGAGTAAGTCAAGCCAAAAATAAACTCCGGCTTTGATGTATAATCGTTCGGGGAATGTTGTTGGGAGGACCGCTCTTCAAAAACCATTGCTTGCATTTATACAAAATGTCCCCACTCTTTGCCCAATAGCAGTACTTGTTAAAATATTCAGGAAAAGTAATGGAACACATCGTCGATATCACCATGGAAAACTTCCAAGAGGTTGTTTTACAAGGGTCACAGAGCAAAATTGTGATGGTTGAATTTTGGGCCGAAGGCTATGAGCCCAGTCAAATCTTAGCGCCTGTATTGCAGGCACTGGCCTCTGTGCACAGTGATGCCATGACTCATGCAAGAGTAGATTGTCAGCAACAGCAAGAAATCGCCGGGCAGTTTGGTGTGCAGAGTTTGCCCACGGTGATACTGGTAAAAGATGGGCAACCCATTGATGGTTTTGCTGGTCCGCAAACCGAAGTGCAAATTAAAGAGCTGTTTGAAAAGCATCTTCCCAAGCCAGAAGACTATTTATCTGCACAGGCTCATGAATTGATCACGCAGGGCGACTATCAGCAAGCCTATACCTTTGCTAAGCAGGCCCATCAACTCAATGAAAAAAGAGCAGATATAAAATTATTGCTGGCGGATTGCCAAGTTGAACTCGGACAAGTCAAACCAGCTAAAGTGCTATTGGCAACCATTGGACTTGTCGACCAGGATGCTCTTTACAAGAGTATTATGGGTAAAGTCGAGTTGGCCGAGCAAGCCGCGGAATCACCAGAGATTAAGGCCCTACAGCAAGTGCTAGAGCAAGACCCCGAGAACTTAGCGTTAAAAGTTAAATTGGCTGTGCAATTACACCAGGCCAATCAAATAGAAGAAGCATTGGCACTTATTTTGTCGGTAATACGTAAGGATATAAACTTTGCTGAGGCCAAAAAGCTCACCTTGGATATGATCAACGCTCTTCCCGATGGCGACCCGTTGAAATCAACTTACCGCCGTAAGGTATATAGCTTACTGTATTAATCCCTATCGCATTATGAGAATGGAGTCCCTATGGCTCTGTTCTGTTGAGCGCACTTGATCTGCCCATCCCATTGATAAATTTGTGTTCTTTTTGTGATACTTTCGGGACATCTTGAGTTCACACTTTCCCTCGCACCCAGCAATCAACAGCTCTTAATTATGCGAGAAAATACGATGAAAAAACTTAATACCCTTTGCACAGCTAGTTTATTGGCTTTGGTATCTCACCAAGCACTAGCTGCAGGTATAACAGTTGAAGTACAGAACTTGACGCAAGGCATGTACTTCACTCCAGTTGCTGTCGTTGCCCATATCCCTGACGCAAGCCTTTTCGAAGTAGGCGAAGAGGCCTCACCAGAAATCCAAGAAATGGCCGAAGGTGGATCACTGGCAGGTTTAACTGCCCTTGGTGGCACTATTAGCGCCGATATCTTAGCTGAGCCAGCAGCAGGGCCTCTTGGTCCTACAGCTAAAGTGTCAGGTAGCTTTATGACCGCCGATGGCAATACAGTTTTGTCGGTAGTGGCGATGATTTTACCTTCTAACGATGGCTTTATTGGCTTGGACAATTGGACAATTCCTACGGAAGCGGGCACTTACACTGTGTACTTAAATGCTTATGATGCAGGCACCGAGGCCAATGATGAGATTGTTGGTGGTGGCGCGCCAGGCGTTCTTGGAATGCCTGCTCCTCCCTTCCTAACCCTTGGCACAGGCGGCAGCGGTGTTACCACAAGTGAAGCTAACGCCATGGTGCATATTCATTCTGGTAACATCGGTGATGACTCGCTGACAGACGGTGCAAGCGATGTGACCAACAGTGTACATCGTTGGTTAAACCCGGTCGCTAAAGTAACCGTAACCGTAAACTAAGGAGACTGTGATGTTTAAGCAAATTAAAGCAAACAAATTACGTATTGCGTTATTGTTGGCCCTGCCCGTGATATTGACAGCCTGTGGTGACGACGAAGTCGAAGTTATCAGAGAAGTGATTGTCGAAGTACCTGCACCAACACCTGTGGACGTTAGTTATGAAGTAACGGTGACTAATATGACTAACCCTCAACCCCTATCGCCGGTAGCGGTAGCGGTAGTGGTAGCGGTAGTGCTGCATGCCTCAGGTAATTTATGGTCTATTGGTGGCGTACCATCGGTTGAGTTAGAGATGATGGCAGAAGGTGGTGATAATTCTGGTTTATTGGCGCTAGGTATGGCGGCTTCGTCGGGGACAGCCCCAATTGGACCTAGCGGCAATGAAACAATCAGTGTGACCGTGCAAGATGTCACCGATGCAAAACTGTCTGTGGCAACGATGTTAGTTAATAGCAACGATGGCTTTAGTGGTTTAAATGCCTGGGATCTAAGTCAATTGGCCGTAGGAGATAGCTGGTCAACAACCGCTAGGGTTTATGACTCGGGTACCGAAATAAACTCTGAAGCAAGTGGCACCATGCCTGGCCCAGCTGATGGAGGGGAAGGTTTCAATCCGATGAGAAATGATACGGGCTTTGTTGCCATGCACCCAGGTGTTGTTTCCGGTGACGATGGCCTTAGTTCATCTGTGCTAACGGTACAGCATAAATTTGACAATCCAGCTATACGCATTAAGGTTACTCGCACAGAGTAATTCAGTAGACAAATAATCCGTAAAAGGCGCTCTTCTGCTAATTTGGAAAGAGCG
>JAWUXW010000144.1:0-19793 GCA_034111125.1 Paraglaciecola sp.
AACAGTTGATTAATTGACGAAAAATAACCGACTTTCACTCTCTTAAGAATATGAAATAGATGTCAATATGGAAAATATAAGGGATCATGTATTTTGATTTTAGGAAAAATAACGTTTTATTTTACCTATACACAGAGGCCAAAAAAGTAGCAGCAGAGCTGGCGCTTACCGTAGATGGCGACGTAGCGGAAGTGTTTAAGAAAAATCACTCCATGCAAGTAACCGATGACAGCTACATAAAAGGCACCAATATTTGTATCGAGGCAACCGACAATATTACCTTAATAGTAGGTGGTTCTTCTATCTCGATAGAAGCTGACGGCATAGTAATTAAAACCGGTAGTGATATTGAGTTGGATGCGGGTGCAAAAATTGATATGAAGTCCGGCGCGGATACTAAAATTGATGCAGGGGCGAATGCCAACATTAAATCAGGTGCTAATACTGAGATCAAAGCTGGAGGCATGGCAGATCTTAAAGCCGGAGGCATTGCCTCTGTCAAAGGTAGTATGGTGAACATTAATTAGACGGATGCGTATAAAACTATAGCGATTATATTTTGGTTAATCCGTCACACGTTCAAATGAATATTTAAAGAGAATAAAAATGCCAGCAAAAAGTGGAAAACCGGTAACCGCGGTAGAACCTACAGACCCTGAGAAGGCGTTTGAAGCCGACGATGCCAAGCCCGGCGAAGTAGCTAAAGTGAAAGCTAAACAAATAGAAACCCAAACGGGCAAGTATGGTGTACAAAAAGTACCCGCGCACAAACCACCAGATCCTGACGCTGTCGAAAGTAGCGATGAAGCAACTAATGAAGAAGCAGAAGAAGAGAAAAGCAGCTGGATAGAAATCGAGTTGTTAGACGAAGAAAAAAATCCAGTCCCAGGTGAGAAGTATGAAGTTGAGTTACCTGACGGAACAATGGCTAAAGGTACGTTAGATAATAAAGGCGTCGCTCGAGTTGAAGGATTTGTAGCGGGCACGTGTAAAGTGAATTTTCCCAAATTAGATAAATCTGCATGGTCAAAATAGGTTGTTGAATGCGCTGAGCGAGAAGCCACAAAATATTTTACGTTAATGATTTTTGAGTATAGTTATGACCAAACACAAAGTTAAACAAGGTGATTGCCTGTCAAGCCTTGCAAAGCAGTACGGCTTTCATGATCCAAGTATTATTTACTCTCACGCGAAAAATTCAGCGTTGAAAACAAAACGTAAAAATTTACATGTTTTAAAAAAAGGAGATGTTGTTCAACTTCCGGATAAGGAAAATAAAAAAAAGTCTATCGCCGACGGGGAAAAACATACTTTTGTTGCGAAAGGCTTGATCACGGAATTCAAATTGTTGATAGAAGACTTTGATGGCACGCCACTAGGTGGTAAAAAATATTTACTTAATATACAAGATATTTTACATGAAGGGACGACTACAGGGGCTGGCCTAGTCGAAAATAAAATTGATGCTTCTGCCACGAAAGGCAAGTTAACCGTTTGGTTAGATAGTGAAAAAACACAATCTATTATGTGGCCCCTAAATATTGGTTTTCTTGACCCTCATGAGGAGAATTCTGGTGTACAAGCAAGGCTTAACAATCTTGGATATGATTGTGGTGAAGTTGACGGCGACATTGGCGACAAAGCCAAACTAGCCATCAAGGCATTTAAAACTAGGAATGGTTTAAATAAAGACGATGTTGTTGACGACATTACCAAAAACAAAATTAAAGAAGTTTATGGACTTTAAGAGGAAGCAAAGTGGCCTTTGTATCGCGTTCAAGCCCAGCCGTAACAAATAAAAACCGTTTAAGATACCACAAATTAAAAGTGTACCTACAGCGTTTTCCAGGAAAAATGGGAGATGACGCATCGCGAAGTATCACCAATACACCGGATTACAAAGTGTATCTTGATGGTACATTTTCACAATCAGGTAAACTAGGTGCTGATGGTAGTATAGAGGTTTTAATTCCTGGTGGGGCCAAAGCTATTTTAAAATGCCTCGGAACTGAATATGAATTACAAACACTGCAAACACTTGAGCCACATGACACATTGAAAGGAGTGCAGCGACGACTTAAATTGTTGGGATATTATGAAGGTGAAGTCAATGACAAATGGGGGTCAAGAATAGATGCTGCCGTTTTGGACTTCCAAGCTGATTATGGACTTGATCCTAATGGTAATGCGTTAGAAGCCGCTACTGTTGATAAAATAAAAAACGTATTTGGAGAGTAAGTATGGCAATTAAATTAGCGGGAATGAAAGAGCTGCGAATTGTGCCTATTCGATTTGAACGCGCAAAAACAGGCGCGCCAGATATGGCTTTTCCCGATATAGACGACCGTGGTTACAATGCGAAAGTCCCTGAAGTTAATGGCTTAGCAGAATCAACAGAAGTTCGGGGCCCTGTGATGGGGTTAACAAAAAAACAAAATAAAAGGGGTCAGAGTCAATTTAACTAGTCTACACTACATCTATTGCTATATGTGCTAGATAAGTAGGTTCGTTTTATGGCAAGAAAGCACCGAGTTTCCAGTGCAGGTGTACCTGAACATCTAATCCAGCGCGGAAATAATCACCAGGTGATATTTGCTTGTGAAGACGATATGCAGGCTTATATCGGCTGGCTCAAGACGTATTCTAAGAAATACAAAGTCAGTATTCATGCGTGGGTGCTGAGTAACCATGTACATGTGGTGGTTGTCAGACGTCAACTACTTTGGCCGACCGGCCAAGTTAATTGTCGCCTGATAGTTTAGGTTGATTGGTATAACATGACAGGCTAAACAGTGCCAAATAGGCGGCGTTGAATGCTCTTGTTGAAGACTCATTTTTACTCCGTCCACAATTCGTTCCAATTATTACGATTAGATTAGTTGCTGCCACGGCTCCCACGACGCTTAGATTGGCTTCGACGTTGTGGCTTAGGATCAGCCTCAAAATTACCATATTCCTCATCATCCGATGTGTCTGCAGGTACCTTCTTACTGGGCGCAAAGCCTGGGATGATCTCACGCTTAAACTTACGGCCAATGAGACGTTCAATAGACTGTAACTGCTTAGCTTCATCCTCACTGAACAATGAAACAGCTAGACCTAGGGTGCCAGCACGACCGGTGCGACCAATGCGATGCACATAGTCTTCTGGCACATAGGGCAGATCAAAGTTGACCACGTAAGGCAGTTGATTTATATCAATGCCCCGAGAGGCAATATCAGTAGCGACCAATACCACTACATTCCCGTTTTTAAAACCTTCTAAGGCACGTGTGCGTGCATGCTGGGTTCTGTTCGCATGGATTGATGCGGCACTAATACCGGCGTTTTCTAGCTGGGATACCAAACTATCCGCACCATGCTTGGTGCGACTAAATACCAACACTTGATGCCAATTGCTCTTTTTAATCAGGTGGATCAACACCTCACTCTTACGCCCTTTGTCTACAGAATGCACTTGCTGCTTAATTTTATCGACTGAGCTTTTTGCAGCAGCTACTTCAAGCAAAAGTGGATTATTTAACATACCTTTGGCAAGCGACTTGATCTCTTTAGAAAACGTCGCTGAAAACATTAAAGTTTGACGTTTGTCAGGCAGCAGCATTTGGATGCGACGGATATCGTCGATAAACCCCATATCCAACATGCGGTCAGCCTCATCCAAGACCATTATCTCAAGTTGATCAAAGTTAATCGCCTGTTGATCATAAAGATCAAGCAAACGGCCAGGCGTAGCAACAAGCACATGCAAACCACCTTGCAGCTGGGATATCTGCGGCTCGATCCTCACACCTCCAAACACGGCCGCAGAGCGAATATTCATATGGCGGCTGTAGGTTTGAACGCTCTGTGCAACCTGAGCAGCAAGTTCACGAGTTGGCGTAATGACTAAGGCTCGCACATAATTAGCCTGGGGATTAGGGCCACCAGATAATAGCTGCACCATAGGCAGCGTAAAGCTAGCCGTTTTGCCCGTGCCAGTGTGTGCTACTGCCATCACATCACACCGATTAAGTACCACCGGAATAGCTTCAATCTGTATCGGTGATGGCATTGTATAACCTCGTTCTGCAACGGTTTTTAAAAGCTCATTACATAAGCCTAAAGAGCCAAATGACATAGATAAAAACACCTTGGATTGATTAAAATTTTATTTATGATACCTGTAGAGAGGCGAGTAAGATTTATTATTTTCTCAGTTGAAAAGAATAAGAATAAATCAAATATGGCTTGCTATACCCAAGTGATATCCTTCCTCCTTGATATGTGATCAACTCAGAAGGCGCTGGCTAGTTTTCTAGCAAAGCGCAACGTTGAAGGAATGCTGGTTGCCTTCAAAGACGTTGTAATGCAGCTAGGGAGCTTGTCAGTCCTTCCTGAAGGGCGATACCAAGGTCGCTTACACTTTAGCCGTTAGCCGTTAGACGGGCAAAAAAACACGTCGCGATTACGCTACGTTTATCCATCGCTGAGTAAGCAGATATCTAGATGGATTGGTATGACCTCAAGGTGCCGAGTTCAGCATCTGAAATTATCGTTTATTCGGCTGTTTAACGTGTCAGCAATATCGGGAAGGGTGACGTTAAAAAAGAGACGAATGTGTTGTCGAAATTCCTTTGCGTTGGAGGTATATCGATTATTGCGAGCATGCCCATTCATTACTTTCCTTGGATTCAAATAATAAGTGCATAACTTGAACGGCTAGAAAAAGCGGTCAGCCGGATATATGCTAATCGCTTTTTCTCCGGCAAGAGATGCAGCAATGAAAACATATAAACAACTAACCTGTGAACAACGATGCCAGATTTATGCCTTGAGTAAAACAGGTATGAGCCAAAATAAAATAGCCAAGCAACTAAAGGTTAGCCAATCCACCATTAGCAGGGAGTTTTCCCGTAATACAGGCAAACGTGGCTATCGTTTTAAGCAAGATCAAACATCGACAGACACACGCCGATTAGCCGCTAGCAATTGAAATCACGGCATGGATTTTGCTGTGCTCTGCGGTCCAGTCGCTGCTTTACCCCTAAGTCAAACACCCGTTTCAGGCAGGAACAATCGAGTACTGGATTTGGGATCCCCCGAGCCCCGATCCAGCCATTAGTCTGATCCATACAGCATGACTGGATCCGCTCCAGAAAAAGAGATTATCATTGTCACTTGTTTGACTCATTAGCGCTCAGATTAACTAGTCGGCTCAAGTGTTATTGCTATTTGTCCACATTAACCCCACCCCTTTTCGGTTTCTGTGCACAATCCTAGCGCGGCGGCTTGCTTGATAGCTCAAATTGGGGTTTTTGCTGAATTTTATGGTTAGGCAGTGTTGCTTGCCAATGTTTTGTTGGCAATTTTCAATAAAGACGCCACCACTGGACAAGTTTGCTGTATCAAATTCACCAAATTTTATTTCACCATTCCATAGTTCTACATGTTCCCGTACTGATTGACGTTTACCGTATCTATATTCCACGAAGTACCTCTACTATTACTTCTATTATTTTGAACCAAAGGATATTTATTTACTGCATATTGACTTAAGTAGTACGTGGAAGTTTAGACCCTAATGTCCAAAATAGACATACTAATTAGGTTGGGATTTTAACCTCGGATTTATCGTTAGATTCTGGTAAATGCACCGTTATAGTAAATCAGGTGTAGCAGGGGCCAAGTAAACTTCTTTGCGATATTCTGAGACTGCTTATTTGTCAATCTTTTTGGCGGGGCAGGCTCTGATTTTTAAGTGGAATGGGTGGCTACGTAGAGATCTGCTGACGACACTACGTTCGTCGCTTATTTTCATGTGTGCATAGGGAGCTGCAAAGTGAAGCTTCGTCCAATGAACCAGTCCCCATGGATGCGGGCTTTAGACATATTCGAAAAGGTGACATAGCGCCGCAATTTAAAATGGGTGTGTACGTAAGCCTTTACGTAAATCTTCAAACTCGTTGTCCCTATTGATGAACTTGCGCAAACAACAAAAAAAGACTACTGTATAAAAAAACATGAAAAGTGAATTTTATGCGCCTTTTTATTGCCGAGAAACCCAGTTTAGGTCGGGCCATTGCCGCCGTGTTACCCAAGCCGCATAAAAAGGGGGATGGTTATATTAGTGCGGCCAATGGGGATACCGTCAGTTGGTGCATAGGGCATTTGCTCGAACAACAACAGCCTGAGGCCTACGATCCTGCTTTTAAAAAGTGGAGCCATGAACACCTGCCGATTATTCCACTGCAATGGAAGCTTGGGATTAAAAAGCAAACAGCCAAGCAACTGGGTGTATTGCGCGAGTTAGTCAAACAAGCTGAGCACTTGGTACATGCCGGTGATCCCGACCGTGAAGGCCAGTTGCTGGTGGATGAAGTGATTAATTTTTTAGGGGTCACCGGAGCCAAAAAAAACACCATTCAACGCTGCTTAATTAATGACTTAAACCCCTCTGCAGTAAAACAATCACTGAGTAAGTTGCGCAGTAATCGGGAGTTTATTCCCCTGTCTACATCTGCTCTTGCCCGCTCCCGTGCTGACTGGTTATATGGGATTAACTTAACCCGTGCCTATACCTTGCAAGGTCAAAAGGCGGGATATAAAGGGGTGTTGTCGGTGGGGCGTGTGCAAACTCCTTTGTTGGGCTTGGTTGTTCGCCGCGACAAGGCGATAGAGGACTTTGTCAGTAAGGCATTTTACGAAGTCTGGGTAAACCTGGAAACGGACAAGGGTGAGCACTTTAAAGCTCGATGGCAACCCAGCGAGCAATGTGGCAAATATCTTGATGAGCAGGGGCGAAATTTGTCTCAGGCGCTAGCGAATAATGTTGCTAAGCGTGTTAGTCAGCAACCGGCACACGTAAAAAACCTAAAACGTGAACATAAAAAACAAGGGCCGCCGCTGCCGTATAATTTGTCGTCCTTACAAATTGATGCCAGCAAGGCCTTTGGTCTAAGTGCCCAGCAGGTGCTGGATGTTTGTCAGGGTTTGTATGAGCGGCACAAATTAATTACTTATCCTCGTTCTGATTGCCGATACTTGCCCTTAAGCCACTTTACTCAGGCCAAAGACGTGCACACTGCTGTGGTGGCCAATAGTCAATGGCTGGGCCAGCAGGGCAGGGTATTGCGTGAAACCCAGTTTGATTTAAGTCGTAAATCAAAAGCCTGGAATGATAAAAAGGTTGATGCCCACCACGCAATTATTCCCACTCAAAAAGTCAGCAGCAACTTATCCGGTAACGACGCCAAAGTGTATAGCCTGATCTGCCGTAATTATTTGGCGCAATTTTTAGCGAATCATGAATTTTACGCTGTGCGTGTTGAGGTGGAGATTGCCGCCGGTTTATTTGTCGCAGTGGCAAAAGAGTTAATTACCGAGGGTTGGAAGTGTCTCTTTCAACAGGGCAGTAAAAAAAATAATCACGACAACAGCACTGAGGTGCCGCAGTTATTGCCCACTTTAAGTCAGGGGCAGGCACTGCAATCATTGCAGGCTGAAGTGCTGGAAAAACACACTTCGCCTCCCAAGGCATACACCGACGCAACCTTATTAGCTGCAATGACCGGCATTAGTGCCCACGTGAGTGATCCGCAACTCCGGCAGATCCTCCGTGAAACCGATGGTTTGGGCACGGAGGCCACCAGAGCGGGGATCATCGAATTATTATTCTCTCGGGGATTTTTGTCCCGTGCCGGTAAAACGATTACCGCAACAGTGACGGGGCGCAGCTTGGTAGACGCCCTACCAGATGTGGCAACATATCCAGACATGACTGCACGCTGGGAGTCTGAGTTATCCGCGATCAGCGAGGGGAAAAGTCAATATAAAAAATTAATGAGCCCTTTGGAGCAGCAACTCAAAGATTTAGTCGCCCAGAGCCTCGAGGTATTGCCCCAGGGCCTGTCTGGCTTGGGCAAAACCAGCTTTACTAAAAAACGCAGAGGCAGCACAAAACGAAAATATGTGGCCAAGACCAAGACAGCTTGATAGATACCCAAAATTCCGCAACCCACATCTTCAGGTAGTTTGGGTATAAACCCAAGTGATAGATAAAGTTGACTCTATTGAGTTTATTTGGGTATAAACGTTTCCGAAAGGTTTTTATTCTACCAATAATTACAACACTCGTAACGGGCACTAGGTTTCTTTTACATTATGCCCAATGCGATAACTAAAAAATGGATGCATGCTATTAAACTTCTTCTGAAAATTCTCGTTATTACGCTTGCCATCATCGGCATTGCTGGTGCATGGTACCTTCATAGTAAACAAGCCCTGCGCAGTGGTGAAGTCAAGCTCAACAACCTTCAAGCACCAGTTAGCGTGCGTTATGATGATAGGGGGGTGCCACATATTCAGGCACAGAACGAGGCTGATATGTATCGTGCACTAGGATACGTGCATGCTCAGGATCGCCTGTTTCAGATGGAGATGGTGCGCCGTTTAGCTCGGGGGGAATTGGCAGCCATACTTGGGCCAAAACTGCTCGACACCGACCGTTTATTTCGCACACTAGGTATTCGCGAACATGCCGATGCTTATGTGGCAAAGATGGATCCCAATCGAGCCGCCAATAAAGCACTGACGGCCTATTTAGATGGTATAAATCAATACCAGGCCGGCCACCCGGTACCGCTGGAGTTTGATATTCTAGGTATTACAAAGCGGCCCTTTACTGCTGAGGATACACTCAGTGTAGCTGGTTATATGGCTTACAGTTTTGCCGCTGCGTTTAGCACCGAGCCGGTGCTGAGCTATGTGCGGGACCAGCTTGGTGCCGACTACCTTAAGGTGTTTGATTTGGCGTGGCATCACGAAGGCGTTGCGGCGCCAAACTTGGCAGCCAATGATTGGGCTGACCTTAACCGCCTTGCTCAGCTCAGCCAGCAAGCACTGACAGATAGCGGTTTAGCCTTATTTGAAGGCAGCAATGCCTGGGCGATATCCGGCAGCCGCACAGCAAGCGGCAAGCCGTTGCTGGCAGGTGACCCCCATATCAGTTTTGCGGTTCCGGCAGTGTGGTACGAAGCGCATTTGTCTTACCCGGGATTTGAGCTATATGGCCATCACCAGGCACTCAATCCAACCGCCTCGCTGGGACACAATTTGGACTTTGGTTGGAGCATTACGATGTTCCAGAATGATGACGTGGACCTGATCGCCGAGAAGGTCAATCCGGATAATGCAAATCAGGTTTGGTATCAGGGCCAGTGGGTGGAATTGCAAAGCCGTAGTGAGCAGATAGAAGTCAAAGGAGCCGAGACGGTTACCTTAACCCTTCGTCGTTCGCCTCACGGGCCCATCATCAACGATGCCCTTGGGGAACTTAGTGGTAAAACGCCAATCGCCATGTGGTGGGCGTTTTTAGAAACTGAGAACCCGATCGTCGAAGGCTTTTATCAACTCAACCGCGCTGATACCCTGGTAAAAGCCCGCGCTGCCAGTGCAAAAATCCATGCGCCAGGGCTTAATGTGATCTGGGCCAATGCCGAGGGTGATATCGGCTGGTGGGCGGCAGCTCAACTGCCTAAACGTCCCGACGGAGTGGATCCTAGTTTCATCCTCGACGGCAGCAGCTCTGAGGCGGATAAACTGGGTTTTATACCTTTTACTGATAACCCACAGGAAGAAAACCCGGCTCGAGGCTATATCGTCTCGGCCAATCATCAGCCCGTCCCTGACAGCGGTATTAAGGTCCCTGGTTACTACAATGTGCCCGCTCGCGCCATACGATTTGATCAGCGTTTAGCCGATAATAGCGTGAAGTGGGACCTGCAAAACAGCCAGGCACTGCAACTGGATCCTGGCAGTGGCTATGCACAGCGCTTACTCAAGCCTTTATTGCCCATCATACAAGCGGCGGCCAGCGCCGATGAACAAGAGCTGGTGCAATTACTCAGTGACTGGAATGGGGATCATAATCTCGGCGATGTCGCCCCGACGATTTTTAACCAGTTGGTTTACCAATTGTTGTACGAGGCTATGCGTGACGAGATGGGTGACAATTTCTTTGCTACCTTGATCAGCACTCGAGTGATCGATTTTGCATTACCACGCCTGGCCGCTGAGCCTGACTCACCGTGGTGGGATAATCGCGCCACGTCAGCTGTAGAAGATCGCGCCGAAACCGTCAAAGTTGCTTGGCAGGCAAGCCTAGAAAACCTGCGCAGCACTCTAGGAGCCAACACAGCCAACTGGCAATGGGGCGATGTACATACACTGGTTCATGGACATCCATTGGGCAGGCAAAAGCCGCTGGATAAAGTGTTCAATGTTGGTCAGTTTGCTGCACCCGGCGGCCACGAAACCCCTAATAACCTGTCACATAAAATCGGTCCTGCACCTTGGCCAGTGGTTTACGGCCCCTCAACCCGCCGGCTAATCGACTTTGCCGACGCAAGTCAATCACTTGGTATCAATCCAGTGGGACAAAGTGGGGTATTGTTTGATAAACACTATCAAGACCAGGCAGAGCCGTATATCAATGGTCAATACCAGAGGCAGCACTTTAGCGAAGCCGATGTTGCAGCTAATACCGTGAGCACCCTGCAACTATTGCCGGGAGAATAAAACGAGGTTAAAAGAGAGGCAGCGTTACGTTCAAATTAGCTAACTCTGTGCCTGCTTTCCTCTTCCTTTACTCACCATGACGGGCTCATGTATATATTCATTTTGGTTTGGTGACCACGCTACTCCGACAGGGTGGTGGAGCCCATAAATCGGTTTAACTTAAGTTGTTTTTGACTAATAAGTGTACCAAGTGAAATTTGCGCAATAGCGAAAAGATGCTTATAAAACAAATAGGCATAGTAGGTATCAAAAACTAGCCAATATATTAATTGATAGTGTGGGGAGTTTGATAACACAACTGTCGTTAAGTACATTATTAAGTGAAAAAAATAATTAAATCGGATGTTTGGAATTAGTCCTTGGCAGTTTATTTATTTTACTATTGGCTTGGGTTTGTTTTCCAAGTTTGGTGAGTCCCCGGGTGATCTTCGACCTCTGTTGGCTAACGAATTGTTTGTAAATACAACACTGTTGATTGCAATTCCTTGGGCAGTTTTTGTGCATTTCAGTCATTCAAACTCGCTAAAGAAAGTGCCAAATGGAAGACGCTGTTCGACCTATAACAGGTGAATTATGTTGTTGGTAAAACCAGTGATAATTTTATTCGCTGGCCTTCGTCCAAAGCACCGCTAAAAATTCCATATTAAGAGCGCCATGTAAAATATCATAATGTAGAGAGGTAATGTAATGTCTGTATTTGCTTTAAATTTATTTGATGTATCGGATCGTGAAGAGTATTTGGCGTATGCTCGCCGCTCAGTCTCAGAAGTTGAGGCCCACGGCGGCCGTTTAGTTTCTCTAGGCAAGTTCAAAGAGGCGGTGCAGGGGGATATCACGCCAAGGACAGTTCTAGTTTTGGTCGAATGGGAATCGAAAGAGGCCTTCGATAGCTACCGCAACGATCCACATCTAGCTGATTTACATCCCCACCGAGAAAATGGTACTGCCAATTATATTTGGCAGCTCTTTGACAAACTAGACGACTTACGGCCAATCCTAAAGGGGACGGACTAGTGTTTAGCCTCCGTAAACAAGGGGTGCAAGGGCTTTTTCGGCAGTTGCGTTTGTACCAGTAACACTAATGTTAGTTGGCTGATAAGAGGTGAACTTACAGCGTCGATCCAGTCCTTGTTTGCGCCGGTGAATTTTATCGATGTTATGAAGAGCGCAAACGTTTTTAAAATACCGTATTATAATGGTCTGATATAAGAATTATGTAGAGGAGAATACGAGTGGCCAAGCCCAATTACGCTTTCGAAAAGCGCCAGAAAGAAATAGCCAAGAAGAAAAAGAAGGAAGAGAAGCGTTTACAAAAATTGGTGGTTGAGGACAGTAAGCCGGAAGACGTTGAACCCACATCAGGAAACGGCGACAAATAGATGGCAATCGGCAACATAACTGATAGGGGCATTGAGGTTGATTTTTATCACTAACTAATGTTTTTGACAGCAATATTCTGCTGTTCCTCCCGCTTCATATTCTATGAAGCGGGTCAGTTTTTCCCTTCGGGCGATGCCTAAATCCCTATGGAATTCCCTCTGAAAAGGGTGTTTTGCGGTGACAAAGTTACATTCCTTTCATATTACGAAGTGATTAAAGCTATTTTAGTTGTTGGTATTACCGCACCTCAAATACCCATTTCCGTTTATCTTGTTGGACATAAAAAGCACTTCTTGGCCTTAGCCTAAGCGTATTAACCTGATGGCGTAAAAAAAGGTGATATTGTTCGCTGGTTACTGTGCTCAAGTGGAGAGACAAATCGATGGGATTGCTGCGGGTGATATTTAGTAAGTTTAATATCTACGCATGCTTCTTTTTTGTGGAGAGGCAGATGACTTTTTATTCTCTCCCTACCATATATTCCACGAGTCGTGCCTGCATCAATATTACCCAATGAATTCTGCTGTGCGCCCAGAGGACTAATTTGCCAGTGATAAATTAGTCACTCATCAGGCATCGATTGATGACCTTAAGCAACAGCAGAGTAAGCTTGAAGCGCTGCTTTCCCAATGCAGTACAGACCAGAAGCAGGGGGGCGAACATAAAATTTAAATTTGTTCCACCTGGAAAATTTTTTTATGCCGAAATTAGATGCGGGTTCTGAAGAACATTGAATAGTCTGATTACTTGAACTATTTACGCAAGCTTTTGCTAATCAGAGTCGTGGAAAGGTGAATAAACAAGCAAGCCTTTTTATCCTAGAGTGGCATTTGCAATCATCATGGCAAGTGCCTGTTTATTTTGGATTTATTCTGTTTTCATCACTTATAAAGCGGCAAGTCTTTGCCGATATAATTACTGAAAGGCTAATTTAGATGCATCTTATGCCGCTCTAAAACAATCCCTTCCAGCTTGTTTGGCCGCATATAATGCTTTATCTGCTCGGGTGAAAATGGATTTTTCACAATCGCCAACGAAGTAATTGCTGCTGCCAATACTGCAAGACACGCCGTATTTTTTCAATAAAGCATTGCTTTGCACTGCGTGTTGGATGCGCTGGGCGATAACTATATTGGCTTGCCTGTCGCTGTTTGCTAACAAGCAGCAAAACTCATCGCCGCCAAAACGAAAGGCGAAATCCATATCTCGTAAACAGTGTTGTATGGTGTCAGCGCAAGATATTAGTACCTTATCACCTTCACCATGTCCAAACTGGTCGTTAACTTGTTTGAACTTATCCATATCAATCATTAATAAACCAAACTTTAACTCATATCGATTAGCTTGGCTGATCAGGCGATGCAAGGTTTCATCATAACTTGCCCTATTGCCCAGTGAAGTAAGATAATCTTTCATGGCGAACTGCTTTACTTTATGGTACTCAAGTGCATTTTTAAGGGGATGACGGAAATACAGGTGCATTTGCTGTAACACCTGCCAGTCACGGGCATCTAATACGTGATTGAAACCGTAGCTTAGAGTCGTCATACATTTATCTTGGTCGATATGCTTTAACACTTTGATATTACGAGTTTTATCTAGTTTTCCGAAATTAATGACTGCATCATTAAACTGGATTTTTAAGGCAGACAACGGTAACGTGCTGGAAAGTTGCTGATAAAACAATTCGGCGAGTACCGGTAAGTCAATAGTCGTTAACAGTTTCTGAAAAAAGCTATTTAACTGATTTTGACTCATACCTTGAGTATTTTGTTCAAGGCTAAAAAAATTGTCACTACCGGTGTCGTCGTAAAACTGAGCAAGTTGTTCCAATGTTTTCTCCTGCCAATTAAATGGCGACTAACTGAACGAATATAATATTGTTGTGAGCACAGCAAGTTCTGTGCCTACTAGTGATAGCGAGCTAACTAGCGGAGTAGATTTGGGCTTATGCATGGAATTTTTGGCAATATTCTAATTTTAATGTCGGTTGCAGTGGCGACGGTATGGTTATTCAAACGGATTAACCTGCCGCCTATATTGGCCTATCTGTTCTGTGGCATATTGGCCGGGCCAGATCTAATGGCATTATTTGAACACCCCGAAGGCATGGATGTGTTTGCCGAACTCGGTATCGTTTTCTTACTGTTCTCTTTGGGCCTGGAATTTTCATTGCCAAAAATGCTGGCGATGCGCCACCTAGTTTTTGGCGTAGGGCTGGCGCAAATGATCCTGACCACAGGACTGTTTATGGGCCTAGGTTTATTATTTGGCTTAAGCACCAGTGCAGCCCTTGTCGTAGGGGGCATGGTGGCCCTGTCTTCAACTGCCATTGTGATTAAACAAACCAGTGATTTAGGCATACTCAATACCCCCCGGGCGCAAATGGCGGTGAGTATCTTGCTACTGCAAGATTTAGCAGTGGTACCTTTATTGATACTGGTGCCCTTGTTGGCGGATGGCACTGAGCAAAGCCTTGCCTGGGCTATTTCCATGGCCTTTGTTAAGGGTATTGTTGTGGTGGTGATTTTATTATCTGTTGGGAAATGGTTGCTACCAAAAGTGTTTAGTGAAGTCGCGCGAACTCGTACCGATGAGTTGTTTGTATTAACTTCTATTATGGTTGCTTTGATGGCCGCCGGGCTGGCATTTTCATTTGGTTTATCGATGGCGCTGGGCGCCTTCTTGGCTGGTATGATGTTGGGCGAAAGCCAATATAAACATCAATTGGAAGCTGATATTCGACCCTTTAGAGATATTTTAATGGGCTTGTTTTTTATCACTATCGGTATGCGCTTAGATTTACACTACCTGTTTTCTCAATTGCATTGGGCCTTACTCGGGCTGACGACGGTCTTGCTGCTTAAGGTGCTACTTATCCGTTTTTCAGCTCTGATTTTCAAGTTGCCGAAACAGGATGCCTGGGCGGCGGCGCTTAAACTCTGTCAGATGGGAGAATTTAGTTTTGTACTGGCCGCCCTGGCGGTCGATCATGCTATTTTGACTACCGAGCAGGGATCTTTATTGCTCAGTATTGGGGTTATGAGCATGGCTATTACTCCCTGGTTGGTTAATAAAAGTCCTGACTTTGCCCGCTATATCAGTAATGAAGCTCTTCCACAGGTTGACTCTGTCAGTGCCATAGGGCAAAAGCACCAGGGGCTGGAAGATCATGTATTAATTTTTGGTTTTGGTCGTGTCGGCCAGTCAGTCAGCCGCTTACTAAAAACCGAAGCCATACCCTATGTTGTGGTGGATGCCGATCCGGTAAGGGTGCATGAAGCGCAAGCTGCCGGTGAGCCAGTATATTTTGGTGATGTTAAGCAAAAAGACATATTGCGAGCCGTGGGTATTGAACAGGCAAAATTGGTGTTACTGACCTTTGACCAACATGATAAAGCGGTTAGTGTAATTGAGCTGGTTTCTAGCATGTATCCTGACTTACCCATCGTGGTGCGTACCCGCAAAGACTATCGGATGGAAGAATTATATCTAGCGGGTGCATCACAAGTAGTACCTGAAATTCTCGAAGGAAGTTTGATGCTGGTGTCTCAGGTCCTGCACTTGTCGGGAGTCCCCATGTCACGAATATTAAAACGGGTGCGTAAAGAGCGAAAGGGTCATTACGGCAATATGCATGGTTTTTTTCCCGGTGAAACTACGGAGCTGGATTATGTTAAACAGGATAAATTGGAATTTATGCATGCGGTGATCTTAACCGACGATGCCTTTGCTGTCGGGAAGAGTCTGCAAGCCCTGGATCTTGAACGTAAGCGCATTAATATCAAAGGTTTACGCAGGGATAACAAGGAAGTACCCAACCCCGACGCGCAGACAGAGTTAGTGGCTGGAGATGTACTGGTGATAACCGGTAAACCCCGACGGGTAGAACGGGCCGAGCGCTTCTTGTTAGAGGGGCATTGATATCTCAGACGCGCTAGCTGAACACCTGCCCGACTTTGCCGATCCCAGTCAATTAAATGATCTATAAAGAGTCCTATGATGTCTAATTCAGAATTTATTTGTGCGCCTAATATGGGTGTGGTTACGGCAATCAATGCCCGTATTGGTGAGCAGATCAGGGCTGATCAGCCCCTTCTGATTATAGAAGCAATGAAAATGCAAACCACCGTTGTGGCTGAGCAATCCGGTGTCGTGAAGTCGATTCTAGTGACAGTAGGTACCGAAGTTTTAGTGGGGCAGGAGATGGTTGAAGTTGATTGTGTAACAGCCTCTAGTCGCAATACAACGGCCAGCCAAGCAGAGCCCAGTGTTAAAGAGCAAGTAAGCCAAACAGAAGCACTACGAGAGCAATTTGTAGACCGTCAAGCACAAAGTCTGGACGAGGCCCGGCAAACCCAACAAAGCAAACGTCACGCTAAAGGTTACCGCACAGCCCGGGAAAATCTGACTGACTTATGTGATCCTGAGTCATTTATTGAATACGGTCAATTTGCCGTCGCCGCCCAGCGTTTGCGCATTGATTACGAAGAATTAAAAAGCAAGACTGCAGCAGATGGCATCATAACCGGGACTGCTACGGTGAATGCCGAGATGCTGGCCAAAGGTACAGCCCGTACTGCCGTTATTATTAATGATTACAGCGTGTTAGCTGGAACTCAAGGTTACTACCATCACCATAAGTTAGACCGAATGCTGGCCACCGCAGCGCAGCAGAAACTGCCGGTTATCATGTATGCCGAAGGCGGCGGTGGGCGACCTGGTGATACGGATATTACTACGGTGAATTCTGGTTTGCAGTGCCAGTCATTTTCCTCCTGGGCCAAATTAGCTGGCATAGTGCCGCGCATTGCCGTTGCCAATGGTTATTGTTTTGCCGGTAATGCCGCCTTATTTGGCGCGGCCGATATTACCATCGCCACGAAACGCTCCTGGATAGGTATGGCCGGTCCGGCAATGATTGAGGGCGGCGGTCTCGGTATTCATGCCCCCACCGATATTGGCCCGATTGAAGTACAGGCGGCCAATGGGGTAGTGGACATTGTGGCGGATGATGAGGCTCATGCGACTCAGTTGGCAAAACACTGTTTGGCCTATTTTCAGGGGCCGTATATAGCAGGCAATGTGTCTGATGGACAAGAAAGCCAATGGCAATTCGCAAATCAAACAGAACTTAGGCAGGCGTTGCCCGATGACAGGCGTTTTGTTTACGACGTCAGAGCGGTCATCCAAATCCTTGCTGACAGAGATTCGTTTATTGAACTTAAATCGGCTTTCGGGGGCTCCATTATCACCGGCTTTATGCGATTAGAAGGACGTCCGCTAGGTGTTCTTGCCAGTGATTGTAAAGTACTCGGCGGAGCCATCGATGTGGACGCCGGCGAAAAGGCCAGTGACTTTATCCAGCTGTGTAATAACTTTGCCATACCCTTAGTGTCGCTCTGCGATACTCCTGGTTTTATGGTTGGGCCAGAGCATGAAAAACGGGGCGCAGTGCGCCGTCTGGCTGCGCTGTTTGTTGCCGGGGCACAGTTAAACATACCTTTTATTGCCGTGGTGCTACGCAAATGCTATGGCCTTGGTGCCCAGGCGCTTTTAGCCGGCAGTACCAGCAACCCTGATTACACGGTTGCCTGGCCAACCGGTGAATTTGGTCCAATGGGGCTAGAAGGTGCAGTCAAACTGGGCTATAAAAAACAGCTGGAAGGCATAGACGATCCACAAGCGCGCCAGGTGCTGTATGACAAATTGTTGCTCGAGCAGTATCAACGCGGTCAGGCGACAGAAGTAGCCAGTGTGCTGGAAATCGACGCGGTCATTGATCCAAAGGACACCCGTCAAGTTATATTGCATGCCCTCGGAGATTATCAGCGCAGTTAATCTTGTCGGGTGTTAATGCCAAAGTTCTTTCGAAACACACTTCAGAACGGCTGATTTCGCCTCTTGCTGGTGTTAGTTCAGCAAAGGATAAGGTATAAAAATGATATGAGGTGCTCTCAACCTATCCCAGGTCCAAATGCACCACCAGCAACTGAATTGAAGACCTCGAGGGCAAACACGAATGTTTAATACCATTTCGCCTTGAGATGCGATCAGCTCAGAAGGCGTTGGCAAGTTTCATAGCAAAGCGTAACGTCGAAGGAATGCTGGTTGCCTTCATAGACGTTGCAATGCCGCTAGGGAGCTTGACATCCCTTCCCGAAGGGCGATACCAAAGTCGCTCACCATTTATACCAATCACCCTAATTAATAGAAGGTAACCCCCCGGCTCTGCCGGTGGTACTTTAACTTTCAAATAGTTATAACTTCAGAGACTAAGAATATAAATTCCGTGTGTACAATATCCTCTATGATGGTCCTTGTACTGTTTCCCCAGAAGATTAGGTATTTGAACCTCGATTAAAGGCTATGCTCAGCTAAATGACCTCTGCGTTATTGCGAAACTCGGCCCCTGGGCGATTAGCCGTGTTAATACATATAACAGCTGAACTTTCCAGCTCTGTGCCAAGATAGATGATTTGTATCAAATTTGTCTGGGTTAAAGCAGCTAAGGCCTGCGTGATTTCCTTTCCCATGGAATAACTGTAGTTATGGACACTCTTTTTATCGTTATCTGCGTCTATCCTAGGTATTATACGCGCCATTCAAAGCATCAAGGCTGTTGGCAGGTGCTTTTCAAAGCTAATAGGTAGTGATAATGATTAATAATGATGTTATGCGCAGGGTTCGTTATATTTTTGATTTTAGCGACAAACAAATGGTTGAGGTATTCGCTCAAGCAGATTATCCGGCTACCCAGTTGCAATTGCACGGCTGGTTGCGCAAAGACGATGATCCTGAATTTGTTGAATGTCCGGATATCGTGTTTGCCCTGTTCCTTAATGGTTTGATTAATCTTAAACGAGGCAAGCGGGAAGGGGTAGAAGCTCCAGTAGAAAGACGCCTGACGAATAACATCATCTTTACCAAGTTAAAAATAGCCCTTAACTTGCAGGCCGAAGAGGTATTAAACCTGATGGCTCTAAGCGGCTTTAAAATATCTAAGCACGAGCTAAGCGCTCTGTTCCGTAAACCTGAAAATCGTCAGTATCGCCTGTGTAAAGATCAAATGTTACGTAATTTCTTAAAGGGCTTGCAGATGAAGATGCGCGGGGATGAAGCGGATGAAGGTAGCTAGAAATACGTATTTTTAGCTAGGCCTTGTGCAATGTACCGCTTAGTATGAATAGTGAGAGTAATTTATATCAGTGAGGAAAGGTCAGCGTGATCTGCCGATTCTAGTATAAAACTAAAACAGGTACCGCTGTCAGGCAGACTTTTTACCGCAAGTGTCCCGCCATGAGCTTCAATGATCGAATAGCTGATAGAAAGCCCCACACCAAGACATTCATTGCCCTTGGTTGTGAAAAAGGGGGTGAATACCTGCTCCAGGGTCTGTTTATTCATTCCGGGGCCTGTATCCGCCACTGTAACAGCTATTGCTGCTTGCTCAGTTAGACGTGTTGAGACTGCCAGTTTGCGAAAACCCCTAGGACTGCCTTGCATGGCATCAACAGCGTTTTGTATCAGATTAACCAGTACTTGCTGGATTTCAATACCACTCACTACAACAGGCGGTAATTGCTCAGCCAACTCAAGGCGGAGCTCTACACCCTGTCTCTTCAAGTTAGGTTTCATGAGCACAATAATCTCATTGATCAGGGTATTCAGATCGGCCAACATCATTTGTGGACTGTCTTTTTGCACGAATGCCCGTAATTAAAACTTGGTAAACCACCGCCTCTGGCGGTGCGACTCGAAAAGGCTTAGCCGTCACTGCGTGCAAAGCTGCGAAAATGGCCTCTTTAACAGAACCGGCAAGTTCGAATAAGGAGGCCACAAATGAGAGACTGGCA